>JAQYFP010000061.1 GCA_028723085.1 Erysipelotrichaceae bacterium | reverse complement strand
CTTGGACTTAATGTCGGAATAATATCTTCATGATAATAAGACATTAACCCTCTTTTACCAACATCAAAAGGTTCCGTTAAATCACAGGCTCTACATAAATTAAGAAAATACATTTCAACTTGTTTTGAATCCGTCCAGCTTGTTCCATCATATTTTAAAATCGAATGATCGAAAACAAGATATTTATGTTTATGAACATCTCTTAATTGCCCCATCATAAATTGAATCGTCTTTTTTTGTTTATGAAGCTGAATACGATCAAACTGTAAAACCGTTTCACTATTTGCCATTAAATTCGATGGTTCAAATGAAGTTGTAGTCGAAGTTGGAAGACATTTATTATAAATTGAAACTACATTTTTTTCATTTAAATCCATAGGAACAAGACTTGTCTTTTTAAATATACTTTTTAAATTCATACTTCTCTCCTTACTATCCAACATAAAAGACGAACTAATATTTTCATTAATCAGTTCGTCTATTTATGAATCACTTGATTCTGATATATCCATTGGCATCATTCCTTCTTTCTTTCAAATTTCATTTGGAGGATTATAAAGCATCATAACCTATATATTGTTTATTTGTTTCAGAGAGCTATATAAGTTTGATACAAGAACTAATGGCTTTAGCTCTTTTGATGATTTCATTATAAAGCCTTTTTATGAATTTAAAAGAGATGTGGAATAGTTGGTATCAAAAATGGAAAAAAGAGTTAATCGAATGCGAAAACTTTCGATTTTGAATTAGTTTTAGCATTGGGATGCTAAAACTTTGTATTTTTATATACTTTTCGCATCAAAATGTAAAAAAGGTGTCATGATTTGACACCTTAGTTCAAATTAAATTTCATTAGCACAATGATAAGCACTTCGAATGGCACTGGCAATATCCGCTGTACGATCACCAGCACAGTCTCCTACATAATGAACAGGAACGTCAATACCTGTTTCATCAAAGACTAATTTCTTAGAACCAACAGCCATTACAATCGCATCACAAGGAATTTCGATTGGATCTGGATTGGTTGCTAATACGGTTTTACCATCTTCTGAAATACCTGTTACCTTTGTATTTGTATATTGCTTAACATCATGTTTTTTAAAGTCATCCATGATTAAAGGAAGAATAGTTCCTGATTCTTGAGCCGCAATTTTGTCTGTCATTTCAATAATGGATACATCACAACCTTTATTAGCTAAATATTCAGCAGTTTCCGTACCAACTAATCCACCACCAATGACAGCAACCTTTCCTTTCACATCAACGACTTCGTTTAATACATCCCAGCTCGAAACAACGTATTGTGTATTTCCTGGTACATTCAACATAAAGTCTTGGGCACCAATGGCAACAATTACTTCATCAAATTGATTCAATGTAGCTGCGTCTGGTTTGGTATTGTATTGAATATCCACCATTGTTGGTAAAATTTCTTCATAATATTTAACAGAACGTAAAATTTCCATTTTTCTTGGAGGAATGCACGCAATATTAATTTGACCACCTAATTTATCTGTTGCTTCAAATAAAGTTACTTTGTGACCACGGATACTAGCAACACGGCTTGCTTCGCATCCAGCAATACCACCACCAACTACGGCAATCTTCTTAGGATTTTCACATGGTTTGATATAAACCGTTTCTTCATCACCATTTTCTGCATTTAATACACAAGAAATGTAGCGACGACCTTGAATCGCATCCACGCATCCTTTATTACAGTTCAAGCATTCACGAATTGGTTCATCTTTTTCAACTTTTAGGGCGATGTCTGGATCAGCTAACAACGAACGACCATACCCAATCATATCCGCATCTCCATCCGCTAAGATTTTTTCTCCTGCTTCAACTGAAACAACACGTCCTACCGTTGCCACTGGAATGGAAACAAGTTGTTTAACTTTACGGCATGTATCCAATGTCCAATTATATGGAACTGAACCCATTGGAGGAATTGTATCTCCCATGTTTCCAGTATGATTAGCTTGCGCTACTTGAATAAGATCGACACCCGCTTTTTCAAGCATTTGGGCAAAGATTAATGCTTCTTCTTCAATTAATCCACCCTTACCACGTAAAGAACCATCTTCATTTACTGTGATAATAGGTAATTTATATTCAACCATTACATTTGGTGCCGCTTCTTTAATAGCTTGTACAACTTCTAAAGCATAGCGAGTACGATTTTCTAGACTTCCACCATATTCATCAGTACGATGATTCAAAATAGTAGAACACAAAGAACCCAATAAACGATCTCCATGCACTTCAATGGCATCAATGCCTGCTTCTTGTGCTTTTTTAGCACAATTCGCAATTGCCATTTTAATATCATTTAATTGTTCATGACTACATTCTGTTACGAAGAACTTCATATCATGATGTAATTTGGCATAAGCTTGCGTAGAAATATCTTGTGATTCCTTCATTTTTAATTGGAATGTTTCCATATCTCCAGCCGCTTTTGCTTTTTGTCCTTCAACGGCAGCCATACGACTAGCCATAATTAATTTTCCTACCCCTGGAACGTCATATTCAGGATGAAAAATTTGAAGTGCCAATTTACAATCATATTCATGCATCGCATCCGCTAACTTTTTAAAAGTAGGAATTTGGGAATCATCATATAATTTAGGTGTTGGACTCGCTGTATTTACCGGAGCCACATCTCCGATGACAACATAGCTTGCTCCCCCTTTAGCTAAACGTTGATAGAACGCAAAGCTTCTTGGACCAATGGATCCATCTCGTTCTTCATATCCTGTAGTTAGAGGTGGAAACATAATACGGTTTTTTAAAGTTAAATTACCAACTTTAATAGATTGTAATAGTTTTGAATCTTTGCTCATAAAGCCTCCTATATTTTCATAGCAATTTCATATGCACTACCAATGGCATCTTTTAAATTACCCACTTTAGCACTATCACCCATTTGAATAATACGATCATTTTCAATTGGTGTTGGTGTATATCCTAAAGCAAATACAAGTGTATCAGCATTATCGATAACGTGTTCTGTTCCATTTTGTGTATAGTAAATATTATTTTCATCAACACGCTCTACTTTGGCCTTAAATTCAATGCGAACACCTTTTTCCATTAAACGACGAGTTAATACACTCTTAGCCGCTCCACCTTCACCTGTCATTAAAGAATCCGTCATTTCAAGAATGGTAACATTACGATTTGCTGGGAATAAATCATTAACTAATGGTGCTAAGTAATCCGCTGTTTCACATCCAACTGAACCCCCACCAATAATCACAACATTTTTACCAGTTACTTTACGGCCGGCTAAAATATCATCTGCTGTCATTGTTGATTTAAAAGAAGTAAAGGCATCAAATACTTTCGATTTTGCACCCGTTGAACCTAATACCACATAGTCCTTAAATTCATTTTCAATCATTTCATTTGTCACTTCACAATTCATACGAATTTCAACATTTGTCTTTTTCAAACGTGTAATCATGAATTTAATGACTTTTGATAAATCTTGTTTCGCAACCGGTACAGCCGCTAAGCGTAACAAACCACCTAATTCATTTGTCTTTTCACATAAAACAACTTCATGTCCTCTTTGTGAACAAACATAAGCCGCTTCAAGTCCAGCAGGACCTCCACCAATGACAAGCACTTTTTTAGGTACTTCAGCTTTAGGAATCACATTAGTTTCTACTGATGGATTTACCGTACAACCAACTGGTTTTCCAAACATAACACCTGTCAAGCAACGTCCACAACCAATACAAGGACGAATTTCATCTTCTCTTCCTTCCATGGCCTTAGTGACAAAGTCGCTATCACAAAGGTTGGCTCTTCCCATCATACAAATATCGGCTTTACCATTTTCAATTAATTCATTGGCAATCCAAGGTTCATTAATACGACCTACGGTTGCCACAGGAATATGGATATATTTCTTTAATTCTTCACTCAATAAACAATGAGACCCTTGTTTTGTTCCTGGAGCTGGCATACTAGAACCACGTTTAACCGTATTTCCTCCTGAACAATGAATAAAATCAACTCCTGCTTTTTCTAATTGTTTACAAACATAGATCATATCGTTGATATTTAGTCCACCATCCGAATATTCATCTCCCGAAATACGAACATCAATAATAAAGTCATTACCACAACGTTTACGAATTTCTTCAATAACTTCTAATACAATACGTAAACGACCATTGATATCTCCACCATATTCATCTGTTCGCTTATTATATAAAGGTGTTAAGAAACCTCCTAATAAACCATGGGCATGAGCAGCATGAACTTCAACCCCATCACATCCTGCCACTTTGGCACGATAGGCCGCATCTCCAAATTGTTTTACTAATGTATGGATTTCATCAATTGTAACAGCACGAGGTGCACTCTTGGCATAATATGGACCTACATTACTAGGAGCAATTAATTGTGGTGTTCCTGGTAATGGAAAAGCCATATAAGCAGGATGAAATAATTGTGGCATAATTTTAGCACCATATTCATGACACGCATCGGCTAGTTTTTTCCAACCTTCAATATAAGAATCGTCACAAATAGAAATATCTCCTGGTAAATACGTATAGACAGGTTCTACCGTTGTGACTTCGGTAATAATTAAACCTACCCCTCCTCTTGCTCGTGAAGCATAGTGTTCAATTAATTCATCGCTAATATAATGATTTTTAGCGCATAAGTTTGTGGAAACCGGAGGCATAAAGACACGGTTTTTAACCACTGTTTGACCAATTTTAATTGGTTCCATTAAAGATGTATATTTCAAAAAAACATCTCCTTTCATCTATACCATTATATCATGCAACCCCTTACAATCAATCAAAATTCCACTTTGCACTACTACCCTTTTCATTTTTAGAAACAAGTAACTTAGAATCAATTTGTTGTTTTAATTCCGAAACATGACTAATAATACCAATCACCTTATTGTTTCCTGCCATTTCTTTTAATACACGAATCGATTCATTACGTGAAGCATTGTCCAATGAACCAAATCCTTCATCTATAAACATCATATTTAAATGAACAGCACAATTATCTCCTTGAATTTGATCTGCCATACCCAATGCCAAAGATAACGCTGCCATAAATGATTCTCCTCCCGATAAAGTTGAAACATCACGATATTTTCCGGTAATTAATGAATGAACCATTAAATCCAATCCCTCATTACGTGCTTTTCCAAAATCATCAACATCTTTTAAAACAAGATGAAATTGATTTCCACTTAACTTTTCAAAACGACGATTCGCACACACTAAAATTTTCTTTAAATGATAACGCTGCACAAATGTTTCAATATCCATCTTCGAATCATTTGATAAATTTCCAGAACATTTTTTATACAAGCGCTCATAACGACTTTGCGTATTAATTAAATCAATGCGTTCTTTTTGATTAGCACTTAATTGATTATAAACCCTCTCATTTTGACGAAGATGATTCTCAAACCTTTTCTTAGTTTCTTCTATTTCTTGAAGTTGTTTTTGGGATTGTTGCCATTGTTCAAACAAAACATCCATATCTGGTTTTTGTTCATTAGCCAAATTCGAAAGTGACTGTAACGATGCTTCCAATTGATTCTTTTTCAAATCAAATGATTTTATACGCTTATGAATCAAATCCGCATCTTCTTTAGAATACTTTGTCATATAGTTTTCATAAACATCCATAGATAAAGAAAGATTCATTAAACTCTTTTCAATTTTTTCTTTTTGATTCTTTATTTTTTGTAGAAGATCCGCTTGACGATTCTTATTTTCTAACAAACGCGAATCACATTGATTTTTCTTACGCTGAATTTGATTCATTTCACTTTGAACAATATCAAATTGATTTTTAATTGTTTTATATTCTTTTTCCTTTGTGTTCAATTCAGCTAACAACTGTTCTTTACTATTAAATTGCGATATATCTTCTTTACACGTAAGAATACGCTGTTCAAGACTCTTTTCCTGTTCCTGATATTTTGTATAGTTTTCACTACATTCATGTACTTCTTTAGCACATTTTTCTTTTTTTATATATAAATCCTTTAATTTTACATCAGCCTGATTAAATAAAGTCGTTTGTTTTTGATATAGCTCACAATTAGAATTCAATTGTTCTTTTTGATTTGTGATATACGATACTACTTTTTCCTTTGTATCTTGATGCGATAAAACAAAACATTCTTGCCATTGATTTTCAATTTCATTTTGAAGATTTTCTAATTCCATTCTATGACTTTCGATTGATTGCGAACAACTTTCTAAGTTTACACGCGCTTGTTCACTTTCTTTTTGATATCGATCAACATGTTCTTTTGTCTCTACTTCTTCCAACAAAGTACATGGACTAGGATGATGAAGGGATCCACATACAGGACAAGGGACATTGTCTTGTAACGTAGAAGCTAACATACCTGCTTGATTATTCACATAAATTTGGAAAGCATGCTCTGCCCTGTCTTTTTTTAAAGCATATATATCTTTTAAATGTTCCCATTGTTTCTGTTCCTTTTGAATTTTAGCTTTACAATCTAATTCTTTTTCTTCAAGCTTTTGAATTTGTTTTACTTTTGTTTCAAGTGCTTCTAATTTTGACAATTCTTCTTTTTCATGGTTATAAAGAACGAAAGAATCTTTATAGTTTTCTTTAATTTCATTTTGTTTTCGAATGTCTTCTTCAATCTTATCTCTAGTAACATTTAAACCATCAATTTTGGATTGATATATCTTACTTTGTTTTTGAAGTTGTGCTTGTTGTTTATATAAAACATCTAAAGAATCAAAAACACTTAAAATACGCTTCGCATTTTCATTAAATACGCTATAGACTTGTAAAGAATGATCTCTTTTTTCTTTCCAATGCATGCATTCTTCATTTTTTTGTTCAAGTTGTTTGGATAGCTCTGGGCTTTGTTTGGAATCCATGTCGATTTGACTTTGAATAGAAACTAAATCCGCTTGTAGTTTATCTTGCCAATCCATTTCTGGTTTTATATCCAAACAAGAAGATAATATTGTATCCAATTGTTTGATATCTTCCATATCTTTATTTTGTTCCATTAACTGATTGTATTCACTTTTTGTTTGTTCCAGTTTTCTAAATGAATCCATTAGTGCATTGGCTTTCACATACGCATCATTGTGTTTTTGATTGATTTGCGATACGTGTTTATATTCACTTTGGATTTGTTTTAATTGATGGACATCATTTTCATTTTGTTCAGCTAATTCTTCTAAAAATTCATTCAAAAAAGAAAGATTCCCATTTTGAATTTCTTTTTGAAGTTCTTGTAGATGATTTTGAACATCCACTTGACTTACTTGAATTTGAACAGTGGTTTTCATATCACGAATCAATTGATTGTATTCACCTGTCTTTTGTCTAAGTTTTTCGATGATTTCATTATATTTTTCCGTATGAAATAAACGACGGAACATTTCTCTTTTTTTATCACTATCCGATTTCAATAATTCTCTGAATTCACCTTGAGCAATCATGGCAATCTGCATAAATTGTGGTTTCGTTAATCCTACAATGGATTCAATTTTTTCATTCACATTTTTATCAGGATAAACGCTTCCATCTTCTAAATACAACTCAACACGTTCATTTTGATACACAAAAGGATCTCCATTTTGTGTTTTTCTTTTCTTTAAACGTTTATATCTAGGAATGCGTTTAATACGGTATTGTTTATCATTCAATTCAAAAGTGAAATCCACATATGGTTCTTGTTCTAAAGGTGCAAACTCACTTTGAAAACTTGTTTTTGATTTCGCATCACTACTTGCTTGTCCATAAAGGGCAAAAACAATCGCATCAAAAATAGTTGTTTTACCTGAACCTGTATCCCCACTAATCAAAAATAAATTTTCTTTTGTCTGGGTAAAATCAATGGTTTGATTCACAAAGGAACCAAAAGAACTGAGTGTTAGTCTTAGCGGTTTCATGATAACCCTCCTATTTCATTAATGATATCTTGTAGTATCTTTTGATCTTGTTCATCCATATCGGGAATAAATTCGCAAATTAATTCAAATGGATCTTTAATTTTAGTTGTATCTAAGTCCATATCCATATCATAGTCCACATGAACATTTCGAGTGATTTCTAATACATGAGGATAGTGAATACGAATTTGTTCATTCATATCAATAAAATTTAAATCTTGATCATCTAATAATTCAATGCGAACATAGTCTTCACTTGTTTCTTGAATCACATCTTGATAATAACCCGTAATTGTTCTAACTTGTCGAAGTGGATGTAAAGGAAGTGAAGTAATTTCTGTTGTTCCTTTTTCTTTTAAATCAATCATCAACATCTGTTTCTTTTGATTTTCTTCGCTAATAGAATAAGCCATAGGACTTCCTGCATAACGAATATAGGAATCTTTTACTGTCATTGGTTTATGAATATGTCCAAGTGCCACATAATCATATTGTCTTAAAATATCACTATAAATCACATCAATATTTCCTACTGTTTTTACTTCACTATCAGCTCTTTCAATAGAGTTTAATTCTTTTTCTGATGGCAAATAAAATTGATGTGATACTAAAACATTTCTTTGACTATCATCTACATCTAATTGTTCTAAATATAAATGAACCGCTTGATCATAAGATAAAGAATCATGTTGTTCTTTTAAGAAAGGACGAATTTGACTTGGTCTTGAAAAAGGAAATAAATAAAAATTTACAGGACCATATTCATCTTTTAGAACAACTTTTTGAATTGGTAAAGAACCATTCACATATAAATGTTGATGAGACAATAAATCTTTATATTGATCAATTCTTTGTCCACTATCATGATTTCCAGAAATAATCAAAACAACAATGTCTTCTTTCACTTGATAAATTTTAGAAATAAATTCATTGTATTGTTTAATAGCCTCAAGCGAAGGAATTTGTTTATCAAATACATCTCCAGCAATACATAAACAATCCGGTTGATAGTCTTTAATATATTGAATAACTTGATTTAAAACATAATTTTGATCTTCATATAAGTCATAGTTCTTTAATTGCATTCCTAAGTGAAGATCGGATATATGAAAAATACGCATAATCATCCTCCTTTATTCTATATGTATATTAAACCATAAATTGACATTATTCATGGCATAAAAAAAAGGAATCCATCAAATGATAGATTCCTAATTGATTATTAAAGTTGAGGACCTGCTTTAACTAAAGCTTTTCCAGCTTCATTTGTTGTATACTTAACAAAGTTTTTATTGAAACGAGCTGCTAAATCTTTCGCTTTTTCATCCCATTGTGAAGGATCTTGATATGTATCACGTGGATCTAAGATATGTGAATCTACACCAGGTAATTCAGTCGGAACTTCAAAGTTGAAGTATGGAATTGTTTTTGTAGGTGCATTTTGAATATCTCCATTTAAAATCGCATCAATGATTCCACGAGTATCTTTGATAGAAATACGTTTTCCAGTACCATTCCATCCTGTATTAACTAAGTAAGCCTTAGCTCCTGATTTTTCCATTTTCTTAACTAATTCTTCAGCGTATTTAGTTGGATGTAATTCAAGGAACGCTTGTCCAAAACATGCTGAGAAAGTAGGAGTTGGTTCAGTAATTCCACGTTCTGTTCCAGCAAGTTTAGCTGTAAATCCTGATAAGAAATAGTATTGAGTTTGTTCTGGTGTCAAGATTGAAACAGGTGGTAATACTCCAAAGGCATCTGCTGATAAGAAAATAACATTTTTAGCAGCTGGACCACTTGATACACCATTAACTTTAGAAGCAATGTTGTCAATGTGATCAATTGGATAAGAAACACGAGTATTTTCTGTAACAGATTTATCCGCAAAATCAATGACACCATTATCATCTACAGTAACATTTTCTAATAACGCATCACGACGAATCGCATTATAAATATCTGGTTCTGATTCTTTGTCTAAGTTAATAACTTTAGCGTAGCATCCACCTTCAAAGTTGAATACCCCATTATCATCCCAACCATGTTCGTCATCACCAATTAATAAACGCTTAGGATCGGTTGATAATGTTGTTTTTCCTGTTCCTGATAAACCAAAGAAAATAGCTGTATTTTCTCCATTCATATCTGTGTTCGCTGAACAGTGCATTGAAGCGATTCCTTGTAATGGTAAATAGTAGTTCATCATTGAGAACATACCTTTTTTCATTTCTCCACCATACCAAGTATTAATGATAACTTGTTCATGGCTTGTGATATTGAAGGCAACACAAGTTTCTGAATTTAATCCTAATTCTTTATAGTTTTCAACTTTAGCTTTTGATGCATTGTAAATTACGAAAGTAGGTTCAAAATCTTTTAATTCTTCTTCAGTTGGTTTAATGAACATATTAGAAACAAAGTGAGCTTGCCAAGCAACTTCCATAATGAAACGAATTGCCATACGAGTATCTTTGTTAGCTCCACAGAAAGCATCCACAACATATAATTTCTTGTTGCACAATTCTTTAACAGCTAAATCTTTAACAGCGCTCCATGTTTGTTCTGACATTGGATGATTATCATTTTTGTATTCATCACTTGTCCACCAAACAGTGTCTTTTGAATTTTCATCCATAACGATGTATTTATCTTTAGGAGAACGTCCTGTATAAATACCTGTCATTACGTTAACAGCACCTAATTCCGTTTCAACACCTTTTTCATACCCTTCTAAGGCTGGATCTGTTTCATCCGCAAATAATTGTTCATAAGTCGGATTGTAAACAACTTCAGTCGTACCAGTAATACCATATTTTAATAAATCTACTGTACTCATTTCTTTTTCCTCACTTTCAAAAAGTCTCGTTTATATATTTGAATATAAACACATTACCTACAAAGTATATTTGTTTTATGAATGAAAATCAATTATTTTTCATCTATTTTCATATTTTTTCACAATTTGTTTACATTCACTTTCAAAAACGATATATAATAAATTTTAACATTAAATGAAATCGCTTTCAATTAATTTGATTGTGTTATATAAGTTTTGTAACGTTACGCATTCAATGTTTTTATCTTGAGCCATAGGAAGAATTGTTCCCGAAAACAAATCCAATTCTGTTTTACGATGCGCAATAATATCTTGACGCATACTTGGCATTCCTTCATTTGTTAAAGTTGAAAGAACATTTAACCAACCTTGAATATCTTCCTCATTTAAATCAATTCCATAGGCATTGCTCACAATCATGACTTCTTTCATAGCTTGTATAAAACAATCACGTAAAAGTCCTTCATGTTTACATCCACCATAAGTTGAATAATAGGCTGCACATGTTTGATTGATACCACAATTAAACATTAATTTATTCCATTGATCTCTAACAATGTTTTTACACTTACGATATGGAATTGTCATTCTTTGATAAAAATCCTCTAATTGAATGACCGCTTCCTTTTCTTGTTCTAATTCTTGTCCAAATAAGATTTCACCTAAAACTGTATAATAAACTTCATTATTTAAATATGTTGAATCCATTCCTTGAACAATGGTACGAACCACTTGATGATTTGGAAAAGCTTTTCGAAGTATGTTTTCAGATGAAATACCATTTAAACATGAAACAATAATCGTATTTTCATGCATAAATTCTTTCATTAAATGAATACTATCTTGTAGTCCGCTTAATTTGGTTGAAATGAAAATCAAATCAACTTTTTTGAATTCATCAACATTCGAAACATAGTTAAAATCAACTTCTTTTCCATTACAAATTAATGGATTCTCTAAATATTTCTTTTTACGTTTTTCATCGACAATAAAAGCCATTTCTTCATTAGAAAGATGTTTTCTAAATTCACTACCATATAAAGTACCAATGGCCCCTCGTCCAATCATTCCTATACTTTTAATCATAATAATTATTGTTGATTACGAATGTAATTCAAAGCTCCTCCAGCCTTTAAAATTTCAATGTCTTCATTTGAAAGAGATGTATTAACTTTAAATGTCGTTCCTTTTGTTTTATTTTGAACAATTAAAATAGGATTATTCACTAAATCATATGTATTTTCAATCACTAACTCATCCATAAAATCAACGGCATTATAGTCTTCTTTATTCACAAATTCACATGGAATAATACCAAAGTTAATTAAATTTGCTTTATGAATACGAGCAAAACTCTTGGCAATCACGACTTTAATTCCTAAATACATTGGTGCTAAAGCTGCATGTTCTCGTGAAGACCCTTGTCCATAGTTTTCCCCTGCTACAATGATTCCTCCATTATTTGACTTACAAATTTGATCAAAGTGTTCAATGTTGTTTTCAAAGACAAATTCCGATAATTTTTCAATATTCGAACGATAAGGCAATACCCTTGCCCCTGCTGGTGCAATGTGATCGGTTGTAATGTTGTCTTCTAATTTAATCACAACTTTTTTATCAATGACATTACTCATTGCTTCATTAACAGGAAGTGGTTTAATATTTGGTCCACGAATAATTTCCACTTCTTCAGGGTGTTTGCTTGGTGCAATGATCATGGAATCATCTACATAATATGGACTTTCTTCAATCGTATCATCGTATTCCAATGTGCTAGGATCACAGAATACCCCGGCAATTGCACTAGCGGCTGCTGTTTCTGGAGAAACTAAATAAACACCTGCACTTAATGTACCAGAGCGTCCATAGAAGTTACGGTTAAACGTACGAAGGGAGATTCCTTCACTCTTTGGTGATTGTCCCATTCCAATGCATGGACCACATGTACATTCCAAAATACGTGCTCCTGCTTGAATAAATGTTTTTAAAGCTCCATTTTCAATTAATTTCATTAAAACTTGGCGTGAACCAGGAGAAACAACTAAACTGACATGATCCGCAATTTTCTTGCCTTCTAAAATCTTAGCGGCTTTCATCAAGTCTTCATATCCTGAATTCGTACAAGAACCAATCGCAACTTGATCTACTTTTTTACCCGCTAAAGATGAAATTGTTTGAACCGCATCAGGTGAATTTGGACAAGCTGCCATTGCTTGTAAAGACGAGCAATCAATTTCAATGACACCATCGTATTCACAACCTTCATCTGCTGTCATATATACATAATCTTCTGGACGTCCTTGTTGTTTTAAAAACTCATATGTTACTTCATCCGATGGGAAAATTGAAGTTGTAGCTCCTAATTCCGCTCCCATATTGGTAATGGTTGCCCTTTGATAAACTGTCAAATCTTTTAGGGCCTCTCCTGAATATTCAAATACTTTTCCAACGCCACCTTTTACCGTTAATTGACGCAAAACTTCTAAAATTATATCTTTGGCACTGACACCATGTTTTAATTTTCCTGTTAGTTTAATATTAATAACTTGTGGCATAACTAAACGATAAGGGATTCCTGCCATAGCTTTGGCAACATCCAATCCCCCAGCTCCAATCGCTATCATTCCCATAGCACTAGAAGTTGGTGTATGTGAGTCTGAA
>JAQYFP010000060.1 GCA_028723085.1 Erysipelotrichaceae bacterium | reverse complement strand
ATATAAAAAAAGGAAATGAAAAGCACATTTCCTTCAATAATAGACCCCAAAACTTGCCCATAAAATTTGACCCCAAAAATATTTGGCAAAACCCCAAAATTCGTCCCTAAAAAATTTGCCCCCAAAAGATTTTGGTTACCCCTTTTTGAAAAAGATGAAAATATTTTAAGTTACAGATAAGAGTTTTAAAATTAGAAATCCATTGATTAATTAAAATAATGTATTTAAAATTTAAATATAAATATATGAAATAGAGGAAGAGTATATGGCTAAAATCATTAAAGAATGGATCAAGGGAAGTGTTTCTATTGCAGTGGAATCTGGAAGAGATGATATGAATAAAGAAGGTCCTCATGTTCATGTTTATAAAAGAGGACGACGCACAGCTTCAAGAATTCCAGGAAGAAATCGCGATTTAGATGATAGTGATTATAATGATGCAGAAGATCTTTACTATGATCATATATCTGAAATAGAAAGTCTTTGCAATGATATTTTAAAAGGGAAATATGATTCATAGTAGTACAGGAGGAGAAAATTATGAAGATGACAACTAAAAAAGATAATAAAAACAAACTAATTATTCCAGCAGGACATTTCGCAAGTGATTGGTTTAAATGTTCTAATTGTGGCTATGAAGAACGTAAAAAAATTCATCCGGATCAAACAATCTCAACTTGTTCAAAATGTGGAGGAAGAGCATATCGTCAATAAAATGAAGTGTATTATTTCTTCAAGAGCACAAGTAGCTATTGAAAATGAGTTAAGACGATTTCCAGATACCGAAACAGGTGGCTTGTTGTTAGGGTATTCGGAACCGGGAAAAGATATTCTTATCTTAGAAGCAACCGATAGTGGCTATCAAAATGTAATCCATGAAGTAAGCTGTTTTCAGTATGATTTTGCGTATGAACAACATGTATGTAACGTTTTAAGTCAACTCTATCAACCAGAACTACAACTCATTGGACTTTGGCATAAACATAATGCGGTACATGATGTTATTAATCCTTTTTCTAAAGCGGATGAAAATATGCATCAGCAACTTATGGAAAATGAATGTCCATGTGTTTCTATTTTATTTGAAAAAACAAAAGAACCAAATTATAAGACAAGTGTTTATTTGTTGTCAAAAGATGGAAATCATCAAAATATTACAGAATGCACTGTTTGGAAAAAATAGGTGAATTTGAATATATAAGGATGTTATAAGCTTTGACTTATGTCATCCTTTTTTCTATACTTTGATTATATGTTCTTATTTGAGAAATGGAGAGAAAAATAATGTTAGAAGAATTTAAAAAAGTTAATAATAGCCGTCAACAAAGAAAATACTTAGATAAAGTAGCGGCTAAATATCGAAAAGAAGAGATGAATGATAATATCGCAAATGAAGTTTTAGAACTCCATGAATACTTAGAAAAAAATCATTTCTATAAATTATATGAAGGATATTTTGAAGATCTTGTTCAAGAAGCTAAAACATATAAACAAGAACAAGAAAATGAACAATTAATATCTCAATTCAATGAAAATCAAAAGAAAGAATATGATGAAATTATTTCTATTGCCTTTGATTATGATAAACCAATTGAATGTCTTTATTTAGATGAAAAAGGAAATGAAGTAAGTTCAATTTTAATTCAAAGTAAAAATTTACCAGATGAACAATTATTAAAAAAATCGCATACTCAAGTTGAATATGCGATTATACAAGCTATTTTAAATCATGGTTCCATTCATTTGAAAAAAGGAATACGAACATTGAAGAAATTTAAATCACTTTCCTAAGCAGAAATTAGTGAATAGAGTGTCGATTAAATCTTCACGATGCACTTCACCTAAAATTTCTTTTAAATGATCATGAGCTTGTTGAATATCAATTTCAATTAAGTCTGGTTCAACTTGCATTAACATCGCATCATAAGCTCGATTCATATCTTCTTTGGCTTGTTGAAGAAGACCAATTTGTCTTTCATTTGATAAAATTGGATCTTCTTTCAATATGTCTTTTTCATATAAATCCTTAATCGCATCAAATAAAGGTTGAATATCTTTGTTTTTAGCACTGATACAAATACCATCATGGCAAGCTAAATCTGCTTTATTATAGACAATAATTCTTTGTTTGTCTTTTGTCATTTCAAGTAAAGCCTCATCTTCACTATCCAATGGTTTACTTCCATCAAATAATAAAATCACAAGTTGTGCTTCTTTTAATTTTTCTTGACTCTTTTCAATTCCAATTTTTTCGATTTTATCACTAGCTTCACGAATACCAGCTGTATCAATCAAATTTAATTGTAGAGAACCAATATGAATTTGTCCTTCAACAATATCACGTGTTGTTCCCGCAATATCCGTAACAATGGCTTTGTCTTCTTCTAATAAAGCATTTAATAAAGAACTTTTTCCAACATTTGGTTTTCCAATAATAACAGTATCAATACCACGTTTATAAATTTGTCCTGTTTGTGCTTTTTGTAAGATGACATCAATTTCTTTAAGCCATTGCTTGGTTTTAGGAATTAAATCTTGTGTTGTTAGTTGTTCGATATCTTCATATTCAGGATAATCAATGTTTACTTCAATTTGAGCAATGATATCCATAATACCATCAATTAGCGGTTGTAATAATTTTTTAACACTTCCTCTAATTCCATAAATTGCCATATTAGCAGCTACATCATTACTAGCTTCAATCATATCTTGGACAGCTTCAGCTTGTGATAAATCGATACGTCCATGATAGAAAGCACGCTGCGAAAATTCACCTGGTTTTGCTAATACAGCACCTTTAGAAAGCACAAGAGCAAGAATTTTACGTGTGATGTATGTACCTCCATGACAGTTGATTTCAACGATGTCTTCGCGTGTATATGTTTTAGGTGCTCTAAAAACAGAGACTAATACTTCATCAACGGGTTTATCTTGATCCATTATAAAGCCATAGTGAATGGTATGACTTTTCGCATTTATTATATTGCCACTAAATATTTTTTGAACGATTTCAATAGCTTGATCTCCACTTACACGTACAATTGAAATAGCTCCATCTTGTAGTGCCGTAGAAATGGCTGCAATAGTTTTTTCAAACATATTCTTGACTCCCTTCGTCATTTTATTTTAACATAAACAAGATAGGAAGTGAAAATTATGCTTGAATTTAATACAGAAGACATTGATTTAATTGTTGAAGCTTTTTCAAAAGATTTAGTGTTAGCTTTTCCAACAGATACAGTATATGGAGTAGGAGTAAAACTAGGATTAGATAATTTGAAGCATTTGAAATCTGTAAAAAACAGAGTCGAAACAAAACCGATTCCGGTAATGTGTGCGAATTTAGAACAAATTGAATCCATTGCGGTTGTGAGCGAACAAACCAAGAAGATTGTTCAAAACTTTTTGCCTGGTGCATTAACATTGATTTTACCAGTTAAAAATCTTCCTAAAGAATATACCAATGGTATGGATACAATTGCTATTCGTATTCCCGATGAACCATTTGTTTTACAAGTAATTGATAAATTAAAGAGTCCTTTATTTGTTACGAGTGCAAATCAATCAGGAAATCAAACATCTTTAACATATGAAGATGCTAAAAGGGAATTACCTGCACTAGATGGAATAGTATATGGAACTTGTAAGGCACTACAAGCTAGTACAATTTTAGATTGTACAAATCTTAAAGTATTAAGACAAGGGCCTATTACCTTAGAACAAATTAAATCTGTTTTATAAAAAAAGAAGAAAGTTAAAATCAAATTGATTTAGCTTTCTTCTTTTTCGATAGCACTATCAATAAACCCTTCTTCTAGTTTTTGATAATCATTTGGATTTCCATTTCCATACCATACCATATATCCTTCATAACCAGCTTTATTGATTCCCTTAATTTGTTCTTGGATATCGTTTGTAGAACAAGAATATCCTTGAATCCATGTTCGATATACACACGAAGACTCGATTTTATCTAATTGACGCATTGCGATGCTAGAAAACTTATATAGTGTTTCCATTGGCTCAAGCGTTGGTTCTTCAATTCCCATTGAACCTTGGGAAAAGTGATCTAAATATGGCATTGGACTAATAACATCTACAACACTTGCCATGGCAGGGAGGAACTGTCCAATATCTTGATCATCCTCGGCAACCACTGGCCAGGCAAAGATGTCAGCACCAACATAAACTTGTTGATCCATTAAGGAGAGCTTGGCATACATCAAAAATCCTTGTAAAGCACTAACTTTGCTTTCATTGTATTTGTTTTTAAAGTCAATGGCTTCATCTAAAGTGCTTTGAAGCATTCCATCTGGAAAACGAACATAGTCAAACTGAATTTCATTCACATTGCATTGAGCAACTTCTTTGGCGATATCTACTATATACATCCATGTTTCTCTTGAATAAGCAGATGGCCAATATGAATTGTTGTGAAGAAGTAAATTTCCTTTTTTATCTGTTAAAGCAGCGCTTTTATTATTCATCGCAAATAAATTGTCTTTGAAAGCAACAATGCGACCAATCATGTAATAACCTTCATCTTGAAATTCTTTAAATAATTTACTTAATTCATTTTTGCTGACGATGGCATTATCACATACAGAATTGTTTTTTGACATGTATTGATCAGGAACATCGGATTTATACCAAAGATATCCCTCATCACCTTTTAATTCAACGCAATAAGAATTAATAGAAGTTGTTTTGTTTAAATTAAGAAAATAATCTTTATAATTTACTAAATTATTTAAAGAAACATGTAAACAATTAAGATCGGTTCGAATGGGATTATCTTCATAAGAAATTTTGGCAAATGGCTTGTAATCGACTTGATCGATATATGCATTTTTGGAGTATTTATCTCCATAAAATTGATCCCAGTATGTTGAATAAACGATGGAACTTGAATACGATTTTTCAAGTGCTGCTTTATTTGTTTCAACATAATGTCCATTTAACCAATATGTTTTATCGTTTTTTTCAACTTTATACCAATTGACTACACCAGTATCAAGATTTAAATCTTGACCAGAAACATCAACAACTTTAACTTGTTCTCCTTTTTCTACGATGGCGTTACTTAATTTTCCGTTTTTGGATGAATATAAATTCACAAGTCTTCTAGGATAGACATAATCCGTTTTGACACATTCATCTAAGGAATCAGCTAAGTATTTATTATCAATAGAAAATTCTTTTCCTTGATAACGAATCATACTTGAGTTAGAGTTTGCACTGCTTTCACGTACTTCTACTGAAGTTCCACGAGGAAGGGTTAAAACGTTTTCAACGATTTCACCGTTTTCTTTATAAGGAATCTTGATGTTGATGGTATTTTCATCAATTTTTATGTATTTAGTTGGATGAAGAAACTCCGATAAACGGAAGCAACCCAGAATTCCTAAAAGGACGATGCAACACGTGAGAATGGCAACTAAGGTGAAACGTCCCCACATAATATTCTTTTTTCTCATAATTGCATACTATCATATCAAAAACAAATTTGTCAATTTTTGCACTAAACGGTGCTTTTATACGCGAATAAAGTTAATTCATGTTATAATAAACAGATAGTAAGGGTGAAACTTATGAAAAAAAATATTGTTTTAATTACGGGAATGTCAGGAGCAGGAAAATCGAGTTCTGTGAATGCTTTAGAGGATATGGGATATTATTGTATTGATAATCTTCCTAAAGAATTATTACCTGAATTTAAAAAAGTAATTCTTGAGTCCGATATATATTCAAAAATTGCCTTATCTGTAAGTGCAATTCATTATTTGTGGTTTTACAATGCGTTTAAAGACATGAATGTAAATTTACGTGTTTTGATTTTGGATGCACAAGATGATGAATTACTTCTTCGCTATCGCTTTACAAGACGCCTGCATCCATTAATTGCGTTTCATATGGCAGATACATTAGAAGAAGCAATCAATAAGGAGCGTTCTTATTTTCAACAAGTGAATTTGGAAGCAGAGCATTTAATTCGTATTGATACTACGAATATGTCTTCTTCAGAATTGGCAAATCGTATTCGCAATCGATTTAAAATGGAATTAGAAACAGGATTGGCTATTACTTTTCAATCTTTTGGTTTTAAAAAAGGAGTTCCTATGGATGCGGATATGATTATTGATGTACGTTTTTTAAAAAATCCGTTTTATGTAGATGAATTAAAACACAAAACAGGAAATGATTTTGATGTGTATCAATATGTCATGAAAGACAACTTAACAATAGAATTTTGTCAACAATTAAAAGCAATGCTTGATCTTGTGTTTAAAGAATATAACCAACAAAATCGTTCGCAAATTATTATTGCGATTGGATGTACGGGAGGACAACATCGCTCTGTTTCAGTTTGTAACTGGTTATATGATGCTTATAAACAATCTTATCGTTGTTTTAAATCTCATCGTGACATAGGAGTGAATGAAGTATGAAAAGAATAGTAGTGATTGGTGGCGGAACTGGACTTAGCAGCATGCTTAGAGGCATGAAGAAAATCAATGATGTCGATATTACGGCCATTGTTACGGTTGCCGATGATGGAGGAAGTACGGGAAGAATCCGTGATACATACAATATTCCTGCGGTTGGTGATATACGCCATGTTATGTCAGCTATGGCAGAAGATGAAAATGAAAATTTATTTAGAGATTTATTGGATTATCGTTTTCAAGGGAATGAAGACGTTGGAGGACATAATCTTGGAAATTTAATTTTTCTTGCTTTGATAGATATTACTGGCTCATTTATGGGGGCTATTCAAGCAATGAGTCGTGTCTTGAATATAAAAGGGAAAATTGTACCTAGTACATTGGATAACGTTACTTTATTTGCGATGATGAAAGATGGTACGCTTGTTTGTGGAGAAAAAAATATTCCGAATGTTGAAAACTCCATTGATCATGTGTTTTATAAACAAGACGTAGTGGCTTATCAACAAGCACTTCGTCAAATTGAAAAAGCCGATATGATTATTTATGGAATTGGTTCTTTGTATACATCCATTTTACCTAATTTAATTATTAAGCCGATTTGTGATGCCATTCAAAACAATCCATGTCCAAAAGTATATTTTTGCAATGCGATGAGTCAACCCGGTGAAACCGATGAGTATTCGTTAGAAGATCATATACGTGCGATTGAAAAACACTCATATCCAAATAGTGTTGACGTGGCTATTGTAAATGAATCCTATATTCCAAGTGCGATTTTAGCACGTTATGCTAAAGAAAATTCAAAACCAGTAACAATTCAAGAAAAAAGTCATGAATATGCGATTATGAAACGGAATTTAGTTCATTTAGATTCACAAGGAAGAATTCGTCATAATCCAGATGCGGTTAAAAAAGTAATAGAAGAATTATTGAAACAATTGTAGGAGGGACCATGTCTTTTACAACCGATGTGAAATATCAAATATGTCAAGAAGAATTAGATGAAACGGATGCGAAAGTGCAATTATGTGCTTTGTTTTTAATGAAAGGATCGGTTCACATTAATTGGCAAGGAATGTATTTATCTTTTCAAAGTGAAAATGCGACAATTGCCAAACATGTATTTAAATTATTTAAATCTATGTATGATGTGAATCCTCGTTTATCTATTTTGAAGAAGATGCAATTAAAGAAAAATAATATCTATCGTCTTCAAATTTATGAAAAAGCCAATGAAATATTAGAAGACTTAGGAATTATGACGGAAACAGGTTTACATTCGTATCCATCTACCAAATTGATTCGATCTGAAAAGAAAGCACGTGCCTTTCTACAAGGGTGTTTTTTAGGAAGCGGAAGTATTAACGATCCTAAGACAACGAATTATCATTTAGAAATGTCAGTAACAGATGAAAACTTTGCGAATGTGATTGTTAAGGCTATGGAAAAGTTTTATATACCAGCTAAAATTACAGTACGAAAAAATAATTATGTTGTATATATAAAAGCTGGTGAAAAAATTGAAGATTTCTTGCGTCTGTGCAATGCTTCAAAGGCATTAATGGATTTTGTGGAAGCTCGTTCGCTAAGAGATTTTTATAACAGTATGTCTCGTTTAGATAACTGTGCTTTGGCGAATGAAGTTAAAACAATTAAAGCAGGGAAAAAACAACTAGAATATATTGATGTCTTAGAAAAAAATCGCAATAAAGTCAAAATTACGGATAAAATACAAAGAGTCATGGATATTCGTAAAAAATTTCCAGAAGCGAGTTTAAATGAGTTATGTGATGAGTGTTATTTAGAATATGGAGAAGTTATTTCTAAATCGGGTATGAAACATCGATTGAATAAAATTAAAGAAATGGCCATGGAATTTATGGAGGAAGAAAATTGAAAAAAGGATTAATTTTATTATTGTGTCTTAGTTTAGTGGGATGTTCAAATTCAATTGTTCTTTCGAAACAAACATTTACTATTGAATTAGGAGAAGACGTATATGCCAATCCTTCACTGTATATTAAAGACAGTGAAAAAGTAAATACTAAGAATATGAAGGTCGTTTGTAAAACAAGCGGTGTTCAAAAAGTTAATAATCGCTTTGTAACGGGTAGCCAAGATTACTTAGTTGTAGGAGAATATGATTTTTGTTTAAAAACAGGAAGTAATGATATTAATTTTAAAGTAAAGATAAAAGATACTAAGCCACCAACGGTACAAAAAACAACCCACGAAATAACAATTCCAGTAGGAACCATTGTGGATTGGTCACAGTATTTTCCGGCTAGTGATATTTCAGGTGTTTCTTATTCAACGTCTCCTATTTTAAATACGTCGACACCACAGGATTGTACAATCATGGTAAAAATTGCGGATTGTTTTGGAAACAATACGGAATATGAAGTCGTTGTACACGTAGTATAAAAAGGATATAATAAGCCTATGACAAAAGCAGATAAAATATTAATTTGTTTAATAATGATCGCATCTATTGTTTGTTTGATTCCGCTTTTTTTATCAAATTCGCAAAAAGAATGTGTTGTTGTACAAGTAAAAAATAAAGAAGTTTTACGGCTTGATTTAAATGAAAATGGAACTTGGACAGTAGATGGAACTTTAGGAAATGTTGTGATTGAGATAAAAGATGGCAAAGTTCGCGTAACACAAGAGAACAGTCCTCAGCATCTTTGTTCGAAACAAGGATATGTTTCCAATGCCAATGTTCCCATTGTTTGTTTACCAAATGAAACAGTTGTGCAAATCGAAAGCGATACAAGTGAGGATACAGTGGTACAATGAAAAAGACAGTTTATTTGAGTTTTTTAGTTGCCGTGGGAATTGTGTTTCAAATACTTGAAAGTTTTTTATCAGTTGTTTGGATTATTCCAGGCTTTAAAATTGGTTTTGCCAATGTTGTTGGTATTTTTTCTTTATATGTGTGGGGACCCAAAGAAATGTGTATTGTCACATTACTTCGTATATTCCTTGCCTCTTTAATGCAAGGAACATTGTTCTCAGTTTCGTTCTGGCTTTCTTTGTCGGGAGGAATTTTTTCGATGGCAATTATGACTTTAGCCTATAAAACAAAGAAATTTTCAATTTATGGTGTAAGCATTGCAGGTGCTTGTTTTCATAACATAGGACAAGTTATTGCCGTTTGTATTATTTATCAACAATTTTTTATGCAGTTGTTTTTGCCATTTTTATTGGCTTTATCAAATGTAAGTGGAATCTGCATTGGATATTTATCGTTACAAATTATAAAAAGAGTGAAAGGAAGGATACAAAATGTCAACTTATCAATATAAACCACAAGGAGTTTGTTCTTCATTATTTACAGTGGAAGTTCAAGATGGAATTATTAAATCTTTAGTAGTGCGCGGCGGATGCAATGGAAATCTTCAAGGAATTTCTCATTTAGTACAAGGACGTACAATTGAATCAGTAATTTCTGATTTGAAAGGAATTCGTTGTGGAGCAAAACCAACTTCTTGTCCAGATCAAATTGCTCGTTGTTTAGAAGCAATTCTTGAAAAAGAAAATGGCTGATATCTATTTACAATCAATTAAAGAAATTGAACGTCGCTGTAAAGATAGTGTATTAATTTTTTCGGATGTTTTAGGACAACGTTTAGATGAACTCGCTGGTGCAATGGTTGAATCGCGCATGTCGGATAATGATTATATCGAATTGTGTAAAATCTATTACCAGCGTTATCTAAAAGAAGAAAATCGTACGGGAATGATTTTCTGTTTACTTCGTATTCAACAGCTTTTACAGTTTAAAAGAAAAAAGCGATTTCAATCTTTTTTTCCATCTTTGTCTTTTAGTTCCTATTGTGATAGTGAATTAAAATCATTTTTAGTGAATAAAAGATATTATTATAAAGTGTATTTAGATGCGTTTAAGGAAAAATTGATTGTATTGGATATGTTGTTTTGTATTGGTTTTATGTATTTATTTGTTTTAGTTTTCCATTTCTCGTTTGCTTGGATTTTATGTTTGGTAACTGGATTGGGAATTCTGATTTATGTTGTAGG
>JAQYFP010000059.1 GCA_028723085.1 Erysipelotrichaceae bacterium | reverse complement strand
TATTTAATGAAATTGCTCCATCTTATGCAGACCGTAATGGTGGATACACTAGAGTTGTTAAAACACGTATTCGTCGTGGAGATGCAGCTCCAATGGCAATTGTTGAATTTGTGAAGTAGATTTCTCTACTTCACTTTTTTTCTTGAGGAGGGATTCATATGTTAATTTCGATAAATGGTTTAAATAAAACAATTAACGATAAACAATTAATAAAAAATGCTACATTCTCAATTGAAGAAAACGAAAAAGTCGCTTTAGTTGGTGTAAATGGAACTGGGAAAAGTACGTTTCTTAAAATATTATCTGGAATTGAACCATATGATTCTGGGTCTATTATTAAGAAAAATGGTTTAAATATTTATTATTTAACGCAAAATCCTGTGTTTTCACAAAATACTATTATGGAAGAACTGGTATATCAAAATCGTTTAAATAAACATCCCAAAGAAGACTTTGAAATTAAAACTTTTTTAACTAAACTTGGTTTACTAAACTTTGATCAGTGTATTCAAGAATTATCGGGAGGGCAACAACGTAAATTATCAATTGCTAAAGCTTTAGTAAGTGATTGTGATTTGTTGCTGTTAGATGAACCAACCAACCACTTAGACAATGATATGATTGACTGGTTAGAAGGATATTTATTAAAACTAAAAAAATCAGTTGTATTAGTAACCCACGATCGTTATTTTTTAAATCGAATTTGTACGCGTATTTTTGAATTAGATAGAGGAGACTTTTATATTCACAACGGAAATTATGAAGTCTATGTTCAAAATAAACAAGAACGAGAAATCTTAGAAGCAAAAGCCATTCAAAAACACAATAACCTATATCGAAAAGAATTAGCTTGGGTACAAGCAGGATGTCAAGCACGTAGTACAAAACAACAAGCACGCCTTGATGCATTTGAAAAACTTCGTCAACAACGTTTTAAAACACAAGAAAAAGAATTAGAGTTAACAGGGGTAAGTAAACGATTAGGTAAAAAGACAATTGAATTAGAACATGTTTCTTTTGGCTATGGAGATGATTATCTTATTAATGATTTTTCATACAATTTTCTTAGACATGACCGTGTTGGTTTTATTGGAAAAAATGGATGTGGTAAATCCACGTTGTTGAATTTGATTGCCAATCAGACGCAACCACAACAAGGAACAATTTCCTATGGTGAAACGGTATCAATTGGTTATTTCAAGCAACAAGATTTACAAGACGAGGGTTCTATTCGTGTGATTGACTACATTGAAAAGACAAGTCAAGTAATTGAACAAGGAAAAAATGTTATTACGGCGAGTCAGATGTTAGAAAAATTCTTATTTGATAAAAAGATGCAATATACAACAATTGATCGTTTATCAGGAGGAGAAAGAAAACGTTTGTATTTATGCAAGATATTAATGCAAGCACCAAATGTATTAATACTTGATGAACCAACAAATGATTTAGATATTTTAACGCTTGAAGTATTAGAAGATTATTTGGACGATTTCAATGGAATTGTGATTGTCGTAAGTCATGATCGTTATTTCTTAGATCGTGTATGTGATAAAGTATTTGCCTTTGAAGATGGATATTTACATGAATACAATGGTGGATATAGTGATTATTTACTGAAAATTCAAAGTGATAAGACATACACTAAAAAAGAAAAGAAAGAATGGAAACAAAGAAAAGTTACACTTTCTTATCAAGAGAAAAAAGAATTGGAAATGATTAATGAACAAATGCCAATTTTAGAACAAGAAATCAATGATATAAATGAACAATTGAATTCCATTGAAGAATATACAAAAATTAGTGAATTATGCGATATGCGAGATAAAAAAGAAAATTTATTAGAAGAATATACAATGCGATGGATGGAATTAGAAGAAAAAATGGAGTCATAATATGGATTTGACAAAGAATAAAAATATTATTTTCTTGGCCGTTATATCTACTTTTTTATGGGGCTGTGCTCCTTCTTTTATTAAAGTAGGCTATCAATTATTAAATATTAATTCATCTAACACGGCATCGCTATTAATGTTTGCGGGTATTCGTTTTACTTTAGCGGGTATATTAGTAATCATAATGCAATCAATTTTGAAAAAGAAAGTTCTAATTCCAAGTAAAAGTGATATGAAACCAATTCTTGTATTAGCTTTGTTTCAAACCTTTGGACAATATTTTTTCTATTATTTAGGAGTAGCTAGAACAAGTGGAGTCAATGCTTCGATTATTTCTGGAAGTGGAGCTTTAATCGCATTATTATTTGCGGTGTATTTATTTAAAAGTGAAACGATGAATAAACAAAAATTAATTGCTTGTATTATGGGATTTGGTGGCATATTATGCATGAATTTAGGACAAAAACTATCGCTTTCTTTTACAGGAGATTGTTTATGTATGATGTCACAATTGTGCTATTCACTATCGAGTTGTTTTATCAATAAATTTACGAAAGAACATAATGCTGTTTTATTAAGTGGATATCAATTCTTTATCGGAGGATTGTCGTTATTTTTCTTAGGAAAAGGAATGGGTGGTTTACTTCATTTTCAAGGATTGAGCATTTATTTAGTAATATTCTATCTTGCATGTATATCTGCTATTGCTTATACACTATGGGGATTATTGTTATCGTGTAATCCAGTTGGAAAAATTGGTGTATATGGTTGTTTAACACCTATTTTTGGTGTTATTGTTTCGGCTGTTGTTTTAAAGGAAATTCAACAAGCTATGAGTATACAAAGTATATTCGCACTGGTTTTAATTGTATTTGCGATATTTATTATGAATAAAGAAAAGAGGCTGTAACAGTTAAATAGCCTGTACAAAAAAGGATAGCTGACTCAATTACTTGAGCTGCTATCCTTTTTATGTGGTAAAATATGTGTATGCTAAAAAACATAATTAACCAAACAAATTATAAGACATATAAAGGT
>JAQYFP010000058.1 GCA_028723085.1 Erysipelotrichaceae bacterium | reverse complement strand
GCTTTGGCAACATCCAATCCCCCAGCTCCAATCGCTATCATTCCCATAGCACTAGAAGTTGGTGTATGTGAGTCTGAACCAATTAATGTTTTTCCAGGTTTAGCAAATCGTTCCAAATGAACTTGATGGCAAATTCCATTTCCTGGTTTAGAAAAATAAATACCATGTTTGCTTGCCACGGATTGTAAATAAGCATGGTCATCCGCATTCATATATCCACTTTGAAGAGTATTGTGATCTACATAACTAATTGATTTCTCTGTTTTAACTTGATCCACACCCATAGCCTCTAATTGCATATAGGCCATTGTCCCTGTCGCATCTTGTGTTAATGTTTGGTCCATTTTAATTTCAATAGGTTGTCCTGCAATCATTTCACCTGATACAAGGTGGGATTTTATAATCTTTCTTGTTAAGTTTTCCATATAATATTCCTTTCGCTTTTTTAGATATTATACACAAAAATGAAAATGATTGAAAGAAATGTGATATACTTGAAAAAAATGAAGGAGGATGTTATGAAAAATTTACAAGATATCTATAAAGAACATGAGCCTAATAACTTTATAGAACCTAGTTTATATGCGCGTCATCGTGTAAAACAAGGTTTACGTAATGACAACGGGACAGGAGTTAAAGTAGGTTTAACGAAAGTCAGTCAAGTTATTGGATATAAAGAAATCCATGGAAAAAAAGCAGACTTAGATGGTCAATTAATTTATCGTGGATATTCTGTCAATGATTTAGTTGAACACTTCGATCAAGATAACTTATTTGGATTTGAACAAGTTGCGTTTCTTTTAATTTTTGGAGAACTTCCTACCCAAGAGGAACTGGAATCTTTTCATTATGAGTTATTGACACGTGCAACCAATACTATGACCGATTTCACATATAAAACATCAAGCATCTTAAATGCCATGCAGATTGGTGTTCTTAAATTATATGGTAATGATGAAAACCCAGATAACGATACCCTTGAACATCGTATGCTTAAAGGTGTCCATATTCTATCAAGTATGCCATTATTCGTTTTCTCTTATTATACCGATGTGCATGCCAAAACTTTCTGGGAAACATATCCTAAACCAGATAAAAGTTTTGCGGAAAACATTCTCTATATGGCAAGGGAAAATCGTCAATATACTAAAAAAGAAGTAAGCCTAGTTGATAAATTATTAATTGTACATGCGGATCATGGTGGTGGAAACAACTCAACATTTGCGGATGTTGTTATTTCGACAACAGGAACAGATATTTACTCATGCATTGCCGCTTCCCTTGGTTCTTTAAAAGGCCCAAAACATGGTGGAGCAAATTTAAAAGTTTACGAACAATTTGAATATTTAATGAATGATATTGGTATCACAACCGACGAAGACGTTTTATTAGATGTTTGTAATCGTATTTTAGATAAAAACTACTTTGATAACAGTGGTTTAATTTATGGTATTGGCCATGCCATTTATACAAAGAGTGATCCACGTGCTGAAATCATCCGTAAAGAATGTAAAGAACTTGCACAAGAAAAAGGATTAATGGATACCTTTAACTTCCTTGAAGCTTTTGAAAAAGCTGCGATTAAAACAATGGAACAAAGAAAAGGAATTACTGTTTGTGCTAATGTTGATTTCTATAGCGGTTTTGCCTATCGTATGTTAGGATTTAGAAAAGAAATTTTCACACCACTATTTGCCATCGCAAGAACTGCCGGGTGGATTGGACATCACTTAGAAAGCCGCCAAAACGATCGTAAGTTAATTCGCCCTGCCAATGTATATGTTGGTGAAATGAAGAAAGTTGAGGGAAGCTTAAATGGAAAAGATTAAAATGAGTACGCCATTGGTTGAAATGGACGGCGATGAAATGACACGTGTGCTTTGGAAAGTCATTAAAGAAGAATTATTAGAACCTTTTATCGATTTAAAGACTGAATATTATGACTTAGGTCTTGAACACCGAAACGAAACCAATGACCAAGTCACAATTGATAGTGCTGAAGCAACTAAAAAATATGGAGTGGCCGTTAAATGCGCTACTATCACTCCTAACCAAGCTCGTATGAGTGAATATAATTTAAAAGAAATGTGGAAAAGTCCTAATGGTACCATTCGTGCTAGCTTAGATGGGACCGTATTTCGTACTCCTATCATCGTTAAAGGAATTGAGCCTTGTGTAAAAAATTGGAAAAAGCCTATTACTTTAGCTCGTCATGCTTATGGGGATATTTATAAAAACACTGAAATGAAAGTTCCAAAAGGAAAAGCAGAACTTGTCTTTACGGATGAAAATGGAAATGAGACACGTAAATTGATTCATGAATTCAATGGTGAAGGTGTCATTCAAGGTGTACATAATACAAATGCTTCCATTTCTTCTTTTGCACGCAGCTGTTTTAATTACGCCTTAGAAATGAAACAAGATCTTTGGTTTTCTACTAAAGACACAATTTCTAAAATTTATGACCATACTTTTAAAGATATTTTTCAAGAAATCTATGACAATGAATATAAGGAAAAATTCGAACAAGCTGGCATTACTTATTTCTATACTTTAATCGACGATGCCGTTGCTCGTGTTATGAAAAGTGAAGGCGGCTTTATTTGGGCTTGCAAAAACTATGACGGCGATGTAATGAGTGACATGGTTTCATCAGCTTTTGGTTCATTAGCTATGATGACATCTGTATTGGTAAGTCCAAGTGGTGTATTTGAATACGAAGCAGCTCATGGAACAGTACAAAGACATTACTACAAATACTTGAAAGGTGAAGAAACTTCTACAAATTCCGTTGCCACGATTTTTGCTTGGACTGGTGCTTTAAATAAACGTGGTGAATTAGATGGTAATATTGATCTTCAAGAATTTGCCAAAATGTTAGAAGCAAGTACACTTCAAACAATCGAAAGTGGTAAAATGACTAAGGATTTAGCTTTAATTACTTCTTTGGAAAATGTTACCGTTTTAAATTCATTTGATTTTATTCAAGAAATTCGTAAAAACCTAGAGAAGATGATGTAATGTCATCTTCTTTTTAAGTATAAAAAAAGAAGATGATTAGTCATCTTCTAAAATCTCACGATTTTTTAAAGTTACAATATAAGTACCATCTGTAGGATATGCTTCATTTTTATCGGATAAGATTTCTAAATTACAAGGATATCCCATTTGGTCAAGCGTTTCTAAAAGTTTATCTTTTCCTAATTTTTTAGTAATAGCTCTTCCGCAAGCACAATTACCATATTGATCTAAACACTGAATAATCCATTCAGGAATTTTATTTTGATTAGACATTACACTACCGCCTTCCATAAAACGTAATAGTATAATACCAATCCATTTTCATTTTTTCAACAATTTCAAATAAGAATTTCCAATAAAATATTGTAGTTAGGATTGGAAGAATCCATTTTTGATAACCCTTTTTTCGCAATTTCTCTTGCCATATCCATATCCTTTTGACAATACGCCTTAGCCCAGCGAATAATAATCGTTGTATCATCACTATCTCTTAATAAATATTCATAGTAATGATTTCCTTTTTTTGTTTCGTTTGCACGAATATATAAATCCGCAATGTCCATCAAAATTTCATTGGCATATTGATTATGTAATTCATTAAACTGTGACAAAAAATCAAACATAAAGCTTTCATATTTATTTACTTGTGCCAATGTTTGAATAGACTCATAACTTATATGCATAAACTTTTTCCATATAGAATTTAAATCAATTTTTAATGAATCATTCATCTTTTCAATATTATTTATATTATTTGACTTAGCTAATCGTAAAACTTCCTTCAAAACATATTCCAAATTTTCTTTGCGTACATTGGCAAAATCACTTCGCATTGATTGTCGAATTCGTTGAAGTAAAACCTTAAATAAATCTGCATCATAGCCATCTTCTTCAAATTAATAATTAGAAACATCAACTTTAGAAAGAAGTTCTTCTACAATTTTATCAATATTATCTTCTTTTACTAATAGTGACATATAATCACCATATTCCAAATTCACTTTCATTTCTTTTGCCATGCGAATGCATGTATTTAAGGATACATAATTATATTGTTTTTCTTTTATTTCATTATAAATTTGAAAATGTTCACAATCTTCATTATTTTTCTTCGGCGAAGTTCTTTTTCGATTTTCTTCTGTTGTTTCAATTTCCTTTTTTGTTTTCTTAACTGACGTCTTTCTTTTCGTTTCATCATATCCCTCTTTTGATTTCATAGGCAGCCTCCTATTTTCCTTAATTATACCATGGATTCGTTTATTTCACATATTTCAACAAATTATATGTAAAAATTTGATACATTTCATTATTTATTCACATATTTTTGATATATAATATACAACAAAAGATAAGGAGGGGTATCATGAGTGAAATACCACCTAAATTTAATAAAAAATCCAACAAATCAAACATTATTACGATTGTGATTTGTTGTGTATTGTCAGCCATTATTGGTTTTGTCAGCGCTAGAATTGGAGCACCAAAAAATGAATCCGGTGTTACCATTGTTCAACAACAAGGCTCATCTCATTCTGGTGAAGTCGAAGATGTAAGTGACATTGCTTCGAAATGTGGCCCAAGTGTTGTTGAAATCACAACGGAATCTGTTTCCATGGGAAATAGTTATTATGGTCAATACATTTCTACAGGAGCCGGAAGTGGTGTCATCATTAGTGAAGATGGTTATATTGTAACGAACAACCACGTAATTGAAGATGCCAATCGCATTAGTGTTAAAACCAATGAAGGAGACGATTATGAAGCTACACTAGTAGGAACCGATCCACAAACAGACATTGCGGTTATTAAAGTGGATGCGAAAGATTTAACGCCTGCTACATTTGGTGATTCATCTGAACTAGAAGTCGGAAATGTTGTTGTTGCCATTGGAAATCCTCTTGGTGAATTAGGAGGTACCGTAACAACCGGTATAATTTCCGCATTGGAAAGACAAATTACAGTTGAAAATGAAGTAATGACTCTTCTTCAAACAGATGCTGCCATTAACCCAGGTAACTCAGGTGGTGGTCTATTTGATGATAATGGTAATTTAATTGGTATTGTTAATGCCAAAGAAAGTTCTACAGGAATTGAAGGATTAGGATTTGCGATTCCAATCAACAATGTTATCGATGTTATAGATGAGTTAATCGAAAATGGATCCGTAACAAGCCGTCCTGTTTTAGGTGTTTCTTTATACGATGTAACGGCCAATTCACAATATTATCAACGTTCTGAATATGATGAAGGTGTTTACATTGTACAAATTGTTGAAGGTGGAGCCGCTGATCAAGCGGGTCTAGAACAAAATGATCGTATTGTTTCTTTTGATGGACAAAAAGTTTCTACTGCTGCCGAAGTAAAATCAATTTTAAGAAAACATAACATTGGTGATTCAGTTAAAATTGTCGTTGAGCGAAATGATAAAGAAATCACTAAAACTGTTGTTCTACAACAATCGAATAATTAGACAACAACTCTCTTGTCTTTTTTTATTTTTTACTCAAAAATGAAAGGGCTTTTTTTTAATTGTATTTTGCACTATAATTATATTAGATATTTTTCATAGGAGGATATGAAGAAATGAAAGAACTAACTTATGTTGTCGTGAACCCACTTGGAATTCACGCTCGTCCTGCAGCACTTCTTGCGCAATGTTGTGTTGATTTAAAAAGTGCTGTTACCATTGAAGCAAATGGTAAAACAGCAGATGGAGTGAATGTACTTCAAATCTTAAAATTACAAGCTAAAAAAGGAGATACTTTAAATATCACAATTGAAGGTGAAGACGAAGATAATGCATCTATGCAGATTTATGATTTGCTTCATGGTGAATTTGAAGAAAAGAAACCTGTAAATATTTTAAAAATTGCTTTCTTTGGAACAAAAGATTATGATCGAATTTTCTTTAGTGAATTAACAAAAGATAAAGGTGAAGGAACATATAATTCTGAAATCAAATATTTTAATGCTCGTCTAACACCTGAAACAGCTACTTTAGCTAAAGGATATGATGCCGTTTGTATTTTCGTAAACGATGAAGGTCCTAGAGAAGTTATTGAAACTTTACATGATGATGGTGTTCGTTTAATTTTACTTCGTTGTGCTGGTTTTAATAATGTTGATTTACAAGCTTGTAAAGAATATGGTATTACCGTATTACGTGTCCCTGCTTATTCTCCTTATGCAGTTGCAGAGCATGCTATGGCTATTGTACAAGAAGCAAATCGTCGTTTACATAAAGCTCATAATAAAGTAAAAGACAACAACTTTGCCCTTTCTGGTTTATTAGGAATGGATTTACATAATAAAGTTGCTGGTATTATGGGAACTGGTCGTATCGGTGTTTGTATGGCTAATATTTGTAAAGGATATGGAATGACAGTTATTGGATGGGATGCATATCCAAATAAGGCATTAGAAGAATCTGGTTTACTAACTTATGTTTCAAAAGAGGAATTATTACAAAAAGCAGATTTAATTTCTTTACATGCTCCTTTATTCCCTAATACATATCATTTAATTGATGAACAAGCTATCAACATGATGAAAGATACAGTTATGTTAGTAAATACATCTCGTGGTGCTTTAATTGATACAGAAGCATTAATCGCAGCTTTAAAGAAAGGTAAATTCCATGCCGTTGCCCTAGATGTTTATGAAGGTGAAGACAACAATGTTTATACCGATCGTTCAGATGAAGCTATCACAAATGATATCACAGGTCGTTTGTTGATGTTCCCTCAAGTTGTATTGACAAGCCATCAAGCATTCTTCACTCGTGAAGCCCTTCAAGCAATTGCGGTTGTCACAATGGAAAATGCTCGTAACTTTAATGAAGGAAATGATTACGGAAACGCTGAAGTTTGTGCTAAATAAAAGAAATGCTGTAGTTATTCATTAACTACAGCATTTTTATTTACGAAGTAAATACCACGCGCTATGTGCGTGGTACTGTACCTTTTAGTGTAAAAAAAGACAACCTCCTATACTATAATGAAATTGGCCCGCCAGCCGAATCAAATAGTAAAGGAGGTTGTCATATGAATGACACAAAGAG
>JAQYFP010000057.1 GCA_028723085.1 Erysipelotrichaceae bacterium | reverse complement strand
AAACCTTTATATGTCTTATAATTTGTTTGGTTAATTATGTTTTTTAGCATACACATATTTTACCACATAAAAAGGATAGCAGCTCAAGTAATTGAGTCAGCTATCCTTTTTTGTACAGGCTATTTAACTGTTACAGCCTCTTCATTCAATTTTATATAATATCCAGTGTTAGAAAATTTTATTATGAGTTTGTTCATATGACATATTATTATTTTTGATTTATTTTCCATTCACTGTTTATTATTCCCTTCATTATTCAGCATACCCTTCAGCTTCTAAATTTTAAGGTGGAACCATCTTCTTACCTTCTTTCTACTTTCTTATCCTGACTTTAGTATATTAAAAAACTTTAAATAAGAAAACCCAAGTGGAAAACCTGGTATGAAAAGTGTCTTAGTTGACATCTCATATCATATGAATTAGACTAAAAACATAAAGTTAATCAAACGTCTTTGGGGCAGAGTGAAATTCTCTACCGATGGTTAAAGTCCATGAACTTGTGTTACACAAGCCGAATCTGTGCAATTCAGATACCGACGGTTAAAGTCCGGATGAGAAAAGACAAATCGTTTTCTTTTTTTGCGATAAGTGTGCCCTAGATGCACACTTTTTTATGTTTTCATAGGCGTAGTTTAACTTGAGGAGGAAACAAATGAAAAATTCACGTGTTCGAAGCTTAACTATGGCCGCAATTATGGGATGTGTTGCCTTTATTCTACAATTCTTTAGTTTCAACATTCCCTTTTTATCTCCTTTTGCTAGTTTTGATTTTTCGGCGTTGCCTGAAATCATTGGGGGATTTATTTTGGGTCCAATAGGAGCTATCGAAATTATTTTAATTAAACTTGGTTTAATTTTAGTTTTTAAAGGAACAACATCTATGTTTACAGGTGAACTTCAAAATCTTATTCTAAGTTGTGCCTATGTTCTACCTGCGATATTATATTATCGTAAGCATCGTACGAAAAATGGTGCTATTAAGGGAATTGTTTTAGGAACGATTCTTAGTGTGGTCCTTGCCGTATTCACAAATATGTATTTAATATTCCCTGCTTATATTTATTTATATGGCATGAACTGGAATCAAATTTTATCAATGTTTTCAGCTATTAATCCCGCTATTGGAACAAAAGTAGGTATTGTGATGTTCTCGGTTATTCCGTTTAACTTAATTAGCCGTATCACAACATCATTTCTTACTTTCTTGTTGTACAAGAAAATTAGTAAACCTATCAAACATTTTATACAGGAGTAAAACATATGCAGTTTAGTATCGATAAAGACTTAACATTTGAACAAGCCGTTCAAATTCTATTTGAAAAACTAGGAGACTATAAAATCATGGCCTTAGCGAGTTGTCATAATAACTACCCAATGGTTCGTAATGTCTCTTGTTTATTCTATGACAACAAGATTTATTTCAAAACCGATAAAAACTTCCGTAAAACCAAACAATTATTTGAAAACCCTCAAGTAGCACTTTGTTGGTCTGGGGTACAAGTGGAAGGAATTGCCACTAATAAAGGATTAGTTGTCGATGAACCAGGTCATAAATTTGAAACACTTTACAACAAATATCTATGGGGAAGCTACAACAAATATTCTCATGAAGACAGTGAAATCATTATTGAAGTAGAGCCTGTGTTTGTGGAGATTTGGGATACCAGTGAAGATAATTATGCGTATCAAATTTTCATTCATTTTGATACTAAGGAAATTGAAGTAAAACAATACGATCAAAGATAATTTACTTTTATTTTATAAATTTGATGATATAATGATTTTGTTCAAATAGCTGACGGATTAAGTGGAGCACCACGTGTTATTTGAATTATAAAGCCGACCGTCTGGGCAATTCACTATGAGTTGCCCTTTTTTTTAAAGGAGAAACACATGAAAGAACTACAGTTAAAGTATGGATGCAATCCAAATCAAAAACCTTCTAAAATCTATATGAGCGATGGAAGTGATCTTCCGATTCGTGTTTTAAATGGTAAACCAGGGTATATCAATTTATTGGATGCCTTAAATGGATGGCAATTAGTTAAGGAATTAAAACAAGCCACTCATTTACCAGCTGCCACTTCTTTTAAACACGTTAGCCCTGCTGGTGCTGCGGTTGGAAAAGAAATGAGCGATGTATTAAAGAAAATCTACTGGGTTGATGATTTAGGAGATTTGTCCCCATTAGCTTGTGCCTATGCCCGTGCAAGAGGTGCCGATCGTATGTCTTCTTTTGGTGATTTTATTGCCCTTTCTGATGAGTGTGACGTTGATACCGCACGCTTAATTAAACGTGAAGTATCCGATGGTGTCATTGCTCCTGGATACAGCGAAGAAGCTTTAGAAATCCTTAAACAAAAGAAAAATGGAAACTACTGTGTTCTTGAAATTGATGAAAACTATAGTCCTGCTGAATTAGAGCATAAAGAAGTATTTGGGATTACTTTTGAACAAGGACATAACAATTTAGAAATTAATGAAGATTTATTAAATGATGTTGTCACAAAAAATAAAGTCATTCCAGAAAGTGCAAAAATGGATTTAATGATTGCCTTAATTACTTTAAAATACACACAATCAAATTCCGTTTGTTTTGCCAAAGATGGACAAGCCATTGGAATTGGAGCTGGACAACAATCACGTGTTCATTGTACACGTCTAGCTGGTAATAAAGCCGATAACTGGTTTTTAAGACAAGCACCACAAGTACTAAATCTTCCTTTCAAAGAAAACATTCGTAGAGCTGATCGTGACAATGCCATTGACTTATATATTGGTGAAGAATACATGGATGTATTAGAAGATGGAGCTTGGCAAAAAGTATTTACTGAAAAACCACCTGTATTTACACGTGAAGAAAAACGTGCTTGGTTAGATAAAAATACCGATGTTTCCTTAGGTTCGGATGCGTTCTTCCCATTTGGAGACAACATTGAACGAGCTCATAAATCCGGTGTTAAATACATTGCCCAACCCGGTGGTTCCGTTCGTGATGACAATGTCATTGAGGTTTGTGATAAATACGACATGGCAATGGCCTTCACAAAAATTCGTTTATTCCATCATTAAGAGATTATTCTTTAAGAATAATTTCTTTTTTGTTAGAATACACATATGAAAAAGAAAAAAAGAAAAGTATCCATTCGCCGTTTACTTGTTCTAATTTTATCGAGTTTATGTATACTATGGCTTTTAATCATTTTAGGCTTTGGCTGTTTCCGTCTCATCACAAAAGATAGTGTAGTGATAGATCCAAATGAATTTGCACTAAATGAAGATGGATGCATGACACTAAACAATCCCTTATACAAAACTAAAACTGGAATCGATGTTTCTAGTTTTCAAAGAGAAATTGAATGGGATAAAGTAAAAGCGGATGGCATTGACTTTGCGATGATTCGTTGTGGTTATCGCGGTGCTGTCCAAGGTAATTTATTAGAAGACACCGCTTTTAAAGAAAATATTACCAATGCCTTAGCCAATGACATTGAAGTGGGTGTATATTTTTATAGTACAGCCATCAATGAAATTGAACTCGAAGAAGAAATTAATTTTGTTCTAAAAACAATTAAAGACTACAACATTACTTTTCCTGTTGTTTATGATATGGAACTCTATAGTTCTCATGAAGGAGGAAGAGTGGCTACTTTATCAAAAGAAGATAAAACCAAATTTGCGAATCTTTTTTGTGAAGCAATGAAAGATGCAGGTTATAAACCTATGGTATATGGAAATAAAAACTGGTTAGAACAACAAATTGATTTAGAACAAATTTCTTATGATTTATGGTATGCAGCCTACATTGAAAAACCAGATTTAAATCATCACTTTTCAATGTGGCAATACACTAATAACGGACACGTGGATGGAATTACTACGAATGTAGATTTAAATTTATATATAGATTAGGGGATGAATATGAATACATTTTATGTTTTACTTGTTTGTGTCATTGTCTTTTTTGTGACATTGATTACCTTAACAAAAAGAGAAGAAAAATTAGAAAGTCAATTAAGTCCAGCTTTTCAAACCGAAGGCAACTTAAAAACGGTAACAGTAAAAAAAAGAGTAGTACGAAATGAAGAAGCTTATACGGTTTATACAGCGACTTATACGTATTATGTAGATAATCGTACTTATAAAACAAGTGCTGATTATCAAATTGATATGAATGATCAAGTAACTCAAATTCCTAAAAAAGTAACGATTTATTATCTTGAATCCAAACCAAGTTTTGCCAAAGTATATACTTTGATGGAACAAAGAGATTCAACCAAAGGTTTTCTTCCTTCTTTTATCGTTGCCTTCCTTGTTTTTCTTATTTTAACGCATTTCTTTATTGCACCAATCATTTAAAAAAAGAGGCTGTAACAGTTAAATAGCCTGTACAAAAAAGGATAGCTGACTCAATTACTTGAGCT
>JAQYFP010000056.1 GCA_028723085.1 Erysipelotrichaceae bacterium | reverse complement strand
TTTTACATTAGCCAATGAAACAAGAAAAATCAAACGATTCATCAAGTGACAAGAATAATCAGGATCTTTTAAGCTTGTGACAATTAAGGCTTGGTCAACGTTGGCAATAGCAGGTCTTAATAAACGATTTTTTCTAGGTTCAATTGAATCAATGCGATACGAATCTTCAACTTGTTCAAAATTCACTACATCCCCTACTACAGGAGCCATATCCAATCGCATCTTACCTCTTGGTTTAGCTACAATTTCACCTAGTTCCGATTCAATTGTATATTGATTTGAAATAATTTTTATTACTGTTCCTTTTTCCATTTTAATCATAATATAGCGTTACAACACTATCTGTCCCTTCCTGTGTATATGTACTTCCTACTGGAGGATCAATATCAATTACTGTGAAATAAAGAGGATTACTTACCCCAGGACGCGTCACCACGGCAATTCCCATTTCATTTAATTCTTCTTTAACATAATTAACATCGCGACCCAATAAATCTTTGGTAATTGTAATCGTTGGATAATCCGAAACCACAAAAGTAATTGTTTCATTGGCATCTGGATCAATTCTTTGTCCCATCTTTAATCCTTTTTGTTCTAAAATGATACCCGGATTGGTATCTTTCTTTCCCTCATATTCAATATTGACATTCAATTGAATTCCTTTTGCTGCAAAGTCATCTAAAACATCATTGATATATAAACCCGTATAATCTTCAATTAAAAAACTAGGTCCTTTTGAAATCACAATTGTAAATTCTTTATCCGCCTTAACAACATCCCCAGTATCATAAGAAGATGAAATCACTTGTCCTTTTTCGTATTCATCACTAACCTCGTATTTATACTCAATTAAATCTGTATCGAAGTGATCTTGTTTTAATACCTCAACAGCCTGTTCTTGACTTAAGCCTAAGATATCTGGCATTTCTTCGTATCCTAAAAAACCTGGAAAACGTAAAATACCACTAACTAATAGTACAAGAACAACAATAATCACACAAACAAGGGCAATTAAGGCTCCAATGATAATTGGACGCATTTGAATTTTTTTATCTTCTTCGTATTCAACTTCTACATTGCCATCTTTTAAATCTAAACTTGATACTTTTTTATTAAAGGAAATACGACGAACATTTTGATATTCTGAATCCATGCAATGATCCAAATCATACAACATTTCTTCACAACTATGATACCGATCATCTAAATCTTTTGCTGTTGCTTTTAAAATAATATTTTCAACAGATTGGTGAATACTAGGATTATAGTCACGAATATATGGCATTGGATCTTTTAAATGTCGAAGTGCAATTTCAGTGGGATTGCTTCCTCGATAAGGAACTGACCCACTTAATAATTCAAAAAAGACAATTCCAAGCGAATAAATATCCACTTGTTGATTAGGCTCTTTTCCCTGCGTTGTTTCAGGAGCTAAATAATGAGCAGAACCCATAACAGTATTGTTAGAAGTTAATTGTACAGAATTCGAAGCAATTGCGATTCCAAAGTCTGTAATTTTAACGGTTCCATCATCTTTAACTATAACATTTTGGGGTTTAATATCACGATGAATAATATTCGCTTGATGTGCACATAAAACCGCAGAAGTTAATTGCTTCATGATATAAAGCGCTTCTTGTTCAGGAAGTGCCCCACGCTTAGCTATTAATTGTTTTAACGTATGACCTTTAATATATTCCATTACAATATAGTGCATACCATTGTATTCACCTACATCATATATATCTACAACATTCGGATGATGAATCCGACTTGCTGCACTGGCTTCTCGTTGAAAACGAACAAGGGTCATAGCATCTTCACTTAATTTTTCGCGTAATACTTTAATAGCCACAATTCGATTTAAAATCAAATCTTGAGCCATATATACATCCGCCATACCACCTTGTCCAATTAAAGATAAAATTTCATAACGATTTGAAATAACTTTAATCATATTTTTCATCCAATCTGTTATTGTCAAACAACACAACGGTGCAATTATCAAGTCCACCCGCTTGGCGAGCCTGTAAAATCAAATGATTTACTTTTTCATGTAATTCTAAATTATCATCTTCAATAATTTCTTGAATTTTATCATGTTGTACATAACCATGAAGTCCATCTGAACACAATAATAAATACTTATAATTTGATTGTATTTTATTAATATCAATTCGAAATAAACGCCAAATTCCCAATGCATTAGTTAAAGTATTCTTTTGCATATGATTCTTCGCTTCATCGAATGAAATTTTACC
>JAQYFP010000055.1 GCA_028723085.1 Erysipelotrichaceae bacterium | reverse complement strand
ATTGAACTAACACACTCTAACGAGTGTGGGCTTTTTTTTATAAAGCCTGGTTCTCTCCTATTTCTTATTCTATCATAGTTTTGTCTTTATTATTCGAAAGGATGTGTTGTTATGAATAAAGATGAAGCTTTAAATAAATTTACTTTTATGATGGAATATAGAAATCTTTCATCAAATACCATTCACATGTATCAATGGTATCTTTCGCAAATGTTTGATTTTTATCAACTGGAAGACGTATCTATTCTTAATGTTTCAATGGTGCAGAACTATGTCGTCCATATGAAACAAACTTATGCACCTGCCTCTTTAAATGCAATGGTCAGTGCTATCCGTTACTTCTTTGATGTTGTTTTAGAAACTCCATTATCCAGAAGACAGTTCCCTAACATTTTATATGATCCTGTAGAAATTACTGTTTTTACAGAAGAACAGATTCATTTGTTGCTCGATACAAAAGATGTACGCCTTCGTGTTTTTCTACTTCTTGGTTTGGATGCCGGCCTTAGAGTTGGTGAAGTGGCTCGTTTAAAAGTAAGCGACATTGATTCTAAAAATATGTTGCTTCATATTCGAAATTCAAAGCGTGGCAAATCTCGCAAAGTACCGTTATCTAATGCGTTATTAAATGCTCTTCGTAAATATTGGATTGTTTATAGACCAGATAAGAATGGCTATTTATTTCCGGCTGGTCATTCTTATTCCAAAAATCCATACATCAATCAGAATTACATCAACACACTATTCAGGAAACATATTAAACAATTTTCCTTTTATATTCCACACATACGTTTTCATAATCTTCGAGACACGTATGCTACACTCATGATCAAAAACGATTGTAATATATTCACTTTAAAGAAACTGTTGGGACATTCAAGCTTTTCTTCTACATCACGCTATATCAAGTACGATATTTCTGATTTAGCACAGGCTCCAGTTCTTTCTTCTTTGTTGGAGATTGAGTAATGGTACATATTCAAGACATATTCAAATCCATGGATATCGAAGGTAAAATAGATTATTCGGAATTGAACCACAAGCAGAAGAAAGCTCTTCGCAATATCATTGAATGTAAAACAGAAGCTATGGGTTTCAATACAGATACTTGTGAATGCTGCGGACATAATGAGATCCACTACAATTCATGTAAAAATCCAAACTGCCCTGAATGTGGAGCTGTAGACAAGGAAGTATGGATACATAAGCAGGAACGCTTTACTTTGAACGTGAATTATTTTCATGTTGTATTTACGATTCCAAATGAATTAAATGTACTTTGTCTAATGGATCCAAAATTCATGTATAGAGCTTTGTTTACTGTTTCTGCAGAAACCATCAAAGAATTGTCAAACGACAAAAAGTATCTAGGAGCTAAAATTGGATTTACTTCCGTACTTCATACATGGGGTCAGAACCTTTCTTTACATCCTCATATCCATATGATTGTTCCTGGTGGAGGGATTGATTCAAATGGAAAATGGAGAAATTCAAAAAAGAAATTCTTTCTTCCGGTAAAGGTAGTATCTAAACTATTTAAAGGAAAATTTCTAAGCTATACTAAAAAGAATTTTGACCAAAGAAAAATCAAAGATGAAGAACAGTTTCAAAACATTATAGATGCCTGTTATTCCAAGAACTGGGTTGTATATACTAAAAAGCCAATGAAAAGTGCAAAACATGTGGTCAAATATCTTGGGAGATATACACACAGAATTGCGATAAGTAATGCACGTATCAAAAAGTATGAAGATAATAAAGTTACATTTTCGTACAAAGATTATTCGGATCATAATCAAATCAAGGAAATGACTTTAGAAGATACAGAATTTTTCCGTAGATATATGATGCATGTACTTCCATCAAATTTTATGAAGATCCGTCATTATGGATTTCTAGGAAACCGTAATAAAGAAGAAAGAATACAAGCTATTCGAACAGCTACAAATACGAAAGACCCAGGCCCACTACTTATTGACTATGAACAGATCATTTCAGATATATTAAAAAGAGACGTTTCCATCTGCATCAAATGCGGACAAAAACGTCACCATCAATTGGAATAACCCAACAAATTCCAAAGTCACCAGCCCAATGAAATCATTGGGTAAGGGGACCATACCCAATATACACAAAAATCATAAAAAATGGAACCTTTAAATCAAACGTATCTATAGAAACTAAAAATTATAGAGGATGAACCAATATACTTTTATCCATACAGAGATGTGTTAGTTCAATAAAATTAAAACACCAATGTTGTACAATATAAAATAAAATGTGCTTCGATTGGTGTTTTTTATCAACATTGGTGTATTAATTTTCTAATGTATTAT
>JAQYFP010000054.1 GCA_028723085.1 Erysipelotrichaceae bacterium | reverse complement strand
CACCACTAACACAGGCGATAAAAGAAACGCCGAGAACGCGCAAAAACATAGAGTTTATGCGGGTTTCCGGCGTTTTCTAATCCCTCAACCGACCTAAAATCATCTTGCGGCAGAGAGAAAAATTCTACTATTTTTTATAATGACATTTTTCCAAGGAAAATAATCTATTTTTTGACACTTTTCCACGGTAAAAATCATTAATTTTGACATTTTTCCAAGAAAAAAACAATGAAGAATGATCTTCACTGTTTAATCTTATTTTCAAATTTAGATTTACTTGAATGAGTATGTACTTTTGTTGGATATTTTAAATCAAAACAAGCGGTACATAATTCATGTCCATGAGGAACAATTTGTTTTAATTGATCAACGGTTAAATATGCCAAGGAATCTACTTCGATGATTTTAGCGATTTCTTCAATGGTGTGTTGATTGGCAATTAGGTTATCAGGAGAATCGATGTCGGTTCCATAGTAACAAGCACCAATAAATGGTGGTGAAGAAATACGCATATGAATTTCTTTGGCGCCGGCTTGGCGTAAAGCACGAATGATTTTTCGACAAGTAGAACCACGAACAATAGAATCATCCACTAAGATAATGCGTTTTCCATTAATAACATCGCGAATGGGATTTAATTTAATGTTTAAAGCAGTGTCTCGTTGTGAAGTTGTAGGAGAAATAAAAGTACGACCAATGTATTTGTTCTTAACAAAACCATGGGTGTAAGGAATTTTGCTGGCATTGGCGTATCCTAAAGCCGCATCTAGTCCTGAATCAGGGACACCAATAACTAAGTCAGCTTCAACGTTATCATTTTGGGCTAAGAATTCACCGCATTTTAAACGAGCCATGTGGACGTTATAGCCATCGATATTGGAATCCGAACGAGCAAAGTAAATATATTCAAACGCACAAAGTGATTTAGGACATGTTTCACATAAACTTTTATTCGAGTGAATGCCACTGTTTGATACTGTGACAATTTCACCAGGTAAAATATCACGAACAAATTTAGCACCCACTGCATCTAAAGCACATGTTTCCGAGGCAAATACGATATCTCCATCGTCTCTTTGTCCCATGCATAATGGTCTAAATCCATGAGGGTCTCTTACCGCAATTAATTTTGATGGACTTGAAATCACAAGTGAAAACGCTCCTTCTAATTTTTGTACAGCCTTATAAACAGCTTCTTCAATACTTTTAGAAGTTAAACGCTCATGAACAATGGTATAGACAATGCTTTCAGTGTCACTGGTTGTATAGAAAATAGAACCCGTACTTTCTAATTCTTTTCGTAATTCATACGAATTGACTAAGTTTCCATTATGAGCTAAAGCTAAGTTCCCATTCATGTGATTGATACAAATAGGTTGCGCATTCTTTTTGGCATCTAATCCCGTTGTTCCATAGCGAACATGACCAATGGCAATGTGTCCTTGAGGCATCGCATGTAAATGTTCATTGGTAAAGACTTCGCTCACCAATCCTTTATCTTTGTAGCAAGTAAGAAGACCATCGTCATTCACAACAATACCGGCACTTTCTTGTCCTCTGTGTTGTAGTGAGTACAAAGCGTAATAACTTAAAGAAGCGACATCTTTTCTGTGTTTCGAAAAAATCCCAAAGACACCACATTCCTCATGAAAATGTTCCATTTTAATTCCTCCTGAAAATAAAAAAAGGTGCACTAAAACAATTGTTTAGTGAACGCCTTTGTTCATGAAAAAACAATATCACTTTTGATACTTATTTTCAAGAATGGGAACAAGTTTATACAACATTGTTAGAATCGTGTGCTTTTGTGATAAAACACTGTTTTTTAAAAAACGAAATACCATATCCGATAACTTTATTATATTTTTTATACTTAATATTTGATAAATATCGTTTATCAATGATTTGTTTACTAGCTTTCTTACTATCATCAATTAAATCATCAAGTGTCTTGGAATGTTTACATTCAATTATTAATACCGTTTCATCAAGTCTTCTTGGTAATATTTCAATATCAAATCTTCCATTTCCAGATTCTTTATTTGAACTGACTTCTAAGCCTTGAAATAAACCTAATAAAAAGCCATGATAAAAGCTTTCATAATTATCATAATAACTGATACTTTTTTCTAGGATATCATTTAACATTGATTGTGCTTTTTCAACTTTTTCATCATTCAATAAAGCAATTAATTGATTTTTATATTGAAATTGAATTTCACTAAAATAATCCATAAAACTTTTCTCGTAAATCTTATAAACTTCTTTATTAGGAATGATGAGTTCATAAACTTCATTGGGAACAATTTCTTTATGGACTTTTAGATATCCAGTCATTAATAAAAAACTATAAATGTTATGAATATTGTCCATGTCACGATATGTCAATTCAGGATTGATTTTCTTTTTTAGTGTTTTACCTTGCATTAATAATTCAAATTCATCATGCAATGTTTGATCACTTTGTTTAATGTAGTTCACAACAATATCATTTCCACTTGTATTAGACCAAAAAGAAATAGGTTGTAGACTATCTTTTTGAAGTTTTCTATCCACATACATTAAAGTACTCCATGGAGTGTAGATTTCTGTATCACCGAATAAGTATCCATCATACCATTCTTTAACTTCTTGAATGTATTGCCCCAATCCATAATAATCCAATAAGTTTTTAACTTCTTCATGAGTAAATCCAAAACGCTGACTAGACTTAATATCTAAAATAGAGAATGATTTAAAATTATTTAATCCCGTAAAGATACTTTCTTTTGAAATCCTTAAACATCCCGTTAATATTCCTTTTTCTAAAGATGAATTGGTTTTAAGGGAACTACTAAATACACTTCTTAAAAAATCAACCATGTCTTCGTAGTATCCATTTTCATAAGCAGATTGTAAAGGAACATCATATTCATCAATCAAAATAATAACTTTACTTTGATAGTGTTTTTCTAAACAATAAGTAAGATAGTTCAAAGCATTTTGTAGTTCTATTTCTGTTGCAGTTCCATTTTCATATTTAATCAATGTTGATTTATCACTTTCATTTAAAATATCACTATTTAATAATTCAGTATTATTTTTTAAAAACATGCTGATTAAGTAAGAAAACATTGATAATTGATTATCGAATGTTTTATTTTTCATATCTTTTAAAGATATGAGGATAACAGGATATTTGTTTTGATACTTCATAATTTCTTTATCTTTAGAAATATCTAATCCATCAAATAAGTATGAATTTTCTTTTTCTTTATTTGAAAAGAAATAATATAGCATACTCATATTTAGTGTTTTTCCAAATCTTCTAGGTCTTGTATATAGTGCTAATTTTTCATTGAATACATCTTTAATAAATAATGTTTTATCAACGAAATAATAATTATTATCAATGAGTTCTTTGAAATTTTCTATTCCAATTGGTAATTTTTTCATATTATACATGCACCTTTCAATGACTTCATTATATCATTTCCACAATTATAATTTTAATCATATTACAACAAAAGGCACACTTTTCATTTTTATTTCCAAGAATGGGAACAGGAACATTTGTTCCTAAATAAAATACTATTATTTAAATGTAGAAACCGGTTATCTACAAGAAAATGATTTATTTTTTTTCTGGAATACGTTTTCTTTTTAAAAGTGCGATTAAATTTTTTCCTTCTACTGAATTAGGATTTACAACTACCGTTTCCATCATTTTGCCCTTGAGTGAAAGTAATATTTGGTTTTCTAATATTTTATAACTTATAACGTCATTATAAGAAAAAGTTCGCTTAACATTATCAGTTTCAGAAGTGAATATATCTTCCTCAAAAGTCATTGTATAGGGGATCTCTATTTTTTTATACATGAGTTGAAATCGATCACATTGTAAACTAAAATATTTTTTTCTTGTGAAACAAACAAAAATGTTTACGCAGAGTACCCATAAAGTTGTTAAAGTTATACAAATATATCCGAATTTTTTTCTTGCGTTGTATGAGTTAGTAGAATCATAAAAATGATAATGATAATACAAACGCAATTTTTCTTTTTTAAATTAGGAAAAACTCCTTTATAATATAATTCTTTGAGAGAATCTTTAGTGATTATTCCTTTTATTTCCATCGTTTCTTCTCCTGATTAATTAAATTTTTTACCACATTTCAATTGGCTTTATGTCTAAATCTAATGTTTTAATACTGTTGGGACAATTGTTACGAATTTCTTGTGCTAACATTTCATCTGTTATATCTAATGGATAAAGATAAATTATATTCCCGGATACATATATCGTATAATCTACATCGTAGTCATATTGAGTAGTGAAATCATAACAAGAAGTAATGTTTCTAGGAATTAAATTAATGTCAACTTGAGAAATATATGCTTTTTGTTCAGCATCATATGTACCAAAAACAGCTTCATTACTATTCTTTTTCCATTTTAAGAATGTCTGTATTTGATGACCTTTGGCATTGATGTCTGGTTTACTGAAATAAGAAATTTCATCTAATACTTCATTAGAATCCGTAATATTTTCAAATTTTATATCTTTACACAGTTCGGGTAAATTCACAAAATCTGTTTCAGAATAGTCAATTTTAAATTTCTTTTCAAAATTTTGTATTAAAGTATTTTCTTGTTTTATTAATTCCTCTAATAATGGAACATTATCATATGAGATTGATTCATTACTTTGAATTTTAAGTTCACCTGAAGAAGTTATAGTATCAAAATAATGTTGGTCATGATAGATCACATTGGTATATTTCATTGAATAATTTTTATATTCAGAATCAGTTGATTCGACAAATAATTGTTCGTTATTAATTGTTCCATTTTTTTCAGTAGTTGTGACATCGTAGTAATAAGATATTCCTTCATCTGAGAAAAAATAGGATATTGTTTCATTGTCATTGATATTTCGTATCGCTAAATTAGGATGATTTTTCACACCATCTTCAATATTTATATTCCATTCTCCTTGAATATAATCTTTATAATTAATGGCTTTGGCCGTTAGATTCCAAAAATCTTCGGGCACTTTATTTTTTTGAATGTAATGATAAACAACTAAACTAGCTAAGCACATGATAATTATCAGTAATAAAAGTTGTTTACTGTTTTTTTTATGCATAAATATACTCCTTAATTTAAGTTATTATAAATATTTATCTTTTAATGGTATCTTTTTTTTCTTTAGTAGATTTTCTATTTGTTGACCTTGTGGAGAATGAGTATCGACGATTACATTAAGTATTGTCTTTGCTGGAAAATAGATTATAAATTGATCATTTAATTTTTTGTAATACAAAATATCTTCATAAGACAGATTTTTTTCTTTTGATGAATTTATTTTTTGTGTTATTTGGTTATCTTCAAAAATTGTTTCAACTATACATTCTGATTGATTATATAAAACTTTCATTCTTTTCAAAGATACTTTATAAATCATTATATAATAAAGAAGAGAAATAAAGTATATAAGACAAATAATTAAAACTAGTAACATATAATCATCAATGTTTGTTTTATTTGATTTACTATAAAGGATAAGCAATAAAAAGAACAAACAGGCTGCAAAATATCTCTTTTTATTTATGGAAGAACCTTGTGCGTAGTACAAAGTTTCGAGTAAAATTTTTTTATTATAGATTCCTTTTACGGTTATCATGTAATTGCATCCTCCTGTTTGATTATTATAAATAGAAAGAGATATAAATACAATATTAATGATTAAAATTTATAACAAATGTATTTATTAAACAATTTCGATATAATCTATAACATCTTATAATAAAATATCACAATGAATAAAGATGATAATAAAAAATACAAGACGAATGGCTCTTTTTTTGATACTATATGTATATGATTTTTTCAGTAATAAATTTAATCTGTGTGATTGGCATTAGTGCCATCAGTACAATAATATTATTATCGAATAAAAAACGGTCTATAAAGCAAGGGAGCTTAATTTTATTGTTGATAAGCATATTTATGTTTTTTGTGTTTGAAAACATGTATTATGAAGTTGTGCTATACAATTCATATTCTTATTTTTATATTGGTGCATTGATCATAAATATAATATTGTTGTTTGTCAGAGAATCATAGATTCTCTTTTTTAGTGTATAATTAGTAATGGTGAGGTAGCTATGCAAGATAAATATATTCATATTAAAGGAGCAAGAGAAAATAACTTAAAAAACATTGATCTTGATATTCCTAAAAATAAATTAGTCATTATGACCGGTGTATCCGGTAGTGGAAAAACATCATTGGCTTTCGATACCATTTATGCCGAAGGACAAAGACGATATATGGAATCTTTATCGGCATATGCTCGTCAATTCTTAGGAAATAGTGAAAAACCAGATGTTGATCAAATCGAAGGGTTATCACCAGCTATTGCCATTGACCAAAAAACTACATCGAATAATCCGCGTTCTACAGTAGGAACCGTAACTGAAATTTATGATTATTTGCGTTTATTGTATGCGCGTATTGGTGTTCCTTATTGTCCAACCCATAATGAACCCATTCAAGGAAATACCATTAAAGAAATGGTTGACCGTATTATGCAGTTTCCCGATAAAACAAGATGTATGATTTTATCTCCTATTGTCGAAGGAAAAAAAGGAACGCATAAAGACTTAATTGAAAAACTAATGAAAGAAGGCTATGTCCGGGCTCGTATTGATGGGGAAATTGTTTATCTAGAAGAAGTGGAACCATTAGAAAAAAATAAGAAACATACCATTGATGTCGTAGTCGATCGTATTGTGAAAAGCGATGATCGTTCCCGTTTCTATGATTCCTTAGAAACGGCACTAAAACTAAGTGAAGGCTTGGCCATTTGTATGACACCCGATGAAGAAATCTTATTTTCTAGTAACTATGCATGTAAAGTATGTGGATTCTCTGTACCTAAACTAGAACCTAAGTTATTTTCTTTTAATGCACCTTTTGGAGCTTGTCCAGAATGTAAAGGACTAGGATTTACCCAACGTGTAGACTTAGATTTATTAATTCCAGATCGTACTAAGAGTATTAATCAAGGTGGAATTCAATTTTATAAAAATATCGTCAATACCGAAAATCTAGAATGGCAAAGAGTACAAGCTTTAATTGATTATTATGAAATTGATAAAGATGTACCCATTAAAGATTTACCTAAAAAACAGTTAGACTATATATTATACGGTAGTGATGTACCAATTGAATATGAAACCCATTCTCGTGGGGGAATTCATGCCAAGAAATTTGATTATATTGAAGGTGTTGTTCCAATGATTGAAAGACGCTATATGGAAACAACATCGGCTTCTTCAAGAGAATGGTATGGATCGTATTTGGCAGACTGTGTTTGTTTAAAATGTAAAGGAGCTCGTTTAAATCCACAGGCATTGAGTGTTAAAGTGGCGGGATTAAATATTTATGAAGCTTGTTGCTTAAGCGTAAGCGAAGCCTTGGATTTAATTTCTCATCTTCAATTAACGGAAATGGAACAAAAAATCAGTCACTTAATTGTTAAGGAAATTAAAAATAGATTAACATTCTTAGATAACGTTGGTCTTTCATATATTACTTTAAATCGTTTAGCTTCTACTTTATCTGGAGGAGAAGCCCAGCGAATTCCCTTGGCAACACAAATTGGTTCTCGTTTAACTGGAGTTATGTATGTGTTAGATGAACCAAGTATTGGTTTACACCAAAGAGACAATGATAAATTAATCGCATCTTTAAAAGAAATGCGTGATTTAGGGAATACCTTAATTGTGGTAGAACACGATGAAGATACGATGAGAGCTAGTGACTATATCGTAGACATTGGACCTGGAGCTGGTGTTCATGGAGGACAAGTTGTTGCTGCTGGAACACCACAAGAAATTATGGACAATCCTAATTCGATAACGGGAATGTATTTAAGTGGTAAGAAGCGAATTGAAGTTCCTAAAGTTCGTCGTAAAGGAAATGGTAAAAAACTAAGAGTGGTACAAGCAACGCAAAACAACCTTAAAAAAGTTACCGTTGACTTTAAATTAGGATGCTTGAATGTCGTAACAGGTGTATCTGGTTCTGGTAAATCAAGTTTAGTTACCGAAGTATTAACCCATGGCATCCAACATTACTTGGGGCGTTTACGTGTTAAACCAGGTCAATGTAAAGAAATCAAAGGATTAGAAAACGTAGATAAGATTATTGAAATTGGACAAGATCCAATTGGAAGAACCCCACGAAGTAATCCAGCCACATATACGGGTGTATTTGATGATATTCGTGATTTATTCGCATCAACCAAAGAAGCGAAAATGTTAGGTTATGATAAATCTCGTTTTTCTTTCAATGTGAAAGGAGGACGATGTGATGCTTGTCAAGGCGATGGAATTCTAAGAATTTCGATGCATTTTTTACCGGATGTATATGTGCCATGTGATCAATGTCATGGTTCACGATACAACGAAGAAACACTACAAGTGACTTATAAAGGTAAAACCATTGCCGATGTCTTAAATATGACAGTAGAAGAAGGAGTGGAATTCTTTAGTAATATTTCTAAAATTAAGCACCGCCTTCAAACATTAAATGATGTAGGTCTTTCTTATATTAAATTAGGACAAAGTGCGACGACTCTTTCTGGAGGAGAAGCACAGCGTGTAAAACTTGCCAGTGAACTTCAAAGAAAGGCAACGGGTAAAACAGTCTTTGTCTTAGATGAACCAACGACTGGTTTACATAGTGAAGATGTGAATAAGTTAATTGATGTTCTTCAAAGATTAGTAGACAATGGGGATACAGTGATTGTGATTGAACATAATCTTGATGTTATCAAGTGTGCGGATTATATTATTGATATGGGTCCTGAAGGTGGAAACGATGGGGGAAGTGTTGTTTGCACAGGAACTCCAGAACAAGTAGCGGCTTGTGAACAGAGTTATACAGGACAGTATTTAAAGCCTTTATTGGAAAGGGGGCAAGAACATGTGCAAAGTAACGACAAAGAAATTAGCAAATAAATTTAATTGGAAACAGATTACCGGAAATGAAGAGTCTTTACATCGTCCGATTCTTTTAGCGGATATTAACCGTCCGGGTTTGGAATTAGCGGGGTATTTTGATTATGCGCAACAAAAGCGTGTAGTCGTCATTGGAAATAAAGAAATTCATTATATTATCAATAAAATGGATGAAGTAGCGCAACGTCGAAATTTTGAATTTATTACCAATGAATCAACACCGGCTATCGTCATTACCAATGGCCATGATTGTCCACCGGTATTGGCTGAAATTGCGAATCGTAAAAATATTGCGGTATTTTCTACCGAAGAAAATACAACGAATACAAGTGTTAAAATCACGAGTTATTTAGATGAATTATTAGCTCCTTCTATTGTCATGCACGGTGAATTAATGCGAATTCATGGAATTGGTGTCTTAATTGTTGGTGAAAGTGGAATGGGAAAAAGCGAAATTGCCTTAAGCTTAATTCAAAAAGGACATCAATTAATTGCCGATGATCGTGTGGATTGCTTCAAAATTCACAACAATTTAATTGGACGTGTTTCTCCAATGTTAGAAGGATTTATGGAACTAAGAGGAGTCGGAATTATTAACGTAGCTAGAATGTATGGCGTGGGTTCGTATGCTAGAGAATGCGAAGTATCGTTATTAATTGAATTAGTTCCATTTGATGATAAAATTGATTACGATCGCGTAGGAATTGAAGAAAAAGAATATGTAGATATTTTAGGTGTTAAAATCTTAAAGCTACAAATTCCAGTTAGTATGGGACGTCCAATGGCAACGATTATTGAAACAGCGGTGTTCCATTATATGTTGCTTCGCGATGGCAAAGATGCGGCTAAAGAGATTGAGCATCTTGTCTTAGAAGAAATCAAGAAAAATGCGGAGGAAGCAGATAGTGAGTGATAAGATTTTTATTTCTATTGGTCCTTTCACTATTACATGGTATGCACTCTTTATTTTAACAGGGGTTGTTGTTGCTTATGAATTATCACAAAGAACAATGAAAAAATGGAAATATAGTTCTTCGGTATTAGAAGACTATATTATTCCTATGATGTTTTTTGGGATATTAGGAGCTCGTTTGTATTATGTAATCTTTGAATGGGATTATTATGCACGTTTTCCCGAAGAAATTATTAAAATCTGGCATGGTGGCTTAGCTATTCATGGGGGATTAATTGCCGGGGTTATCTTTAGTATTTATTACTTTAAAAAGAAGAAAATTTCAATTTATCGTATGATGGATTGTATTTTACCAAATGTAATGATTGCACAAGCCTTTGGAAGATGGGGAAACTTCATGAATCAAGAAGCGTTTGGGGGAGTTGTTAGTGAATCATTTATTAATCATTTCCCAAACTTTATTAAAGAAAGAATGTTTATTAATGGAGCGTATCATCATCCAACTTTCTTATATGAAAGTGTTTTAAATGTGATTGGTTTCATTGTTATTTATATGATTCGTAAAAAAGGTTTAAAGAAACAAGGCGATGCTGGATTTATGTATTTAATATGGTATGGATGTATTCGTTTCTTTATTGAAGGACTAAGAACGGATTCTTTAATGTTAGGTCCATTACGTGTAGCACAATTGGTTTCTTTAATTTTTATCGTGGTTGGTATTTTAGGACTAATAGGTGTTGGTTATATATATAGTAAACCGGTTGTTTTATTTGACTTAGATGGAACACTTCAAGATAGTAAACAAATGGTTATGGAAACTTTTAAACAAGTATTCAAAGAAAGAAAACCAGAAATCACATTGTCACAAGATGAATTGGATTCTTTTTTTGGACCGACTTTAGAAGAATCATTTGGTAAGTATTTTGATGAATCAGAAATTGAAGGATTGATTGCTCGTTATCAAGAAATTAATTTAGAAATGCATCATACGATGTTACATGAAATTGATCATGCCACTGAGGTATTAAAACAATTAAAAGAAGATGGATATCACATGGCCATTGTTTCGAATAAACGAAGAAAAGCCGTGGAATTAGGGGTGGAAGTAAATCACTTTGAACCTTATTTTGAAGCAGTACTTGGAAAAGAAGATTTACCACAGCCAAAACCAAGTGGAACTGGTTTAATTGAAGCTTGTTCAAGAATGAATGTATCAAGAGACAATGTTGTTTATGTTGGTGATGCCAAGGGTGATATGTTAGCAAGTAAAGATGTGGCAATGTGCTGCATTGGTTTTAGTTTGGAACAAAAGCGTCTAGATCAAATGAAGGAAGCAAAAGCTGATTATTTGATTACGGATTTAAGAGAAATAATTGATATTGTTAAGGAGAAAAGAACATGGAACGATACTACGATTTGGTAATCGTCGGAGCAGGACCAGCTGGATGTACAGCGAGTTTATATGCCTCAAGAGCCGGGTTATCAACTTTATTATTAGATAATGGAGCCCCAGGAGGAAAATTAATTAAAACATTTGAAATTGCCAATTACCCTGGAACAGGTGTTTTATCCGGTGTTGATTTAGCGATGAAGATGTTTGAACAAGCAACCGCCTTTGGAGCTACTTATGAATATGGAGATGTAGCTGAAATCACAAAAGATAAAGTTGTGAAATTAAGCGATGGACAAGAAATTCAAGCCAAAGCTATTTTAGTTGCCACAGGTACCAAAGAAAGATTATTAAACATTCCAGGAGAAAAAGAAAACATTGGACGTGGTGTGTCTTTCTGTGCTGTTTGTGATGGAGCTTTTTTCAAAGATAAAGATGTAGTTGTCATTGGAGGAGGAAACTCAGCTTTAGAAGAATCTATGTATTTAACGAAGTTTGCCAATGTCACAATCGTTATTCGTCGTGATGTTTTCAGAGCTGAAAAACAAATTCAAGAACAAGTAGAAGCCAATGATAAAATTAAAATCATCACAAAACACATTCCTAAAGAAATTTTAAGTGAAAATGGAAAAGTAAGTGGTATTGTATTAGAAAACGTGGATACACATGAAACACAAACCATTTCTTGTTCGGGAATTTTCCCTTATGTAGGACAAGATCCTATGACACAATCTTTAAAAGACTTGGGAGTTTGTGATGAAAGAGGATATGTCATTGTGGATAAAAACATGGAAACATGTATTCCTGGTATTTATGCAGCTGGGGATGTAATTCAAAAGGATTTACGTCAAGTTGTTACGGCAACCAATGATGGAGCAATTGCGGCTCAACATATTTTTCATAGTATTTCGAATTTATAATTGAAAGTTGTCACTTTGTGGCAGCTTTTTTTTGTTCTTCGCTTTTTATCTTTATTTTACTTTCTGGTGTGTTAAAATATGTACATTGAGATAAGGAGAACATAAATGAAAATTCTTGTAATCGGTACAGGTGGAAGAGAACATGCTCTAGCCTTGGCGGCATCGAAATCTTCTATGGTTGAAAAAGTATATTGCGCTCCAGGAAATCCTGGTATGGCTACTTTTGGTGAATGTGTAGACATTAGTGCCAGTGACATTGATGGTCTAGTTTCTTTTGCCAAATCAAATGATATTGACTTAACAATCGTTGGTCCAGAAGCTGTTTTATCATTGGGTGTTGTAGATGCCTTTGAACAAGCAGGATTAAAAATTTTTGGTCCAACTCAAAAGGCAACACAAGTTGAATCGAGTAAAGATTTTGCCAAGAATATTATGAAAAAATATAATATTCCTACGGCTGAATATCAAACTTTTGATAACTATGAACAAGCGGTTGCTTATGTAAAAGAAAAAGGAGCACCTATCGTTGTTAAGGAAGATGGTTTAAAAGCTGGTAAAGGTGTTACGGTTGCTCAAAGTGTTGCTCAAGCCATTGAAGCTTTAGATATTGCCTTCGCCATTGAAGGAAATAAAGTTGTCATTGAGGAATGTTTAGTGGGATTTGAGTTTTCATTGATTTGTTTAGTACATAATGATTTAGTTGTACCACTTGAAGTCGCTCAAGATCACAAGTGTGTAAACGACGGGGATACGGGACCTAATACGGGTGGAATGGGTTCTTATTCGCCAGTTAAAAAGATTACGCCTGAAATTATTCAAGAAGCTACAGATACAATCATGGTTCCTATGGCTAAAGCCATGATGGAAGAAGGTGTACCTTTCACTGGTTTCTTATATGGTGGATTAATGCTTTGTGAAGATGGTATTAAAACAATTGAATTTAATGCTCGTTTTGGAGATCCAGAAGCAGAAGTCATTCTATGTCGTCTAGAATCCGATTTTGTTCAAGCTATTTTAGATGTAATGGATGGAAAAGAAGTTAACTTAAAATGGTCGAATAAAGTGAGTCATGGTGTTGTCATGGCTAGCACCAACTATCCTGCAAGCTCAACAAAAGGTGCTTTGATTACAGGATTAGACAATAGTGATGCATTGATTTATCACATGGGAACAAAGATGACAGACCAGGGATTGGTTACCAATGGGGGTCGTGTGTTAATGGTTGTGACAATGGAAGATACATTGGAACAAGCGTTTGCGCATACGTATGCAGAAGTTGAAAAAATTAAATGCGATGAATTATTTTATCGTCATGATATTGGAAAGAAGGATATGTAGATGGAAAAATTGGAATTTGAATGTTACACGTTATCACCACTTGATGGAAGATATGGATTTGTCAAAGATGAATTAAAAGAATATTTCAGTGAATATGCTTTAGTAAAATATCGTGTATTTGTCGAAATTCAATGGTTAAAATTCTTAATTGAAAATGTGGAATGTTCTGTTTTAAATCAATTTGATGAAAAGGATATGGATAAAGTAGAAAGTATCACAAAAGATTTTAACTACGAAGCTTTCAAACAAATTAAAGAAATTGAACAAACAACAAGACACGATGTAAAAGCTGTTGAATACTATATCGATGGTAAGTTAAGAGAATGTGGTTTAGATTTCTTACAAAGTTTTGTGCACATTGGATGTACTTCTGAAGATATCAATAACACTTCTTATGCTCTAATGATTCGTGATGGTCTAAAAAATGTATGGCTTAAAAAAGCACATGAATTAGCGGATACAATTGATGAATTAGCAGAAAAATATAAAGCCATTCCTATGTTAGCTCATACCCATGGACAACCAGCAACACCAACAACAATTGGAAAAGAATTTAAAGTGTATTCTTATCGTATGCATGAAAGTCTACGTAATGTTGAAAGTATTCAAATTAAGGCAAAATTTAATGGAGCTACAGGAAATTATTCCGCTATTGAAACACCTTTCCCAAATATCAATTGGCCGGAAATGAATAAGAAATTTGTAGAAGAATATCTTCATTTAGCTTTCAACCCATTAACAACCCAAATTGAAAGTCATGACTATACTTGTCATATTTTAGATGGTGTTCGTCATTTCAATAATGTTTTAGTGGATTTAGATGTAGATATGTGGTTATACATTTCAATGGAATATTTCAAACAAATTCCTGTTAAAGGAGAAGTTGGAAGTTCTACTATGCCTCATAAAGTTAATCCAATTCGTTTTGAAAACAGTGAAGCCAATGTGGATATGTCAAATTCAATTTGTATGTCACTTTCTAATAAACTTCCTAAATCAAGAATGCAACGTGATTTAAGTGATTCAAGTAGTCAAAGAAATTTAGGATTAGCTTTTGGTTATTCTTTACAAGCTATGAATGAAACAATGAATGGATTGGCTAAGTGTGTTATTAATGAAGAAAAATTGGCAAATGATTTAAATGAAAAATGGGAAGTATTGGCAGAACCAATTCAAACGATGTTAAGAAAATATGGAATCGCAGATGCATATGATCAATTAAAAGCACTAACTCGTGGAAAAAATATTTCTAAAGAAGCCATTATGGAATTTGCGCATAGCTTAGATGTATTAAGTGATGAAGATCGTCAAACTTTATTGGATATGACGCCTGCTTCTTATATCGGTGAAGCTTGTAAGTTAGTCGATATTGATGTGAAATAGCTTTCATTTTAAAAAATTGATGTTATAATAAAATTAATCAAGCAGCTGACGGTTTAAGTGGAGCACCACGTGCTGTTTGAAATATAAAGCCGACCGTCTGGGCAATTCGTTTTGAGTTGCCCTTTTTTTTAAAAGGAGAAAAAACATGGCAAAAAGTGATTTAGAGATTGCACAAGAATGTGTGATGGAACCAATTGAAAAAGTAGCAGCTAAAGTAGGAATTCCAGAAGATCAGTTAGAACACTATGGAAAATATAAAGCAAAATTGTCTTTTGATTATTTAAAACAAATTGAAAACAATAAAATGGGAAAACTAATTTTAGTTACTGCAATTAATCCAACAAAAGCTGGAGAAGGAAAATCCACAACAACCGTTGGATTAGGAGATGCCTTAAATAAATTAGGAAAACGTACGATGATGGCACTTCGTGAACCTTCATTAGGTCCTGTTTTTGGTCTTAAAGGAGGAGCTACTGGAGGAGGATATGCGCAAGTTGTTCCTATGGAAGATATCAACTTACATTTTACAGGGGATATGCACGCCATTACATGTGCTAATAACTTAGTCAGTGCTATCTTGGATAATCACATTTACCAAGGAAATGAATTAAATATTAATCCGGAAACCATTACTTTCAAACGTTGTTTAGACATGAACGATCGTACTTTACGTGATATTACCATTGGGCAAGGTGCTAAAGTCAATGGTGTAGAAAGAAAAGATGGATTCAATATCACTGTCGCATCAGAAATTATGGCTTCTTTATGTTTGGCTGATGATTTAATGGATTTAAAGAAACGTTTTGGAAATATGTTAGTGGCATATACATATGATGAAAAACCAGTTTATGTTCGTGATTTAAAAATTGAAGGAGCTCTTGCCATGGTAATGAAAGATGCCATCCTTCCTAATGTTGTTCAAACACTTGAACATAATCCTGTATTAATTCATGGTGGACCATTTGCCAATATTGCCCATGGATGTAATAGTGTCATTGCCACTAAAGCAGCGCTTCGTTTATCGGATTATACAGTTACTGAAGCTGGTTTCGGTGCTGATTTAGGAGCAGAAAAATTCTTAGACATTAAGTGTCGTTATGCAAACTTACATCCAAATGCTGTAGTTATTGTTGCCACAATTCGTGCTTTAAAACAACATGGTGGAGTAAGCTATGAAGACTTAAAAGAAGAAAATGTAGAAGCTTTATTAAAAGGTTGTGAAAACTTAGCGAAACACATTGATACGGTTCAACAATTTGGTTTACCTTATGTTGTTGCGATTAATGAATTTGCCACTGATACAAAAGCCGAAGTAGAAGCCTTAGAAAATTGGTGTACAGAACACAATCATCCTATGTCTTTATCACAAGTATGGGCAAAAGGAGGGGATGGAGCTATTGATTTAGCGCAAAAAGTTATTGCGGCATGTGATCAAGAAAATAACTTCAAACCTTTATATGATTTAGATCAATCGCTTGAAGATAAAATTGAAACTATTGCCAAGAAAGTATATGGAGCCGATGGAGTCGATTTCACAGATGAAGCTAAGGAACAATTAGAAAAATTCAAAGCACAAGGATGGGATAAACTTCCAGTATGCATGGCTAAAACACAAATGTCATTAACAGATGATGGAAAAATCATGGGACGTCCAACAGGATTTAGAATCACGGTACGTGAACTTCGTCCTTCATTAGGAGCTGGTTTCATTGTTGCCTTAACAGGTAAAGTATTGACAATGCCTGGTCTTCCTAAAGTGCCAAGTGCATTAAATATGGATATTGATGAAAACGGAAAAATCACGGGATTATTCTAATTATTAATTTTATAGGAAAGGGGGCTAATAATAAGATACCAATCTTATTATTGGTCCTTTTTGTGATATAATGAATAATAGTTGCAGGAGTGGTGGAATGGCAGACACGCTATCTTCAGACGGTAGTGGAGCAATCCGTGTGGGTTCAAGTCCCATTTCCTGCACCATTGTATTTGAGAATTAGAAATGAATCTAATTCTTTTTTTATTTTGAAAAGAATTATAAATAAAAAAAGATAACATAGTTATCTCTTACAAATGTTATTATATCATGTATAAACTGTAATTATAAGAATGTTTATTTTTATATTTTTTAAGTAATATAAAATTATAAATAGGAAAGGATATTGATTGAGATGGGAAGTGAATTTATATATCTATAATAAAAATTTGAGCCATTCTAGTTTATTATAGCTTTTTAATTAAAATGGCTAGAAAGGAAAATACTTATGAAAAAGGTTTTAAACTATTTATTGTGTTGTGTTCTTTATTTATCCTTTTTCTCTATAAATATAAATGCGAATGAATTCATTATTGATCATCAAGCAAACGGAAGAAAAGTAAGCTATGAAGAAATAATAAACAAAATATCGGATATCAATGAGTGTAGCTTAGACGAGGCAGAAGAATTTTTAGTTTTATCACATTTAAAAAATAATAATGAACGAACATATCAACAAGCACTAAATCAAGTCAGAGCTTTAAGTTATTGGGAAGATCGTATTTATGTGAATTCTTATAATTATAGTTATCCAGCTAAATTATTTGTTTATTATTCTTATGCAGGCACAACTTCGCAAAGACATATTCAAGAAATAATTATAATTAATATTGAAACAAATAATGGTTCACAAATGAAACAGTTTGGTGGCACAGTGCAAATTAATCTACAAGGAGATCAACGATATTATTACTATGTCTATGGTAGTTTATATAATAATGGAACCACTACAACAGGTGTTACAGTCAATATTGGTATAGATGAAGTCGCAAGCGTAAACTTTAATTGTTCAACGACAACAAGTTATTATGATTATATAATTAGGAGTGGATATAGATATGGATACAGATAAGAAAATCAAAATTATAATTGGACTCATTATAGTCTTTTTGCCTTTTATTTACACCGGAAAATTGTGGGGATTTCCTAATTATTGGTCAGAAATAATGTTACATGCTTTTTATTGTTCACAAATTATTTGTGGAATAATTGGTCTTTATTTAATATATAAAGTGTTTGATTCAAAACGATAATAACCAGTCCTTTATTAAAGACTGGTTATTTATGATTACGAAGTAAATACCACGCGCTATGTGCGTGGTACTGTACCTTTTAGTGTAAAAAAAGACAACCTCCTATACTATAATGAAATTGGCCCGCCAGCCGAATCAAATAGTAAAGGAGGTTGTCATATGAATGACACAAAGAG
>JAQYFP010000053.1 GCA_028723085.1 Erysipelotrichaceae bacterium | reverse complement strand
CATCAATTAATACTTTCCAAAATTGAAGTTTTTCTTCTAAGTTCATCGGTGTAACCAATGCTTGGTTTCCATCACGCATGTCTACACTACACCAAATAGGTGCGAATTCAATGTATTCTTTTTTTGTCCATTCAAGTGATTCTTCAGGAGGCATATAGTAGCCTCTATGATATTTTTTATAATTCATCATAATGTGTTTCTCCTTTTTCTTTATCTATTATTTATGTCTTTTCTATTATTTTTTAAGTTAGATAAATCCATAACACCAACTCCTAACCAAAATAAAAACGTCCTTATTTCTAAGGACGTAAAATTACGCGGTACCACCTTAGTTCTCAATAAAATTGAGCCCTCTTTAAGAAGTTAACGCCTTCATACGAATCGCTTATCGATTAGCTCCTTGACAAGTTCATAGCCTTCCTAATATAAGTTTACACCCACCACTTACTCTCTTTAATTCATTCAGCTATTACTACTCCAAATCATTGCTAGTAGTATAAGTATAACATTTTAATTTTCATTTTCAATTTATTTTCAGAAAATTTTCAGAAAACGAAAAAAAGCGCTATAATTTTTAACATAAATATTATATACTTAGTAATATGAAGAATGGAGTGAAAATTATGAAACTAAGTGGTTCACAAATCATTATGGAAGTATTAATGGAACACGGTGTCGATACTGTTTTTGGATACCCAGGTGGAGCCGCTCTTAATGTATACGATGAATTATACAAATATCAAGATAAAATCCATCACGTCTTAACAGCTCACGAACAAGGTGCTAGCCATGCCGCCGATGGATATGCGCGTGCAACCGGAAAAACAGGTGTTGTATTTGCCACAAGTGGTCCAGGAGCTACCAATTTAGTAACCGGAATTGCCACTGCAATGTTAGATAGTATTCCAATGGTTGCCATCACTTGTAACGTTGGAAGCAGTGCCATTGGCCGCGACGCCTTCCAGGAAGTTAGTATCACAGGAGTCACTCTTCCTATCACAAAACATAATTATTTTGTCAATCGAATTGAAGATTTAGCGGATGCGCTTAGAAACGCTTTTCGAATTGCCAATGAAGGAAGAAAAGGACCTGTTTTAGTTGATATCACCAAAGATGTAACCGATCCTAACAATTTATATGAATATACAAAACAAAAACCATTAAAACTAGCAGATCATCCTGTTGTCAGTGATGACTTATTACGTGAAATTGCTAGAGTTATCAATGAAGCAAAACGACCTGTTATTTATTATGGAGGCGGAGTCAATGCTTCTCATGCCCAAAAAGAATTAAATGAATTTATTGAAAAATACGATTGTCCAAGCACATATACTTTAATGGGTGCTGGAGCCGTTCGCTATGATAATCCAAAGAACCTTGGTTTAATTGGTATGCATGGTTCGATGCAAGCAAATATTGCCATTGATAATGCGGATTTAGTTATTGCCCTAGGAACACGTTTTTCGGATCGTGTTGCTTTAAATCCTAGAAAATTCGCAAAAAATGCGGGAATCATCCAAATTGATATCGATGAATCCGAAATTAATAAAAACGTCTTAATTAATTATCAAGTTGTTGGTGACATTAAAGATGTACTTACTTCTTTATTACCTTTAATCAACAAAACAAGACACACAGAATGGCTTCAAGAATGTCATAAAGCCCATAAATGGGTTGATATGGAATTAGAAGGTGCCAAACTTCGTCCTCGCGACATTATCGAAACCACTTGTAATATGACAGACAAAGAAACAATCTATGTTACTGATGTAGGTCAACATCAAATGTGGGCTGCTCAATATGTTCATCATATTAAAAGTGAAAACTTCTTAACAAGCGGTGGATTAGGTACTATGGGATATGGATATGGAGCAGCGATTGGGGCTCAATTTGGTTGTCCTAATAAACGTGTTATTCATTTTACAGGGGATGGTTCTTTCCATATGAATTTAAATGAATGTTGTACAGCTGTTTCTAATAATCTACCTATTATCACTATTATTTTTGATAATAAAGTTTTAGGAATGGTATATCAATGGCAAACGGCTTTCTATGGAAAACGTTATTCAAATACTACACCAGGACGAAAGACAAATTATCCTTTATTGGCTGCTGGATTTGGTGCAACAGGATTTGAAGTTAATACATTAGATGAATTTAAAGATGCTTTCCAAAAAGCCTTAAAAATTGATGGACCGGTATGGATTGCATGTAACATCATGAAAGAAGAAAAAGTTTTACCAATGATTCCTAATGGTGGAACTGTTTCAGATATGATTACCAAATAGGAGGTTTATATGAAAAGAAAAGAAGTTATTAGTATTTTTGTTGAAAACCAGGCAAATGTATTAACTCGTGTTGCTTCCCTTTTTGGTCGCCGTGGATTTAATATTGATTCCCTTACCGTATCTACAACTAATGATCCAAAAATCAGTCGAATCACTGTTGTATTTAATGGAAACGAACAAAGTTTAGCGCAAATTATTACGCAAACACGTAAACTGGAAGTTGTTAAAGATATATTTACACTTGAAAAAGACAATAGTTTATTTAGAGAATTGCTTTTGGTTAAAGTTGCATGTGACAAAACCAATCGAAGCGCCATCAAAGAAATCGTTGATATCTATCGTGGAAGAATTATTTCTTTATCTAAATCTTGTATGATTATTGAATTAACAGGTGCAACTGAAAAATTAGATGGATTTTTAAATATGTTGAGTTGCTACGAAATTATTGAAGTATGTCGAACAGGAGTTACAGGTATTTCTCGTGAAGCTGACATAACTGATGTTTCAAGCATCGACTAAGGAGGAAGTTATGAAAAAATTAAAAAGCGCTGCTGTAACTGAAGGTGTAGAAAAAGCGCCAATGCGTTCTTTATTCTATGCAATGGGTTACACAAAAGAAGAATTGGAACGACCACTTATCGGAGTTGTAAGTGCACACAGTGACATCGTTCCTGGTCATTTTCACTTAGACAAAATCGAAGAAGCCGTAAAAGCTGGTGTTCGTATGGCTGGTGGAACACCAATCATGGTTCCAAGCATTGGTGTTTGTGATGGAATTGCTATGGGACATGTAGGAATGAAATATTCTTTACCTTCTCGTGAACTAATTGCAGATTCTGTAGAAACTATGGCACAAGCCCATGCCTTTGATGGATTGGTATTAATTCCAAACTGCGATAAAATTGTTCCAGGTATGGTAATGGGTGCTCTAAGATTAAATCTACCAACAGTTGTTTGTTCAGGTGGCCCTATGATGTCTGGATGCGTTGATGGAGTCGATACATCTTTATCAAAAATGTTTGAAGCCGTTGGTGCTCGTAAAGCAAATTTAATTGATGATGAAAAATTAAAAGAATATGAAGAACAAACTTGTCCAGGATGTGGAAGTTGTTCAGGAATGTATACAGCTAACTCTATGAACTGTTTATGCGAAGCATTAGGAATTGCTCTTCCAGGAAATGGAACAATCCCTGCAGTGCATGCGAATCGTTTACAATTAGCTAAACACGCTGGTATGGCTATTATGAATTTAGTTGAAAAAGATATTCGTATTAAAGATATCATCAACGAAAAATCAATCCGCAATGCCTTAACTTGTGATATGGCATTAGGATGTTCTTCTAACTCAGTATTACACTTGTTAGCTATTTCAAATGAAGCTGGTTGTCCATTAGATTTAAATACATTTAATGAATTCTCAGAAAAGACGCCAAACTTATGTCACTTAGCCCCTGCTGGTCCAACTCATATGCATGATTTAAATGCTGCAGGTGGTTTACAAGCTGTTTATCATGAATTAGATAAATTAGGATTAATTGATACTTCTTTAATTACAGCCAATGGTAAAACAGTTAAAGAAAATATCGAACATGCCTACAATAAAGATCCAAATACAATTCGTCCTGTTGAAAACCCTTATTCACCTAATGGAGGAATCGCCATTTTATTTGGTAACATCGCCCAAAACGGATGCGTTGTTAAGCGTAGCGCCGTTGATCCAAGCATGATGAAACACACAGGTCCAGCACGTGTATTCACAAGTGAAGAAGATGCCATCGCTTGTATTTATGCCGGTGGAATCAAACCAGGAGATGTTGTTGTTATCACATATGAAGGACCTAAAGGTGGTCCTGGAATGCGTGAAATGTTAAATCCTACTTCTGCCTTAGCTGGTATGAAACTTGATAAATCCGTTGCTTTAATTACAGATGGACGTTTCTCAGGAGCAAGCCGTGGAGCTTCAATCGGACACGTTTCTCCTGAAGCTGCTGCTGGTGGAAACATTGGTTTAATTCAAGAAGGTGATTTAATCACAATCGATATTGCCAATTACTCAATTCATGCCGATGTAAGCGATGAAGAATTTGAACAAAGACGTAAAGTTCAACCACCATTTGAACCTAAATTTAAAACAGGATGGTTATCTCGTTATCAAAAACTTGTCCAAGGCGCTGACAAAGGAGCTATTCTAGAATAATAAAAAAGCAGTTAAGATTCATTTCTTAGCTGCTTTATTCTTTTGTTTGTGAGCGAATATAAAGAATTACGACCGAAGCAATCATACTTATACCCGCTAATGTATAAGGAAGACTTGATTGTATCGACAAAATCATAGGAACGATATATAAAGCCAATCCAATTCCTAGCAATAATAAACTAATTTTTAATAATTGTTCTTTCATTTAACAATGTCCTCATCACCAAAAGAATCTCCACACTCTGGACAAAATTTAGGTGGATTCGTAGGATCAGCTGGTGTCCATCCACATTTATCACAACGATATTGTAATGCTCCTTGTGGTTTTTTAGTTCCACATTCCATGCAGAACTTACCTAAATTCAAAGTATGACAATTTGGACAAGTCCATCCTTTTGTCTCTGGCTTAGGCTTTCCACAATTCATACAGAATTTACCTTTTGTATTCAGCTGACCACAAGAACATGTCCAAGAATCCGTTGTATCTTGGTTTTGATTCACATACGCATTTTGAGCCATATTCATAGCCATAAAAGCCATTCCCGCTCCATTGGGATTCTTCGAAGCTTCTTTGATTGCTTCTGCTTGTGAATTCATCATTTGCGCATTGGCCATTGATGCATTTTTGAATGTAGCACTTTTTTGAAGTTGTTTAATGATTTCTTCATCTTCTTGGCTTGCCTTAATGCTATTGATACCAAAAGACACAATTTCAACTCCTCTTAATTCACTCCATTTTTTTGATAGTACACTATTTAATGCTTCAGCTAATTCCATAGTATGACCAGGAAGAGCACTATAGCGAATTCCCATATTAGAAATCTTGGCAAAAGCTGGTTGTAAAGCCGTTAGTAATTCACTTTTTAATTGCGCATCAATGCGATCTCTTGTATAGTCTTGTTCAATGTTTCCGCATACATTGGTGTAAAACAAAATAGGATTGGTAATACGATAGCTGTATTCTCCAAAACAACGAATCGAAATATCCATATCTAAATTAATATTTTCATCTACTACACGAAATGGAATGGGTGAAGGCGTTCCATATTTATTTCCTACACATTCTTTCGTGTTAATATAATAAACTCTT
>JAQYFP010000052.1 GCA_028723085.1 Erysipelotrichaceae bacterium | reverse complement strand
AGTTGCGGTAATAGTTACATTTCCAGCACCTACTGCAGTAATATTTCCTTGGCTATCCACTTTAGCTACATTTTCATCACTACTTGACCAAGTTACATATGAATTAAAATCGGTACTTGTTGGATTTCCGGAGTATCCATTTACCTTGATTGTAGCTGTATCTCCTTGTACCATGAATGTTCTTACACTTGTTAATAGGGAAATACTTGTAGGATACACAAATTCTTCGTCGGAAAACAAACTAATGTCTGAATCCGTTGTTTGTTCTTCTTGTGTTTCCGCTACTTTATCTTCATTTGTTTCTTCATCTAATTGATTGTTTTCAAGAACAGTTTCTTCTGAACTTTGATCTAGCTGATCGTTTTGAATAATAACTTCTTCTGGTTCTTGGGCTGCCACTGGCATTGTTTGTGTTAAAGTCAAACCTGCCACAAAAGCCACTTTGACTAATTTCTTTTTCATATCTTTCTCCTTCATTAGACACAGAGAATATAAAATAAGCTTGTAAATGGAATAGAAGGAAAAAGGTAAAAAAAAAGAAAAAAGTTTATCAACTTTTTTCCCATCGCATTTGATACCAAGTCACATCTCCATGTGTACTTTTTGAAATTCCTTCATTTTTGTAACCAAATTGTTCGTAAAAACCAATTAAGTGTTCTTTACAAGTCAATACAATTCCTTTTCCATTAAATTGATGCATGACTTCTTTCATTACTTTTTGGGCATATCCTTGATGTTGATATTCTTTTGGTGTATTCACTCCAAAAATCATCAACCATTGTCCATTTTCATCAAAGAATTCACCATCATACATTTCATCACATAAATCGCTTTTATTTGTAGGCATGCCATTAATAAAAGAAACAATTGTTTCGTCTTGGCATAGAAGTAAAAAGTAAGCATGTTCAATGCGCCATTCTAAATTTTTACGACTTGCCATTTCACTTACTGGAAAACATTCTTGTTCAATTTCACAAATACGATCTAAATCATTCATCGTTGCGTTACGAAAATTCATATAATCACCTAGTATTAGTATGAAGAATTAAAAAAAATTGTCAAATTTTATTTTTTCCTCTTTACAAATTCATTCTTCTTAGCTATAATAATTGAGCACATGGCGGTTGTGGTGAAGTGGTTAACACAGCGGTTTGTGGCACCGTCATTCGCGCGTTCGACTCGCGTCAGCCGCCCCATATGTATATAACTCTCGCAAGAGAGTTTTTTTTTGTATATAACTGGAAACAAAATATCTTTTAAGCTAAACTAAGACTCGGAGGAAACAAATGAAACGATTAAAAAAATTACTTATATTGTTTCTATGTATAACTTGTTTAGGATGTGCAAAGGAAAGTGACAATATGAAATTTAAAAAAGAATATGAAAGTTTAAACAACACCACTCGTGAAAAAGACAATAAAATCATTCGTTCTATTTCCATTGATGAAAACAATCCATTTGTTTATTCAACATGCGAGGAAATATCAAATAAAATAAATGATAAAGAAACATTCATTGTTTACTTTGGATTTGCGGATTGTCCTTGGTGTCGTTCTGTACTAGAACCTTTTATTCAATGTTCCAATGACAATAAAATCGCTACTGTTTATTATGTAGATATCAAAGATGTACGCGATGAAAAAGAAGAACAAGATGGAAATGTCATTATCACTAAAGAAGGTGATCAAAACTATATGAAATTAATTGAACAATTGTCTTCGATTCTACCAGATTATGTTGATGAAAAACGTATCATGGCTCCTAGTTTTATTAGTATAGTGAATGGTACACCTACTTTATTAGTAGATGGAATCAGTGAAGATCAAACAGATGGATATCAAGATTTAACCGATGATATGATTTCTTATTCTTATTCTCAATTCCAATTATTATTTGATTCTATAAGTGGTGGTTGTTCAGCAATCGAAAAACAATGTTAATAGAGGTTCACTTTGAAAGTGTTCCTTTTTTATTGTGTATTTTTCAAAAAGAAAAGATCTGCCTAAGCAGACCCTTTCACTCTATTTCTTATTCTTGTTTTGTTTAAACAAAAGACACATACCACTTGCACAAATAGCACATAACAAAGTCCATAAATTCTTACTATTTTGTACACCCGTATTTACATAAGTCTGTGGTTTTGCATCCACTACAACTCCACCAGCCTTAATTGTTTGTGCTTCTTGAAGTAATTTTTGATATGTTTTCCCGACTGTTTGTCTTAAAACCGTATTAACTTCATTTCTTTGCGCACTTGATAATTTATTCCAAGCGGATAATCCATTTAAAATATTATTATAATTTAATGAATTCGCTTTCGTATAAACATAACCAGCTTGTGAAGTTAAATATGTATTGATAAATGTTTGTGAAGTAGAAGAAATCGTATTTTGTTTACTAACAGCTTGTGGCTTCACTGTCATTTCCTGTTTTGTTTCAACTGAATAAGATAAAATATTCGCTGGAGCAACTTGTTCTTGAACTATTTTTGTTTCAGTTTGTTCAATTGATAAAGGATTTTGAAGCACAAATTCTTGTGGTTCTAATTCTTTTTCAACAACTTCTTCTTTAGATTCAGAATCATTTTTATCGGACTCTTTATCATCTGAGTCTTTTTTATTCTCAGAATCTTTTTCTTCAGACTTCTTATCATCTGAATCTTTTTTCTCCTCAGAATCTTTTTTATCCTCTACATCTTTTTTATCTTCTGATTCATCTTGATCTTCATCTAAATCTTTTTCATCTTCAGATTCTTTTTCTTCAGACTCCTTATCATCTGAGTCTTTTTTATCCTCAGAATCTTTTTCGTCCTCTGATTCTTTTTCATCAGATTCATCTTTTTCAGATTCTTCTTTTTCTTTTTCGATTTTCTCATTGATTTCTACAGCTTTTTCAAGCATTTGATCAAAATCAAAAGGATGTTCTTTGTCTTCTTTTAAAGAGACAAGCATTTTATCTATTTCTTCAATTAATTTTCCGTTTTCTTTTTCATCTAATTTTAATTCTTCATAAAACAACTTACCATTTAATAATTGGAAATAATTTGTTTCATCTACTTCTTCAATTAGTGAATAAGAAACGATTTCTTTATCTTTTTCTTTTTTTACTTCTTTGATACTCAAAAACTGTTCTTTGAAGTCTTTGGCGGATTTTATTTCAATTTCTTCTGACTCTTCTTTAACCGTTTCCTGAGCTAAAACAGGTAATGATTGTATTGTTAAAGAAGAAACAGCTAGAAGAGAAGCTATCATATATCTTGATTTATGTTTCATTGTTTCACTCCCATCCTTGACTATTTGCACTTATCGTACCAAATACTATCATACTCTGTTTCAATCAATTATTCTAGTCCCAAAGTTCACGAACAAATTGACGAGCCTGTAAATCCGATTGTTCCAATTGTTCATAAGACGGATTGGAAATATATTGTGCATGCTCAATTGCTTTGGCAATGCTTTCTTCTATCTGTAAAAAAGAAATCTTATGATCCAAGAACAATTCTACAGCTTGTTCATCTGCTCCATTAAAAACCGCTCCTAAATTACCTTCTTTTCTTCCCACTTCATAGGCTAATTTCAACATTGGATATCTTTCAAAATCCATTTTCTTAAAATCTAAAGTAAATGTTTGCGTTGCATCAAATGGATGCTCTTCTTCTAATTTAATTCTTTCTGGATAAACCAAAGCATATTGGATTGGTAAACGCATATCCGCAGATCCCATTTGAGCAAGAATGGCATGGTCATTGTATTCCACCATAGAATGAACAATACTTTGTGCATGTAATACCGTATCAATTTGATCATAGTCTAAATCAAAAAGAAAATGTGCTTCTATGACTTCAAACCCTTTATTAACCATCGTAGCACTATCCACAGTAATACGCTTTCCCATTGACCAATTAGGATGTTTCAACGTTTGTTCTACGGTAACATCTTTTAGTTGTTCTCTTGTTTTGTCACGGAATGAACCACCTGAAGCTGTAATAATCAAACGCTTTACTTGTTCTTTTTTATTTCCTTGAAGACATTGGAAAATAGCCGAATGTTCTGAATCAATTGGATATAAAGAAGTATTTGTTTCTTGTAGTGCCTTACGAACTAAAACACCACCCGCAACTAAGCTTTCTTTATTTGCCAGGGCTACATCTTTTCCTTTATAAAGAGAAGTTAGTGTTGGTTTTAAACCACGAAATCCTACCACTGCATTAACAAGTAAATCATAGTCACAATGCTCAATACATTGAACCATGGCATCTTTTCCAGCAAATACATTATCGTGATGTACTTCTTGTTTCTTATTCTCATTTCCAATTCCAACAACTTGAATGGAAGGATGTTTTTGAATAATTTCATTTAAGACATCCACTTGATTTCCGGCTGCAATTCCAACCAATTCAAATTCATCAGAATGTTGTTCAATCACATCAATTGTTTGTAATCCAATAGAGCCTGTTGCTCCTAATAATAATATCTTTTTCATGTTTTCTCACCATTTAAAGTATATCACAAAAAAAAGCTGACGATTGCCAGCTTTACTTTAATTCATTGGTATGATGAGCTTTTTCTACTTTACGCCAATCATCTTGGTATCCACTTAAGGCATCTACAAAACGTTTGGCAACATAGTGAGGACGCGTAATTGCCGATCCAACAACAACAGAATGACATCCTAAGAACATACATTTAATCGCATCTTCTGGAGAATATAAGTGACCTTCCATAATTACACAAGCTGAATCACCAATTTCACGACACAATTGTCCAATCATACGATAATCAGCTCCTTCGATGTGTTGTGTACCAGGCGTATATCCATATAAAGTAGGTGCTACAATTTCAGCCCCATTTTCTACAGCACGTTTTGCTTCTTCGATTGTGGCACAATCCGCAAAAATCAAATGATCAGGATATTTTTTACGAACTTCTTTAATTAAATCCCATGCTTGTGTTCCTTCATGTGTTGTTTCATTTGTACAATCTAGAGCAATAATATCCGCTCCAGCTTCTACAATTTCATCTACTTCCTTCATTGTCGGTGTGATGAATACACAAGTATCATCGTGCCATACTTTATATAGACCAATGATAGGAAGACCAAAATTAGCTTCTTTTACTTGACGAATTTGTTCAGGGGAATTAATACGTAAACCAACAGCTCCTGCCCATTTTGCGCATTCAGCCATTTTCACAACCATATCCGGTGTATAAATTGGTTCATCTTTTTGTGTTTGACAAGATACAATCAAACCACCTTTTAATTGATCTAAAATTGCTTGTTTCTTTGGATTATCTACTTTCATTTCTTTTCTCCTTTTACATACTTGTGACTAAATTTTTTAGTTTCTTTTCTCTATGAAACTGGTCTGTAATAATCAAATCAAAATCATCTAAATCCGCCCATACACATAGGCCCTTTTGTTCATTTTTACTTTGATCTACCAGTAACACGGACTTCTTTGTTCTTTTCAATGCTTCTTTTTTTAGAGCCGCGTAGTTAAAATCAAAAGAATATGCTTTTGATTCCACATAACTAATTCCATTAGCGGTCAAAAAAGCCCAATCAAAATTAAAGTTTTTCAACATTTCTAAAGTCAATGACCCACAACAAATTTCTGATTGTTTATAGTATTGACCACCCAACACATACACATTCCCTTTATAATTATCTGGAATACGCGACAAGATATACGTATTGGGACTCACAATATCAACGCTTTTATCTAAAATATAATCAATGATATACATCGCCGTTGTACCTGAATCAATATAGATACAATCCCCATTCTTTAAATACGTTGCAGCTTTAGCACAAATACTTTGTTTCTCTTTTTCATTAATATGCACTTTTTCACGAACCGCTGGTTCATTATAGCGAGACAACAATTCTTCACTCGTCAACAAAGAAGCCCCACCGTGTTCTCTTACAATTAAACGATCTTTTTCTAGTTCATCTAAATCTCTCATAACCGAAGAACGAGATATTTCTAAGACATTCATTAATTGTTGCACTGTCACAAAACCATCGCGTTTCAGTAGTTCCATGATGACTACTTTTCTTTCTTTCGATAACATTTAACCACCTAATTTCACAATCATATTATTTTCTTTTCCAAATGTGACATATTCACTTAAACTTGATTTATCCATCATTGCCTCTTGTTCATATTGATATTGTTTCTTTAAATTATGCCATTTATTTTTTCCAAGTGAATGATAAGGAAGAAGATGAACTTCTTTAAACCCTTTTTCTTTGGCATATAAAATCATTTCTTTTAACACATCATCATTAAACTTCGGTATTACTGGAATTCGAATAATTACTTTTTCAGGACTTTTCGATAAATACGTTAAATTTTCATCAATTGTCTTAAAATCAGCTCCGGTAACTTCTTTTAATTTCGTTGAATCAATGTGTTTTAAATCATGTAAAAACAAATCCACATAAGGTTCTACTTTTACTAAACGAGAATGATCATACATACCCGTTGTTTCAAGGGCAATATGATAATCTTTTTGTTTTAAATATTGAATTAGTGCAAAACTTTCTTCAAACTGAAACAGAGGTTCTCCTCCTGAAAGCGTTACGCCTCCATGACTTTGTTTATAATACAAATCATCTTTTTGAATTTCTTGATAAATTTGATCACAACTCATTTCTTTTCCCGAAAAAGAAATCGCATCGTTTAGACACTCTTCTTCACATTTTTGACAATTCGTACATAACTCTTTATTTAAAGTAAAATCTGGTTGAAAAGAAATAGCTTGGCTTGGGCATACATTCATACACATATGACACTTAGCACACTTCTTTTCATCATGCATTAAAACCGGATTCACTTGCCAAGTTTCAGGATTGGCACACCAAGGACAATGAAGTGGACACCCTTTTAAGAATACCGTGGTACGAATTCCAGGGCCATCGTGTGTGGCGAATCGTTCAATGTTTGATACTTTAATCATATAAAGCTCGACTCAATAATTCCGCTTGGATATCAGGTGTTAAGTTCACAAACACCGCACTATATCCTGCCACACGCACAATTAAATCTGGATACTTTTCAGGATGTTTTTGAGCATCTTCTAATACACCATGATCCACCACTGTTACCATTAATTGACAGCCACCATTATCAAAATACGTTTGAAATAAAGCCTTAACTTTTTCTTTGTCTTCATGCATCATACGAGGTGTAAACTTCATATTTTGAACCGAACCACCATGATACTTCGCATCAAATTTACACAATGAATTTAAA
>JAQYFP010000051.1 GCA_028723085.1 Erysipelotrichaceae bacterium | reverse complement strand
ATCATCTGTTCTTTTTTTATACCACGATGATAAAACTGTAAAGCAGCAGACATATCGCGACTGCCTAAGAAATAGTCAACAGCAGATTTACCGAGCCAAAATGCATGATCTGTTAAATCAATTAAATATCTATCGACTATGCCATCAAACATATGGAAAGCAATAATTCCCGAAACATCGTTTGGCATCGTATAAAAAAAAGCAGCTCTTGGTTTATATTTATTGAATACAGCGCATAGCTGCTTAGCCCATTCCATATAATTATTCATATCGATATATTGTATCTCGAAATGATATTTATCGCACATATTCCTAATCGTAGGTATTTTATATTGTACTTTTTTATTCGTCACATAGATAACATGGTAATTGTTTAAACCAAGAGCATTAAGATACATGAGTGCCACTCCTCTTGTATCTAATCCAAATCCATCATAAAAAATGATATTTTGAGATGTTTCAATGTATTTGTTAACTTTATAAATATCTTTCAGGCAATCACTAATATTACTCAAATAGCCCTCGAGTTCGTCTTCCACATAAAATTGGTTATATTGATATAAATAATATCCGATAAAAGAAATAGCCGCCAATGCTTTTTCGAACTTATGTTTAGTTATTGAATCGGAGACTATACCTTTAATTTTTTTTAGCAAAATGTCAGTTTTTTCTTTTTTATCTATCACTTTTTACACCTCTTAACTTAGCATTCATTTTCTCTATAAATTCGTATAATATTTCGTTTTTCATCAGAATAGAAACCAAGAGGTATAGAACCAAACTCCCCAAAATACAAATTATTGTCCTTAATGACAAAGATTCTACACAAGATCGAATAAGTCTGCAGTAAAGGAAAATAAAAACCGAACCTATTGCAGGAGAAAGCATTGTTTTCCAAATATAATCTAGTTTAACTCTTCTATCCCTTGTAAAGACCATGATAGTCATCATTAAAAATGAACAAATCGCAGTTGTTCCGGCTGCTCCAATAGCTCCTAAAACCGGAATCAAGAAAGTATTCAGTACTACGTTGACTATAGTTGCAGCACAACAAATGAGCATATACATCTTCTCTTTTTTTGATGGTAATAGTACCATATTGCCTAAAAAAGACCCTCCTAATAAACTAAAGGCAAAAGAAAACATCAGTATTGTTAAGGGAATTGCAGAGCCTAAGTACTCTTCTCCCCCGACAATCAGTACAATCTCTTTCGATATACTTATAGTGCCCACCACACAAGGAAATCCAAAAAAGACGATAACACTAAATACATTTTTTAGCATTTTATTTATTTTTTCATAATCTTCTTCTGCAAAATACTTTGACATTCTAGGCATAACAACCCAAGCTAATGAAGAAACAATTTGTGCAATAATATTCTCTATTTTGTGTGCCGTAGTATAGAGTCCTACCTCTGTATCTCCTTTAATCAGTCCAATCATAGTAACATCTGCATTACTAAAGATAGTCTGTGCAAGAATCATTACAAATAATAAAAGTATAGGCTTAAAATGTTCTTGCCAATGCATGTCCTTGGTAAAGCGAACAGTACAGTATTTTCTTCTGTATAAAATATTAGTGATGTTTGCACCACAAGAAGAAAGAACTGTGATAGCCGCGTACTTCAAATAATCTTCTGGCTGATGAACTAAAATAAACATTAAAATCAAAGAAATAAACTGAAAGCCTATAGACCTTATTGTTATAAACTTGAAATCCTCCATTGCAGAGTTCAACCAATCAGCGCCCCATGTTGTAAACAATATTGCAGTGCTTTGAATGATTATCAATGTACGATAGCTATCTAACTTTCGGAAAAAGATAAGTGACAATCCAAGCAACACATAAGCAACAATTGTTGTACAAACATTAATTGAAAAAATCTGTGAGGCTTTTTCGCCTAATTTCTTTTTATCTCCCCTGACAGCAGAGCACTCCCTTATTGCATATGTGGTAATTCCTAAAGAAGCTATCAGAGAAAAATAACTTACAAAAGAAGACCCAAAATTAACTTTTCCTACATTCTCTGGTTGCAATACTCTCGATATATATGGAAATGTTATTAGTGGGAAAACAATACTCGAAATTGTTTTAATTACATTCAATATTGCGTTTACCTTTATACTTTTCTCTGACATCTAATAGATTACTCCTTTACTACTTCTATAATCTTTTCTGCAATCCACTTCATTCCTGCATTGCCAGGATGATCAGCTACACCATCATGCTCGACAGTATGTGGATTACCCTCACTGTCATATACTGTGGTACCCATACCACACTGATATTCTTCTAAACCTTTTATTTCATCTAAGCTAATGAACTCAACTGCAGTTGCTTCGCATGCTTGTTGTTTCATTTCATCCTTCTGCTCTTTATCCCAAAAATCCCCAATCACCAACAGTTGGGCATCTGGAGCTCCTTTT
>JAQYFP010000050.1 GCA_028723085.1 Erysipelotrichaceae bacterium | reverse complement strand
TAAGCATAATAAAAGGCAGAAAGCTCGTCATTTTCTTGGGTCAACGGAGTCACTTTCTGCCACAACAATAATATCAGAATTTAAAAAGACTGTCGACCACTTTGTCAACAGTCTGTAAGTAGATTGTAAAATCTACTTTTTTTGTAGGCAAAGTTGCTATAAAATAGACATGGAGGAAAAAATTATGAAGATAGTAGATGAATATTTTGGATGTGATGTATTTGGCCCTTCCGCAATGCAAAAATATCTACCCCATGCCGTTTATCGTCAAATGATTGATGTAATGGAAAACGGTAAAGAACTCCCAAGTGAAATTGCAGATACCGTCGCTAATGCAATGAAAGACTGGGCAATGGATAAAGGTGCCACTCATTATACACATTGGTTCCAACCAATGACAGGAATAACTGCTGAAAAACACGATGCCTTTATAAATCCAACAGGGCCTAATTCGGTCATCAGCGATTTTAGAGGAAAAGAATTAATTAAAGGTGAACCCGATGCTTCTAGTTTCCCAAGTGGTGGATTAAGAGCCACGTTTGAAGCCAGAGGATATACTGCCTGGGACCCAACATCTTTCGCGTTTGTAAAAGAAAAAACATTATATGTACCAACTTTATTCTGTTCATATGATGGATCTGCGTTAGATAAAAAGACCCCTTTATTACGTTCTCTAGATGCCTTAAACAAAGCAGCTGTTCGTTTATATAACTTGATGGGATACAATATCACAAAAATAAACACAACCGTAGGACCCGAACAAGAATATTTCTTAATAGATGAAGAACTATATAAACAAAGATTTGATTTGATGGTAACAGGAAGAACTCTTTTTGGAGCAGCTCCAGTAAAAGGACAAGAATTAGATGACCATTATTTCGGAAATATTTCTCAACGTGTAAAAGCATACATGGAAGAAGTAGACGAAGAACTTTGGAAATTAGGTGTTTTTGCCAAAACGGAACACAAAGAAGTTGCTCCGTGTCAATTTGAATTGGCACCTGTATACTCTTCTACAAATATTGCCAATGATCAAAACCAAATCACAATGGAGGTTTTACAAAAAGTTGCCAAACAACACGGATTTGTATGTCTATTACACGAAAAACCGTTTGAAGGTGTCAATGGATCTGGTAAACACAACAACTGGTCTTTCTCTACTAATGATGGAGAAAACCTATTAGAACCAGGAAAAAATCCTAAAGATAATATTCGTTTTCTTATTACTTTAGCAGCCATCATTAAAGCCGTTGATGAATATCAAGATTTATTACGAATTAGCGTTGCTTCAGCTGGAAACGATCATCGATTAGGAGCCAATGAAGCACCACCAGCTATCATTTCAATTTACTTAGGAGATGAATTAACAGCTATTCTTGAAGCAATTGAAAAACAAGAAGAATATGAAGACAACATCGATCGTGAACTTGTATTAGGAGTTGATGTTTTACCTCCTATTCCAAAAGATACAACAGACCGAAATCGTACAAGTCCATTTGCGTTTACAGGAAATAAATTTGAATTCCGTATGTTAGGTTCTTCTTTAAACATCTCATGTCCTAACACAATTTTAAATACAATTGTTGCCGAAGAACTTAGTGAATTTGCTGATGAAATCGAAGCACATGGTAAAGACAATGTAGATGCTTATGTAAATCATTTAATTCGTAAAACAATCCGTGAACATAAACGTATTATTTTCTCAGGAAATGGCTATTCAGAACAATGGCGTCAAGAAGCTTTAAATAGAGGTTTATTGGAATTAAAAACAACACCAGATGCCCTTGTTCATTATACAGATGACAAGAATATTAAATTGTTTGAAAAACATAAAGTTTATTCAGCATCTGAATTACAGGCACGTCAAAATATTCTATTAACTAACTATTATCAAGTTATCTTAATTGAAGCCAAAACAATGGTTTATATGCTTCGTAAACAAATTCTACCTTCTGTATTTAACTATGAAGCAAAACTAGCTACAATTATTCAAACAAAGAAAAATAGTGGTATTTCTTCTCCAATGGAAGTCAAAATGTTGAAAAACATTGATACTCCATTAGAAAAAGTAAGCAACCATGTAGATGAATTAGAAACAATGATAGAAAAATCATTTGAAGACGAACAAAAAGCAGCTCGATTCGCTGCTGATGAAATGCTTCCATTAATGGAAAAAATTCGTACTTTAACAGATGAAATTGAACGCAATGTTTCTAAAGAAGATTGGCCAATTCCAGATTATAATGAAATCTTATTTCAATCATGTGAATAGTACTTTTTTAAGTGCTATTCACTTTTTTAATCCACAATCCATTTAAAATAAATCATTGGCATAAAATTCACAATCGCATATCTAGGAATATAATAAATATCATCTTTTCTAGAACAATTATGAAATTGATTATAACTAAAAGCCATTTTTACTTTTCTATTTATTATAACTTCCCTTGCCTTTTCACTAGAAACACCATAAGGAAAAGCAAAATAAGTATAATCTACGATTCCAGTATCAAAATCTTGTTCAATTTCATTTTTTGTCATGGTTTCAATAACTTTGTTTTTGCCATCTTTGCGATGAAGATCAAACGAATGAGAATAAAATGAAACTGTCTCATCATTAATCAATTGATTCTCTTTAATATATTTTTCTTTTTCATCTAAAGCATGTTTTCCTATCACAAAACAAGTCGCATTAAATCCATATTTTTCTAATACCGGTTTAACTAAAGAAATAAATGATTCATATCCATCATCAAATGTTAAAACAATACTCTTTTCGTCAATTTCTAAAGTTCCTCGATAAAAATCATATAATTCATCCAATGACAATGTATGGAAATCATGTTCATATAAATACTTCATTTGTTCTTCAAAATCAGAAAGTGATAACGTATATCGACTATCAATTTTTGTTTCGTCACAAACAATATCATGATACCCTAAAATTGGAATAGACGGTTCATTGGGTATAAATAGTAAACAAACAATAAAACAAAAACAAATGCATCCAATTATTTTCTTTTTCATATTGTCTCATTATACAAATAAAAAAAAGCATAATCAACTTATGCCTTTATACAATCTACACATTCAATTTTAAGTAAATCAATTAATTCCATAGGACTCATTTCAATTTGAATTCCTATCTTACCACCAGAAAAAATAATGGAATCATATAACACACATTCTTCATACACAAAAGTTTTAAATGATTTCTTCATTGCCAAAGGAGAACAGCCACCACGAACATAACCTGTAATTTTGGTAATGTCTTTAACATGAATCATTTCAATCGATTTAACATTTGCCACTTTAGCACATTTCTTTAAATCCAGTTCTTTGTCTACTGGAATCATAAACACAAAAAACTCTTTTGTATTTGCTTGTGTTACCAATGTTTTATAGACCATTTCATATGGCTCATGCAACAAATCAGCTACTTGAACACCATCCACTGCTTCTTTTCCATGTGGATATTCATGAGTTGTATAACTAATATTATTTTGATCTAATATTCTCATCGCATTGGTTTTAATCATTTTTATTCTCCTCTAGTATTTTGTTAGCAACCTCAATTTTAGGAATAGAATTATCCATCGCAACTTTTTCAATGTAATGATGTGCTTTTTGTTCTGACCAATGATATTGTTCAATTAAAACAAGTTTAGCTTGCGTCACAACATGTTCATCTTTCATTTTTTTCTTTAACTTCTTTATTTCATTTTCAAGTACTTTCTTTTGCGAAATAAAAGTATTCATTAAACAAATTGTTTGATAAAGCATTTGGCGATTCGTTGGCATCGATACTACAAAAATAGAATCATCTTTTAATCGATAAGTTACTTGATCAAATATATCATTTTTTACAAGTAAAATCACGCCTACTGAAAATGAATGAACAATTTCTTGTGCAGATTTAATTCCAAATTCATCTTTTACAGGACATTGAATCAATAAATAATCGAAAATAATGGTTCTTAATTTCTTTTTTGCCTCTTGTATAGTTTCAACAACGCTCAATGAATATTCCATTGAAGGCATCAATTCCTTTAAAATAGGAAGTAATTTCGTTCCACTCGATACAATCAATACTTTTTTCTTATTGATCATGATGACCTCTATTTTAAATAAGCATCAATAATTTTTTTAGGAATGTATTTTCGAATGAAATCACTTTCACTAGCAACTGTACTTGCTTTTCGTATCGAAGATGGAATAGCTTTCAAATGTGATGTTGTATCTTCTTTTGCTTGATATAAATTTTCATCTACTTGTTCAGGAACTTGAAGCTTTCTTTCAATTCCATCTAAACCAGCATAAATAATCAAGGCAAAAGCCAAATACGGATTGCAATGTGGATCTGGTGTTCTTATTTCAAAACGATCTTTTCCGTTTTTTGTAGCCGGAATACGAATGGCCTGGGTACGATTGTGTTTTGACCAACTAATATATTTAGGAGCCTTTCGCTTTCCAATTCGTTCATAAGAACTTTCCGTTGAATTTAGAAATAAAGTCATTTCTTCTAAGTGTTCTAAAACACCTGCAATCACATTATATAAATAACTATTTCCATCACTCGCATCAATAGAAACATTGATATGAAGTCCATTCCCTGCTTCTTGTTTCAAAGGCTTTGGTCCAAAATCCGCATACAACCCACTGCTTTTTGATATAGCCTTAACAACCCACTTAAATGTTTGAGCATTATCAGCTGCTTGTAAGGCATCACTATAGCGAAAATCAATTTCATTTTGACCAGGACCTTCTTCATGATGACTTGCTTCCGGATGAATTCCCATATCCGCTAATGTGTAACAAATATCTCTTCGAACATCTTCTCCTTTATCCTCAGGAGATACATCCATGTATCCGCCTTGATCAAGGGGAATAAACGTATTATTTTCATTTTCATCAAGTTTAAATAAATAAAATTCAAATTCAGTTCCAAAATGGAATACAATTCCCTTTTCTTTTGCCGCTTGAATAGCTTGTTTTAAAATATAACGACAATCTCTTTCAAATGGTGTGTCATCAGGATTTTTAATTTGACATTCCATACGAAGAACTTGTCCTTCTAAAGAACGCCATGGCAATATACAACAAGTTTCAGGATCCGGATATAAAAATAAATCACTGTCTTGTTCATCTAAAAAACCAACAATAGCACTTCCATCAATGGAAATTCCTTCTTTAAAGGCTTTAGGTAGTTCTTCTGGTAAAATCGAAACATTTTTTTGTTTACCAAATACATCGCAAAAAGACAGTCGTATAAATTTCACATCTTCATCGTGAACAAAGTCTAATATCTCTCTATAGTTCATATTTATCCTCCAATGGTTTCTTTATACTCTTTTTTTACATTTCTTTCAATACTTTGAAAATAATTTCATTTATTGTTGACAATATCTTTAAAAAGACTAAAATGATTACATAAATAAAGGCAATGGTGCCAATCATACTTTTTTAAGTATGCACCATTGCCTCTTTTTTATCGAAAAGGAGAGCTATATGATGAAACAAACTGTACCTGAAATTTTTGGATCTAAAGTATTTAATCAAGCCGAAATGAAAAAAAGACTTCCGAAAGACACTTATAAAGAGTTAATGAAAACAATTGATGAAGGCAAACCATTAAATATTAAAATTGCCAACGCAGTTTCCCATGCGATGAAAGAATGGGCCCTTGAACAAGGAGCTACACATTATACACATTGGTTCCAACCAATGACAGGAGTAACTGCTGAAAAACATGACAGTTTCATCCATCCAACCGATGATGGAAATGTAGTAATGACATTTTCTGGAAAAGAATTAATTAAAGGTGAACCAGATGCTTCCTCTTTTCCAAATGGTGGATTAAGAGCAACCTTTGAAGCTCGTGGATATACCGCATGGGATCCTACATCTTATGCCTTTATTAAAGATAAAGTATTATGTATTCCCACTGCTTTCTGTTCTTATACAGGACATGCCCTAGATAAGAAAACACCATTGTTAAG
>JAQYFP010000049.1 GCA_028723085.1 Erysipelotrichaceae bacterium | reverse complement strand
GTTATTGATTACGAACAAATTGCTAAAGATACAATTAAAAAAATTGGATATACAGAAGACTATACAGTATTGACAAAAGTTAATAAACAATCACAAGAAATTAATACAGCTGTAACACACCAAGAAAACAATGAAGTTGGTGCTGGAGATCAAGGTATTATGTTTGGATATGCTTGTGATGAAACTAAAGAATTATTACCAGCTCCAATTTATTATGCACATCAATTAGCACTACAATTGACTCGTGTTCGTAAAGCGGGAAATCCATATATTAAACCAGATGGAAAAACACAAGTATCTGTTGAATATAAAGACCATAAAGTTTCTCGTATTGATACAATTGTTGTATCAACACAACATAGTGCAGATATTACTCAAGAACAATTAAAAGAAATCATTATGAACGAAGTCATTAAACCAGTTATTGATGAACACTTAATTGATGAAAACACAAAATTCTTAATCAACCCATCTGGAAGCTTTGTAGTAGGTGGTTCATTTGGAGATTCAGGAACAACAGGAAGAAAAATTGTATGCGATACATACGGTGGAATGGGACGCATTGGAGGAGGATGCTTCTCTAGTAAAGACCCAAGTAAAGTAGACCGTTCAGCTGCTTACTATTGCCGTTATGTAGCTAAAAACGTTGTTGCCAACCATTTAGCAAGCCGTTGTGAAGTACAAGCTGCTTATGCGATTGGAAAATCACATCCAGTTTCTTTATGTGTAGATACATTTGGAACAGGTAAACAAAGTGATGAAGAATTATTAGAAATCATCAAAAGAAACTTTAACTTCGAAGTTGGAAACATCATTCGTGAATTAGATTTGAAAAAACCAATTTATGAAAAAACTTCTTGTTATGGACACTTTGGAGATCCACAATTCACTTGGGAAAAAATCATTGAAATGAAATAAGAGAACGAGTTAATCGTTCTTTTTTTGATTTTTATAGTAAACAAGACTATACTAAAACAAAAAACGGAGAGAATATGAAGAATACAGATTTATTAAATGGTAAAATATGGAAAGCAATTTTATTGTTTTCCATTCCTTTGTTGATTGGAAATTTATTTCAACAATTATATAACACCGTGGATTCGTATGTAGTAGGAAACTATATATCATCTCATGCCCTAGCAGCCGTAGGACAATCTACTTCTATTATTAATATGTTAGTTGGATTGTTTAGCGGTTTGGCAACAGGTGCAGGTGTTGTGATTAGTCAATATTTTGGCTCTAAACAATATGAAGAAATGAAAGAAGCTATCCATACTTCTTTGGCACTTACTATTGTATTGTGTATCTTATTTACGTTTATAGGAATTATGATGGCGCATCCTATTTTAGTGATGATTGGGTCTCCTAAAGAAATATTACCTTTAGCTACAACATATCTACAAATTTATTTTGCGGGTGTATCTTTTATGTTGATTTATAATATGGCCTCTGGAATTTTACGAGCATTAGGAGATTCTAAAAATCCTTTGATTTATTTGGCTATTTCGTCTGTTGTGAATATTATTTTAGATTTGATTTTTGTGTTGTATTTAAATCTAGGAGTTGCCGGAGTTGCCATTGCCACAACGATTGCTCAATTTGTTTCAAGTGTATTGGTTATGATTCAATTATGTACGACGAAACAAATATATAAAGTAGAACTAAAGAAAATAAAATTTAATTCAAGTAAGCTCTCACGCATTATTTCAATCGGTTTTCCAGCTGCGATTCAAAATAGTATTGTCTCTTTTTCCAATGTAATTGTACAATCATATATTTCTTCTTTTGGAGCTGCAGCGGTAGCTGGATATAGTACAACTATGAAATTAGATGGCTTCCTACAACTTCCTATTCAAAGTTTTTCGATGTCTATCACAACTTTTGTTGGACAAAACTACGGAGCCCATCGCTTTGATCGTGTCAGAAAAGGTTTGTATGTCACTTTATTAATGTGTTGTTCCATTATTATATTTGGATCCATTGTGATGTATACCAATGCCCAATCGCTAGTAGAAATCTTTACCCATGATGTTGATGCGATTAAAGCCGGTGTAACAATGATTTCAGTTTTTGCGCCTTTCTATATTATGTTGACTATTTGTCATGTGACAGCAGGAGCTTTAAGAGGCGTTGGACAATCGAAAGTTCCTATGTTGACTATGATTTTATGTTTTGTGCTTTTAAGGCAAATTTATTTATATGTAGCCACTCATATTGTTCATGAATTAGTGGTGGTATTTCTAGGATGGCCAATTACTTGGGTAATTAATGCATTTATATTAACAATCTATTATTATTTGTATTCAAAAAAATTAGTTGAAATGAATAAATAAAAAAGTATGTTATACTTAATAGGTAAAGGGGTTTATATATGAATACAACATTAATTATTATGGCAGCAGGAATTGGATCTCGTTTTGGTGGTGGAATCAAGCAATTAACGGAAATGGGAAAAAATAAAGAGTTAATTATTGATTATTCTATTTATGATGCCATCCAAGCTGGATTTAATAAAGTTGTCTTTATTATTCGAAAAGATATTGAACAAGAATTTAAAGAAAAAATTGGAAATCGTATTTCTCAACATATACAAGTTGGATATGTATATCAAGATTTAAATGATTTACCTGAAGGATATAGTGTTCCAGAAGGAAGAAAAAAACCATGGGGAACAGGACAAGCAATCCTTTGTTGTAAAGGAATAGTGAAAGAACCATTTGTGATTATTAATGCGGATGATTATTATGGAAAAGAAGCGTTTGTACAATTACATGAATATTTAATTTCACATTCATCAAGTCCAGATCATTTTAATATGGCTATGGCAGGATTTATTTTAAAAAACACATTAAGTAAAAATGGAACTGTAACAAGAGGAATTTGTGTTGTTGATGAGGATTTGAATTTAACAGATATATATGAAACAAGAGGAATTCAAGAAAATGAACATGGAAAGATTGTATGTGATAATGAAAGTGTTCAAAATTGGATTACTAAAGATCATTTTACTTCCATGAATATGTGGGCTGGATATCCTGATTTTATTGATTATCTACAAGAAAGTTTTATTGAATTCTTAAATAATTTAAATAACTTTGATCCACAAACTAAAGAATATTTACTTCCAGAAATTGTAGGTCAATTATTAGAAAAAAATAAAGCCAGTGTCAAAGTATTAAAAACAAATGACAGCTGGTTTGGTATTACTTATATGGAAGATAAACAACGTGTACAAAATGAATTTGCACAGTTAATCGAAAAAGGTGTTTATCCAGAAAAACTATGGGACTAAGAAATTAGTCTCTTTTTTATATCTGTGAAAATATGAATCCAACGCGCAAAGAATTCACGTAAAACATGTTTTAAACGATGTTCAGGATAATAAATTCCCGCATAATCCGAAAAATAATTTTTCGCAATTACACATGCACGACGAATATGTGTTTGACTTGTGATGATTAAAACAGATGTATCTTTAACCATGTTATAAGTGAATTCCATGTTTTCAAAGGTGTTAATGGATTTTGTTTCTAGTAAAGTAGGAATCTGAATTCTATCTTGAATGTATTTATTCATTTCAATAGCTTCAACATAGGAATTTCGATTAGCACCACCAGAAATAACTAATGTCTTATAATATCCTTTCTTAAAACATTCAATAGCTAAGTTACATCGCTTAATTTGAGAAGAACATAAGCTACCATCACTATGACATGGACATCCTAAAACAATGGCATAATCATATTGTTTTTTTGGTTTTGGAACAGGCGGAAAATAAATGGTATATACAATAAATAATATAATAAAGACACTAATCAATAGAATCATAACGAATCACCTTGTTATCATCGATAGACGTAAAATTCTGATATAAAGCCTGTGATTTAAGTTCTACTTCTTGTAAAAAAGAAGGAAGATCCTTAAATTTAGTATAAATACGATTATTTTTGTGTTCCTTTAAATATTGTTGTCCTATAGAATCAAATCCTAATACACGACAACCAAAAAAAGAGTCCATCATTTCATCTTTTTTGATTTGAAGTAAAATCATCATACAAGTTCGTTGAATACGAGCTTTCGTATACGTTTTGGAAATGCACTGATTTAAAAAATTATCCCATGTTTCACATTGCTTGCTGGCACTTTTTAAACGATACTCAATGCCTTCGTTTACTAGAAAAAAAGAAGCAAGTGTAGATGCATCGGTTAATTGTAGAAATAATCGTAAATAAGGATAATATGAATTCCAATTTTGTTCCAAATGAAAATACGATTGATAGTCTTGTTCAAAATGAAATGCATCTTTTCGTGTCTGAGTGGCACTTTTAAAGTTGTTGTTTCTTTGAATAGAGACAGGTTCAATATCGTATTTATCACAATATTTAATGTATTGATATCCTAATATATCATTTGGTTGAAGAGATATATTCTGATTTTGATTAATGTTTTTAGATGCATCGATTTCATTTAAAAAAGACAATGAACGAAGATAATTGATATCGTTTGTTTCCGAACCAAAGCAAAGATAATCAATATCAAGTGTAGATAAAGATTGAATCGCATATTTAGCAAAATAATCTGCACTTTGACAACTAAAACAAGCAGGTAATTCAAGTACGATGTTTGCACCATGTTCTAAAGAAAGTTTTGTCTTATCACTTCGCGTTAAGTAACTAGGTAATCCACGTTGACTAAAATAACTTGAAACAATAACAATCAGGCAATCGCAATTGGTTTTTAAGCGTGCTTGTTGCAAGTGATATTCATGTCCTTTATGAAAAGGATTGTATTCAGCAATAATTCCACAAGATTTCATAAAATGATTTTATCATATTGACAAATAAATTGAAATTTCGATAAAATAATTTATGGTTATAAAACCAAAATTTTATGCGAATATTTAAAGAAACTAGAGGAAATTAATATTGACTTTAACTTTTAGTTTGTTTATAATATTCAATGCGACATGAGGTGAGGATCGTGAAATACACTAAAAAAGATTTTCTAAACGCACAAGATCATACAATTGAAGTGGATGAGTGGATTGCGATTGAGGAAAACGATCTCCTTCATCATACTCAAGTCAAGTCCATACCAGAGGTACACGTTACTGGTACTTTACAGTTTGATGGATCCACATTGGTATTCTCTGATTTGGAATTAGAAGGAACTATGATTGTTTTGGATTCCATAACGGATGAAGACCTGGATGTGGCATTTGACACGAAGTCGCAGGAAACGTATTCGTTTGTTCCAGTTAGTCAAGAGGAATGCAACGAAGACATTATCGTGGTAAAAAAAGATACAATTGATATTAATCCGGAAATATTTCAGGCAATTTTATATGAAGCGCCAATGAGTATTACACGACTTCCAAGAAGTGAATACCCTAAAGGAGATGGATGGCAATTGATATCGGATCAGGATGAAGCAAAGCCTGCCATAGATCCACGATGGGAAAAGTTAAATGAATTCAAACTGGATGAAGATGAAGACAACTAGGAGGTGCAAGCAATGGCTGTTCAACAAAGAAGAGGATCAAAAACACGTAAAGCTAAACGTAGAACTCACTACAAATTAAGTAAACCAGCGTTAACACGTTGCCCTAACTGTGGTTAATATAAACTTGCTCACAAAATGTGTGCTTGTGGTGAATACAACGGCAAACAAATTATTGCGAAATAGTTTTTGAAAAGTAGGTTATCCTGCTTTTTTTTATAACATGGTTATTGTAGTGTGATGTTTTATATGAATGATAAAAAGTATTTTACAAAAGTCATTGGTGTAAATATCATTTAAAATATTGAAATATAACAATTAATAGCGGATATAAGATAAATATTGAGACTATTAATAAAAGATAAAATCTGTTTTTTAATAGGAACAAACTAGTAAAATTTAATGTTTCAAAAAAAATATAATTTTTTTTAAAAAAATGCTTGCAAATGGTATAAACGCGTGGTAATATAAATGGGCGCTAAAGAGTAGCGTTCCGATCTGAATAACTTGGAGAAGTACTCAAGTGGTTGAAGAGGTGCCCCTGCTAAGGGTATAGGTCGGGAAACTGGCGCGAGAGTTCAAATCTCTCCTTCTCCGCCATCTTTTATAAAATTTAATGGTCCAGTGGTGTAGTGGTTAACATGTCTCCCTGTCACGGAGAAGATCGTGGGTTCGAGTCCCATCTGGACCGCCATTTTGCAGGTGTAGTTCAATGATAGAACTTCAGCCTTCCAAGCTGACTATGTGAGTTCGATTCTCATCACCTGCTCCACATGATATCAACTAATTCATATGAATTAGTTTTTTTATTACGACGTAAATACCACGCGCTATGTGCGTGGTACTGTACCTTTTAGTGTAAAAAAAGACAACCTCCTATACTATAATGAAATTGGCCCGCCAGCCGAATCAAATAGTAAAGGAGGTTGTCATATGAATGACACAAAGAGTTTATCACACACAAGTTATCGGTGCAAATATCACATAGTAATCGTACCAAAATATAGGAGAATG
>JAQYFP010000048.1 GCA_028723085.1 Erysipelotrichaceae bacterium | reverse complement strand
TGTCAGTTGGATGTTGAAAGTAGTTCTGCACTTTTTAGTGACCCAATGGCGTTTATCAAAGGAGTCCCCGCTTTTGAAAGTAATGAGGACTTAAAAATCCTATTTCGTGGTCGTGAGAATTTGTTGATAGAAAAAATCAAGGCACGGTTATTCTCCCTCTATGAAACAGATAAATTATCAACCACAGAACGAATAAAGCTGTATTTCATCGTAAATGGCGGTATGGACACACTGCAACAACTGACGACGAAAGGCATTAGTAAAGAAGAAATAGAAGCAGTTATTGCGGAATTGATTTTGAAGCTTTGATTCTCTAAACTTGTACCGTATCATCCCCGATATATTTCTTTGTTTTCTGTCACAGGATTCTGGCGCATAATGCAACCTGTCCGTCAAACATTTTGTTAACTCCATTTTGTGTGATATGGCATCCCTCCTTTGGACATAGAAAAAACCGGCTACTCAAAATCGAATAGTCGGTTTTCCAGTTTATGTATGAAATTAAAGTGCGTTGATTTCCTTTTCCAGTTCCCTGACTGCGGACATTACGGTTTCAAAATTTGGAATATCACCGTAAAGCATATCTTTCATGGCGTCATAATCTGCCTGTAAAGCAGAAAAGCGGTACTCCTAATGAGATTGTTGCTTTCTCCCACTGTGTTGATATACGCCTTAGTCCTTATAGCTTAGTGATTATTTTTCCTACTACTCTATGAGGACACGCTTAAAAAAAACGTTGCCCTAATAGCTCAATTGGATAGAGTGCGGTCCTCCTAAGACAAAGTTGTAGATTCGATTCCCACTTAGAGATTCGAACTGATTTTGTAAATTTTTCAATTTGCTAATAAAGTTCAATATTTCTAATCAAACTATCTCATTTTTTTAATCATTTCAGCTATTTTTGCAAGCAATTCTGGATGTTCTTTTAGTGAACTGACAAGCTGTTCTTCATCACTTTCCATTTTTTTCCATTGCCTAAATTCATCTTCGTCATTATATAGGTTCATTATTTCTTTTTATACAATACAACAGACATACAGATACAACCCAAGCCTAGAAGAATGGATGAAATTATACCTTCTCCAGTATTTACAATATGATGAATTGTTCCTGCAAAGAAGCAACATGCAGCCAAAACAAACATAATACATAACAGTTTATATATACTCATTTTATAATACCTCCCAATAACATCATAAACTTTCTCATTTATCTATATTCTCGTAATCCATTACTACTTTTTTACAAGTAAGACATCGATATGTATCATGAATAGGAAAAATAAAATTACAATAGTTTAATATAATCTCTTCGCTAGTAGGTTGAAAATTGTTGTAAAGAATATTCTATTTCCTCCTTGAACATATCCTTTGATAATTTCCACAATAAGGACATTCCATATAATTTCTCTTTTGCAATTATTTCTTTTTATAATTCCAAATAGCCATACAAACAACAGTCAATAGAATAGGTGTCATCACTTGTTTTCCAACAACAATATGATCAATTGTTCCTCCTATAAAACAAATTGATGCTAACACATATAAACCACTCAATATTTTATACTTACTCATTTTTTTTCCTTTACTACCTACTCTTCTGTCTCATAAATAATGTTACCTGTAAAATAAATCGCTATCTCCATTTGAATAATCTTTGCAGTATATAAATACCCAGAATACAAGACTTGATTATATCCATATAATTCATCAACAATTTCAAAGCTATAATTTTGATATTGTTTTATAAAATCAACAAGACTCATTTTTTCTCCCTGAAATTTACCAAAACTTCCTAATTCACTTTGCATGGTAACACTTGTAAAATAAAAATCTACGCCTTCAATCGTTATGTTTCCATCAATTTGTTCATAAAGCTCTGTAAGTTTTACATATCCATTTTCAAAATCTAATATGATTTTATCTTCTTGAACTTGAATTTTGTTAACTCTCATATCATGTAAACTATAAGGAATTGACGGATTGTGTTTAAATTCTGTTTTCATAAAATTTCATAATCCTCTTGTGTTAAAAGAACAGCTGGAACATATTCACAATTCGGAACTAACTTTTTTATCATTTTAAAATAATCCACAAAAAATTCACTTGGACAAAAATAATTAGCCGTTTCACGGTGTTTATCTTCAAAAGTAGCTGTAATAATTGTTGGACCAATATCCGTTACGAATAAAATCTCATCATTGTGAAGATAGTATAATGTTCTTGAAGCAACTTCTTTGTAAAGTTGTTTAAACACAGGACTAGTGGTTTTATATGACCATTTTCGATACAGCATACCCTGATGCACCTTTAATAACGATTTTGATTATATCCATTTTTTCACCTCATATCTGAAGCTGTCTTATTATATTTTCTACTCTTCTAATAGCTTCTTCAACTTGATAAGATGCTTTATTTATACGATCTTGAACCATCCAATCCACAACAAATCCATCGAAAAACCAATCCGCAAAAGATAAGAAATCATTGTTTTCAATATCAAGATGATATATTATATTCACATCATTTAATTCTTTACTAAATTTCTTTAAATCATATTTAGCTTGTTCCATATATTGTTTTGCTTGATCCATTTTTGAGTGTTTTGCCATTGTTGAAAGAAAACCACCACCAAGCATATCCCATATACCCCAATTTTTAGCGGTATTAAGACTATTTTGTGCTTCTAATAAACTTCTTAAAGCAAGATAACCTGCATTAATTGCTTCTCGTTTTTCTTTTTCTAAATCATATGCCATAACAATTCTCCTTCTTTATATATCATCGAATATTTTTTACTTTAATTTTGTCCTTTTACTAATCCCCAAGACTACAAAACAACACCCCAACACGATATTTATATTATTTTTATTCATTGCATATACGACTAAAAAAAGTATACCGGCAATCAAGAACAATAAACCACTAATATTTTTTTCCTTCATTTTTACATTCTCCCTTTTTATTAATCTAGTAATTAAATCACTATAGCAAACGTGAAACCGTAATTGAGAACAAGCTTAAAATTTTCAAAACGCATTTCTATCTCCTATTAGCTTTTATCAGTGTTGCGACAATAAAAATAATAATACTAGGTACAATGAATTCGACGAATCTTGTGATGATAAATATATAAAATGGAGCAGAATTTAGAATCGTATCATATCTTAAATAATCCACCAATACACAAATCCCAAAACCAATTACCAAAACAATTAAAACAAAATATAGTAATTTAACTATCTTTTCCTTGTTCATACATACTCCTTACTTTAACAAATCTGATGTGAATCCTTCCATTTGCTTCAACGCTATACCATTTATCTTTTTCTAATTTGATTGTATCAGACATACCAGGAGTAATATAGCCAATCATATAGGTTTTACCTGTTTCAACATCAGTAAATACAACACTAGTATCACAATTACTGTTTACTTCCACTATTTCAAATAAAGGTTGAATTTGTACGTTAGAATTATTAGTAAAAACATAAGTATATTTTCTTTGTACGCCAATGACAAAAAGAATCATTATTAAAACTATCAAAAATGTCTTCTTTTTCATATTCAGTACCCCCAAATATTTTTTGATTTTATCCATGTATTTTATATAAAAATAAACTAATCCCAAAACCAATTAAAGCACAACCAGTTATAATCCAATAATTTGTATACATACATTTCTCCTTATTATTTAGATAAGTATATATAAACTTTCTTAAAAAATTCTTTATTTTTTATAATTCTTTTATTATTAAAAAAATCTGGATTTTACCCCAGACTTTTTAATCTCACATCAATTTCAGTATCAATATAATCCTCAGCCATTAAAATAACTTCAGCTTTGCGATACATTCTCTTTGCGATAAGATACGCTTCATATTCATCTTCTGCTTCTACTTCAATTGTTTTTTGAAGCGTTTCTGTAAACTCTACTTCATATAAACTCATTTTAATCCCTTTCTAAAAAATAGATGAACTAACGTCCATCTATCTTGGTAAATATCCCAATGGAATATCTAATGCATCTTTATAACCTGGTTCAGCTTTTACAACCGATGCGATTAAATTTATATTCGGTGATGCACTTGTTAAGAATGGTTCTTCAGAATCAAATAATCCATCAATCTTAACATTTACATTCGGTCTTCCTTTAATTTCAATTCTTTGTTCAATTGGATAATCTTTTAAGATTTCATCGGTTGCCTTATGAATAAAGTGGAAACCTGTCACTTCTTTTCCATTCTTTTTACAACTCATCAACAACATATGAGCTCCAATGGTTCCTGGTTTAATCACACCAAATTGTGTATTTGCTTCTACATCCGCTAAAATAACTTCACTTTCACATACAAATTCATCGTATTCAAGACCAAGTCGTTCTGCAATTTCCACTACTGTAGGTGCATAGTATGTATAAACAATGTTAGCAACCGCATCAATATTCACATTTCCCGGTTCTTTTCCAAATCCAAAGATAAAAGCCCAAGGTGCTTTATTATGATCATCGTTTTCTCCACCATGAACAATTACCGAATCAATTTCACGATTTAACATACCCAATACCGTTGGTAAATAAGGGGTATATAAACCTGGATAAATTCCTTGTTGTGTAAATGTTACTCCATTTTCCTTGGCAATACGATCAATTCTTTCATAATAAGCTGGTGCATTTACTTTAGAATAGAAAACAGGTAATGTTGTTAATACATTCTTTTTATGTGCTAAAGCTAAACAAATATCATCCACATTTCCTGTAACACCTGTACGTGAAATATTTCCTTCATCCCATTTTGTTGGACAATAATACATCACAACATCGGCTTCCATTGATAAAACAGCTTCAATGTCATCACTGACAATTACTCCTGTTTGTTCTAGTCCAAGTACAAGACCGGCATCTTGTCCTACTTTTTTAGGATCAATGTCAATGGCACCCACTAATTCTAATTGTTTTCTTTCATTAATAATTTTTAAAGCGGATTTCCCAACCATTCCTAAACCCCAAATAATTACTTTATACTTTTCCATTAGTTCCTCCTAAGGTTTTATATTTTAATAGTAAAACAAGGAATTTGATTTATCAATAATTTATTTTGAAAATCAAAGTAAATATTATTTGAAGTTATTATTTATATTATCCTTTTCGTTTTTTATAGAAGAATTTACTAATTCTATATAATAAACGACTAATTGGAATATCATATTCCCCAATAAATTCATTCACTACCGGATGGAAGACAGCCTTAAAATCAGCTAATCCACCTTTTAAAGTTCCTTCTACGCCTCCCATATTTGAAAATTCGCATTCTCTATTAAAACATTCTTCCATTGTTTTAGTCCAAGTTAAATAAGGAGCCATATAGCGTCTAAATTGGTTGTCACTACCCGCATAAAGAATTTCACTTGTCTTTCCAAATTGAACTGTTAAAGTCCCACAAACACATACAGTATTACCATATTGACTCATAAAATTCTTTAATTCATCACATTCTCGTGTCAATGATTCAAGTGTTTCTTCTAGCTGAAATCTTTTTTTCTTAGCGTGTGCTGGACACAAGGCAATATCTTTTAAAACTTGGTCAAAACGTGTTTTACTTTCTTTATATGTTTTTTCTAAATCTAAATAAGCCAACATAATAAAAGCATCTTCTGAATATGTATCTAATAACAATTTAAAATACTCTTTATTACGAAGGGATATCCCCTTCTTTTGGGAAGTACAATTCATAACACGACAAAAATCATCTAATAATTCATAAGATCCCATTTTGATTTCTAAATGTTTTTTCAAAGCAATCTTTAAATTCTTTTTTCCTTTTTTTGTGAATTGATCCACTGAAAATTCATTTTTATATACTGCCATATGAATACGAGGCTGTATTGTCGCATGAAAATCATCCGTTAATCCCATATGAATACAACCATTTTTCTCAAGTATCTTCATAATTTTTTCTGATTCAGGATATACTTTCTTTTCATCTTCCAAATGATAATCACAATAATGAATGGATGGATCCATTTTTATAAATAAACAATGATGTTTCTTAGCCCATTTCTTTAAGTTTTTAAAATAAAAAGAAACCAATTCTTCGTTTTCAAAATCCATAACAGGACCTCGAGGAATATACATCATTGTAAAAGATAACGGAAGTTCTTTTATCAACACTAAACTCGAAGCCACTAAACGTGAATCTTCATAGACCCCCACAATTTCATGTTTCCAGTTTTGTTTAATTAAAGCCCATGAAGATGATTGTAGTAAGTTACAATATTTTGATTCACGTACAAATTGATCATGTTCTTTTTCATCTATATTAATTTTAAATTCAAACATATATCTCTCTCCAATGCATCGATTATATCACAGAAAAAGAATATGATTGTTGTTAATTATTACATATTGATACAAATATTAAGATTATTATTTTTTAATTATAATTTAATTATAACTATGTTACTTATATAATAATCTAAAGGAGAAAAAATATGATTAAAGTTATTTTACTTGATATTGACGGAACACTTACCAATTCAAAAAAAGAAATTTCCCCTAGAACAAAAGAAGCACTATTAAAAGCCCAAGAACAAGGAATCACATTAGCTCTATGTTCAGGAAGAACCGATAATGGTCTAATGCGCTATGCCAAAGAATTAGATATGATTCACCATAATGGTTTATTTGTTTGTTTCAATGGTGGAAAAGTTATGAATTGTCAAACCAATGAAGTTTTATTTAATCAGACAATGAATATACAAACCATCAAAGCTATTTTAAATCATTTAAAACAATTTGATGTTCAACCTGTTATTACTAATGGAAAATACATGTATGTTACTGATGTATTTAAAAATGAAATTCATGTTCCTGAAACATTTAATGTCTTACAATATGAATCTCGTTCCAATGGGTATCTACTATGTGAAGTCGATGATTTAGCTGAATTCGTTGATTTCGAGGTTAATAAAATTCTTACATATGGTGAACCAGAATATTTAAAAGAACACTACCTTGAAATGTCTGAACCATTTAAAGACACTTTAAACAGTATGTTTACGGCTCCATTTTATTTTGAATACACCGATAAAGGAATCGATAAAGCCAAAGCCATTCAAGAATCATTTCCGTTCAAGCCAGAAGAAATGATTGCCTTTGGCGATGCCCAAAACGACATTTCAATGCTTTCCTATGCAGGGATTGGTGTAGCGATGGCCAATGCCACTGATGAAACTAAGGCAATTGCCGACTTCATCACGAAATCAAATGATGAAGATGGAATTGCCTATGCATTAGAAAAGTTTTTATAAATGAATGAATAAGCGTATAATAGCACCAAGAGGTGATAAACATGGCATGTACAACTTTATTAGTTGGAAAAAATGCGAGTTATGATGGTTCGACAATGATAGCTCGTAATGAAGACAGCTGTGCAGGACAGTTTGAAACAAAGAAATTATGGGTTGTCACTCCTGAACAACAACCACGACACTATAAATCGGTTATATCAAAAGTAGAAATTGATTTACCTGATAATCCTATGCGATATACTTCTGTTCCAAGTGGAGATGGAATCCAAGGAATTTGGGCTGCAGCTGGGGTAAACGAAGAAAATATTTCTATGACGGCTACTGAAACCCTAACAAGCAATCCCTTAGTTTTAGGTGCTGATCCTTTAGTTGAAAATGGAATTGGTGAAGAAGACTTAGTCACTTTAACGCTTCCTTATATCCACAATGCAAGAGAAGGTGTAATTCGTTTAGGAATGCTTCATGAAACCTATGGAACTTATGAAATGAATGGAATTGCGTTTAGTGATGTGAATGAAATATGGTGGTTTGAAACCATTGGAGGACACCACTGGATGGCAAGACGTGTTCCGGATGATTGTTATGTAGTGATGCCAAATCAGTTAGGAATTGATTACTTTGATTTTGAAGATGCTTATGGTAAACAAGAAAATTATATGTGTTCTTCTGACTTAAAAGAATTTGTGATTAAGAATCATTTAAATTTATCAATGGACGGAAACTTTGATCCTCGTAGCACTTTTGGATCTCATAGTGATGCTGATCATGTATATAACACACCTAGAGCATGGTATATGTTAAAGTACTTCAATCCTGAATTAGATATTCAACCATTGGATGATAACCTTCCTTGGTGTTATAAACCAAATAAAAAAATAACAGTGGAAGACGTGAAATATATTTTATCGTCTCATTATCAAGGAACCGAATACGATCCATATTTAAAACATGGAAATAAAGATAAAATGAATTGTTTTAGAACCATTGGAATCAATCGAAATAACTTCTTATCTTGTGTTCAACTTCGTCCATATGTTCCAAAACAAATTCAAGCCGTTGAATGGATTTGTTTCGCATCTAATGTATATAATGCCTTCATTCCTTTCTATGGAAATGTGAATGAAGTTCCTGCATTCTATTCAACATGTGAATCACACGCTTCAACAAACTCTTTGTATTGGACAAGTCGAATCATTGCTGCTTTAGCTGATCCAGAATTCAATGAAACGAATGCGATTATTGAACGATATCAAGAAAAAGTTGCCAGCATTGGTCATCATATCATTAATCAATATGATGAAAAATTCATGGAAACAAAAGATTTACATATGTTAGTTGAAGCCAATGAAGAAATTGCCAAACAAGTACAAGAACTCACATATGATGTTCTTGATAAAGTTCTATTCATTCGAAGCAATAATATGAAAAATAAATTTTCTTTAAGCGATTAAAAAAAATTCACTTCGTATGAAGTGAACTTTTTTTTATGCTTGTTGTGGTTCTTTTTCAAATAACTTTCGAATACCCATGATGGCAACTACAACACCTAAGGCAAACAATAAAATCGCAAAGACTAGTTGAAGACCATCTCCAAATACACTTGCGGATGTTCCTGCCATGATGGCTGTAGATAAACCAACAATCTTCAATGTTAAAGCTGTAAACGTAATAGCTAACATACATACCATTGGAACCCATAACATCCATCCTTTACGATGTGTATGTTTTAAGAATACTGCACATGCAATCAATGAAAGAGCTCCTAATAATTGATTGGCAGAACCAAATAAAGGCCAAATATTCGCATACCCCATTTTAGCTAAAATGAAAGCCAAAATTAGAGTAGAGAAAGTCGCAACATATTTATTTGATCCAATCTTTTGAATTGGTGTTAAATGTTCCATATCTGTATCTGAATCTAAGAAAAATTCTTGGAAAGATAAACGACCAACACGAGCTACACTATCCAATGAAGTTAATCCAAAAGCGGAAACCGCCAATAAAATTAATGTAGAAGAAACCTTAACTGGAATTCCTAATTTAGTTAAGAACGTTGCGATGGCAGAAGCAAAAATTTGTGGAGGTGTTCCAGCTGGTAAACTAGCTCCTGATGCTAAGAATCCAACACAAACCAATGAAATAATCGCTAACATACTCTCCATCAACATAGCTCCAAAACTAACAGGTAACATGTCTTTTTCATTTTTAATTTGTTTACTTGCTGTTCCTGATGACACAAGAGAATGGAACCCAGAAATAGCACCACAAGCAATCGTAACAAATAAAGTAGGGAATAAGTATGAACCATTTACATTAAAGGAAGTAAATGTTGGTAAATTCATTTCTGGATTATAAGCAATAATTCCTACAATAGCTGCTACAATCATAATAATTAATAAATAACTATTTAAATAATCACGTGGTTGTAATAGAGCCCATACTGGAACAATTGAAGCAATAAAAATATACACAAATACAAATAAATGCCAGAACCCAGTTGATTGATAAACAGGTACAGCTAATCCAATCGCAATACACAATACCAATAAACCAATGGCTACTGCTGTATTTACTGTTTTTGAAAACTTTGTATTTTTCAAGAAGAAACCAAGAGCAACAGCCGCTAAGATAAACAAAATACTCGTTGTAGCGACTGAACCATTGGCAGCAATATGACTACCATCCTCAGCTAACCCATTAAATGTTCCTGCAACGATATCCGCAAACGCAGCAACAACTAAAATAGAGAATAACCAACAGAACAATAAAAATAATTTCTTTCCGACTTTTCCAATATATAATTCAATAATGACACCAATTGAATGTCCTTTATTTTTTACAGATGCGTACATAGCACTGAAATCTTGAACAGCACCAAAGAATACACCACCTAATAAACACCACAATAATACGGGAACCCATCCAAAAATAGCTGCTTGAATCGGTCCATTAATAGGTCCAGCTCCTGCAATGGAAGCAAATTGATGTCCAAATACAACACCACGATCCGCCGGAACATAATCTACACCGTCTTCTAATTCATAAGCTGGGGTTTTCGCTTTTTCATCAATTCCCCAAGTTTTGGCTAGCCATCGTCCATATAGTAAATATGCTGCTACTAATACCACAATGGCTATAAGCATAATTGTTAAACCATTCATAAAAAACCTTCTTTCTCTCTTGTAGTTAGTGTACTCTAATATATGAAAATTTCAATAGTTTTTATGAAAAAATAAAAAAGTAGTTTCATTTTTTGAAACTACTTACATAACATTTCCACTACTCTGTTCTTTGACCTCTAAATCCAAAGGCAACCAATCAAGAGCACGTTTTATATAACGATCCCAGAAATTCCATTCATGTCCACCTGGACCTGATACAAATTTATGTTTCACACCTTTTTCTTCTAATAACTCATGGAATTGTTCATTAAATTTATACAACAAGCGATCTTCTGTTCCACATGCCATATAAATATCAGGAACTTGTTCAACGTCTAATTTAGAAAGAAGTGCTTCATAGTCTTTATCGCTTCCTTTTAGTTGATCTAAATCACCAAACACCGATTCATAATAAGACTTTCTATGAAGAGGATTTTCTGCCTTATCACTTGAACGAACAATTAAATCTAAGATAAATGCACTTGAAAGTGCAATAATTGCTCCAAATGTATCATGATACTTTAAACCATTGACCATTGCTCCATATCCACCCATTGATAAACCACCAATAAAAGTGTCTTCTCTTTTATGAGATAAAGGAAATGATTTACGCGTAAATTCTACTAACTCTTCTCCAATAAACTTTGAATAATATTCATTGGATTTAGGATTGTCTACATAAAATTTATTTTCTCCACTCGGCATTACCACTACTAAATTCTTATCTTGTGCCCATGTTTCAATACGCGTTCCATGTATCCAATCACTTTCTGAACCAAAAATGCCATGTAGTAAATACAAAGTTTTATATTGTTTGTCTATACCATTGGATTGTTTATCCGTAGGTAAAATCACTTCAATGTTTACGGTTCTCATTAATGCTTTTGAATAAAAATTACAAGTTAAATGTGCCATTTTTCCTCCTAAAAAAAAGAGTGGAAATTTCCACTCTATTTGCTTGCAGCTTGAACAATCGCATCGGCATCAATATGATATTTTTCAAACAATTCATTTGGTTTTCCACTTTCACCAAATGTATCTTGAATACCAACACGAACCAATTTACAAGGTGTACCTGCTTCAGCTAAAACTTCAGCTACAGCTGACCCCAATCCACCAATAATAGAATGTTCTTCACATGTTACTATTGTATCATGGTTAGCTGCCAATTGTTTAATTAAATCCGCATCAATTGGTTTAATTGTATGCATATTAACAACAGTTGGTTTCACTTCCATTTTATCATAAGCTTCTAATGCTTCTTGTACCATTAAACCAGTGGCAACTAAAGCAACCTTTGACCCTTCTTTCAAGACAACCCCTTTACCTAATTCAAATTTATAATCATCGCTTGTGACTGTTTCTACACCAGAACGTCCTAGTCTTACATAACATGGACCATCTGTATACGCAACAGCTTTAACTGCTTGTTTAGCTTCATTATAATCACAAGGAACAATCACTTTCATTCCTGGAATCCCGCGCATTAAGCTAATGTCTTCAATACATTGATGACTTGCTCCATCTTCTCCAACACTGATACCAGCATGAGAAGCACAAACTTTAACATTTAAGTTTGTATATCCAATGCTGTTACGAATTTGTTCATAAGCACGACCTGTGGCAAACATTGCAAAGCTAGACGCAAATGCGATTTTCCCACTTGCCGCAAGCCCAGCTGCAACACTCATCATATTTCCTTCTGCAATTCCCATATCAAAATGACGAGAAGGATCTACTTTTTTTGCTTCTCCACTTTTTGTTGAACCAGCTAAGTCTGCATCTAATACAACAATATTTGGATTTTCTTGTAACAATTCTTTTAATGCATCACCATAGGCGATACGAGTTGCGATTTTTGCCATTATTCTGCCTCCAATTCTTTAATTGCATCATGGTATTGTTGTTCATTAGGCGCAACACCATGCCAACCAGCTTGATCTTCCATGAAAGAAACACCTTTTCCTTTTACTGTTTTCGCAATAATTACGGTTGGTTTTCCTTTTACTTCACGTGCTTCTTTAAAAGCAGAACGTAATTCATCAAAATTATGTCCATCAACACAAATTGTATGACAATTAAATGCTTTAAATTTATCATCTAACGGATAAACATTCATAACATCGCTAACATGTCCATCAATTTGTAAATTATTCGCATCCACGATAATACATAAATTATCTAATTTATAATGAGCAGCCGACATAGTAGCTTCCCATACTTGTCCTTCTTGGCATTCTCCATCTCCCAATAAAGCATAAACACGATAATCGTTTTTATCTAACTTATTAGCAAGAGCCATACCAACAGCACAAGAAACACCTTGTCCTAAAGAACCTGTTGACATATCAACACCTTTTACATAATTCATATTAGGGTGTCCTTGTAATTTAGAATTAATGGCTCTGAAAGTCAATAATTCTTCTTCTGGCATAAATCCTTTTTCCGCTAATGCAGCATATAAACAAGGACTTGCATGTCCTTTACTTAAGACAAATCGATCACGATTAATTGTATCTAAATTTTCTGCATTAATATTCATTTCTTCAAAATATAACATTGTTATAATGTCAGCAGCACCTAAACTACCACCTGGATGCCCACTTTGTGCTTGATACACTTGTTTTAAAATATTCTTACGAATATTCTTGGCATGATAAGACAATTCTTTGTTTTCCATAATGTTTTCCGTCTCCTTTTTTTGCCTAACCATTATAACAACTTTTTGCACATTTTTCACTAATTGCACAAAATTTCACAAAGTTGTCAATAAAAATTCACCAACTCCACCATCATCACATGATTTTGTCTCAAATTTGCACACTTCTTTTACATTTTGCACCGCATTTTCCATGGCAACACCAACAAAATGTGACAACATTTCATAGTCATTCATTTCATCTCCAAAACAAAGAACGTTTTCCCTTTTAATATGTAATTGTTTACACAAAACATCAATGCCAGCAACCTTACTTAAATTGGGATTTACTACTTCTGTTAAAATAGAAGAACTCGCAAACATACGATAAGAATCTGGTTTTATTTGTTCAAATCGTTTTATTATTTCTTTTTGTACTTCATTACTTGATACAATCAACATTTTTGGATAATCCGTTTGTACATATTCTTTAAAATCCACTTGTTTTTTATGAATATGAGCTACTTTGCATCGATATTCATAGGCTTCCGTAATTTTATCTGTTACTAAAGTATCTCCTTCATACACACAAATAGAAGCCTCTAAATCATGAAACAAATCATAAATCATATGAAGCGTTTCTTTGGAAAGACAATTCTGATTAAACTCTTTCTTCGTTTTATAGTCAATTACCGTTGCACCATTGTTACAAACAAAATAATCACAACGATTCTCTAAATCCCATTGTTTTAAATTCTTTTCCACCATTTTAAAAGGACGCCCTGTCGCAATCGCAAATGGAATTCCTTGTGAGCGAATATAATCAATTCCTTCTACATTTCTTTTAGGACATTCTAAATGAGAATCAATTAATGTTCCATCAATATCACTCACAACTAATTTTACATTTTCCATTATTCCTCCCAGTCTACATCTAATGTTAAACAAACAAATTGAATATCCTCTTCTTCAAATCCATCATGAATTAATAAATCAATTAATTCATCTAAGGAAACCACGTCTTCTAAATAAACAATCGCTTGAATTAAAGCATCTCTATGTTTGTCATAATATCTTAAAGCATATGAAATATCCTCAATTTCATATTTTTCTTCTTTTAACTTTTCCTTAATTTCATCTTTAAACAAACCTTTTTTTACCAATTCCATCATTCTTAAAGTACACTGCCATCGAAAATCAATACCAGCTCCATCAATTAATTTACCCGTAAAATCGTAATCAAACCGTGTAATAGCTCCCATTTCAATTAAAGCTTGTCGCGAATAACGCTGTTCACTTACTTTACGACGAATCATATTTTGATAAGCTTCTATGGCACTATCCTTCATTTGTTCAAGCGTTATACGATTTTTTCTTCTTACTTCCGTTTGTTCAACTTCTAATTCTGGTTCATCTACATTATGTAGCGCATTCCAAATAAACCATCGATTAACAGGGGTATCTGGAAAAGCATCACTAAAGTGCATTTGATACCATGGTTCATTAAGTGGGTCATATGGATTGGGAATGAATGAATCTTTTTTACTATCATTGTTTTTCATAACTTCATTATAAACAAAAAAGGCTACCATGTCGCCTAGAATTTAAGATATACATATGTTGTGTCATCTCTTTTTTTCAAACGCGGATAATAAATACAATCTGGATCCTGTTCCTGAAAAAAATATAGTTGTTTTTCGATTTTTTCATGATCTTTTTCGATTTCATCTAGAACATAAGAAAGCTCAGCAAAACCTGGATACATCATGATTTGTGAAAAACCATCTGACATACAACAAATACGAGATATTTCTTCTAATTTCCATTGTTTAATACAAGCATGACGGATTCCTTTTCCTGTTGGATCTAAGATAAAATAAGATTGATTGTGACATTTTCGATTTTGAAGTAAATGATCTTTAATTTCTTGTTCTTGTCTTGTTTCAAGAAAAGGAATTTGTTTTTCTTTTGATAATGTAATCATATGCTCAATCACATTATTATCTAATTCATTAATCATTTTATCTTCAAAACATTCAATGCTTCCATCTTTCATTTCAACAATTCCTAAGCTATCTCCTAATCCAAAGTATTCCAATGTATCTTCTTGAAAACGAAATAAGGAAATACATGCATTGGGATAATCAATGTCTTGTGTATAGTAGTACTGACTTTTAATTTTCATACAGGCATTATAGACAATTGTAGAAAGTGATTGTTCTTCTAAAATATGTTTATCTATTTCTTTTTTCAATTGTTGTACAAACCATGCCGCATCATCTTCTGACATAATATTTTTCTTAGTTAAAGAAGTGGCTCCATCTAAGACCATAATATGATGATCTGAAAAAGAAAAAGTGTCTTCATTAAATATACGATCACTAAAACAATATGAAATACAGTTCATAAATATCCTTTCAAAAATAGAGATTCAAATGAATCTCTATCGTGTTAAATCTTCATATAGTTGTTTATACTTCCAAGCTGAATTTGCCCAAGAAACATCTTTTGCCATGTCTCTTTGTACCATTTCATCCCAGCACCAGCGATTATTGAAATACAATGTTTTGGCATTATTAATTGCTTGTAGTAATAAACCAGCATCATATCGATCAAAAGTAAATCCATTTCCAGTTTTGGCATAATCATTAAATGGTTCTACTGTATCTTTTAATCCACCTGTTTCACGAACAATTGGAATGGTTCCATAGCGCATCGCAATTAATTGTGTTAAACCACATGGTTCAAAACGAGAAGGAACCAATAACGCATCCACTCCGGCATAGATTTTATGAGAACGAGCTTCATCGTACATAATGCTTGAAGATACATTTCCTTTATATTTGTGTTCAAAATAACGGAATGTGTCTTCGTATTGTTTATCTCCTGTTCCTAAAATCACAACTTGTGTAAAATCATCCATAATTTGATCAAAGATTTGAGTAATTAAATCCAATCCTTTTTGATCTGTCAAACGAGAAATTAATCCAATCACAAATTTACCAGGAGCTCGATCCATTCCTAATTCTTCTTGTAAAGCGTATTTATTTCCTACTTTACGAGAAACAACATTCGTAATATTGTAGTTCGATGCGATCATAGAATCTGTATCTGGATTCCAAATATCTGTGTCAATTCCATTCACAATTCCTCTTAATTTATAAGAATGATATTGTAGATGCCCTTCTAGTTTTTCACCATATTCAGCGCTTTGAATTTCACCAGCATATGTATTACTTACCGTTGTAACACAATCCGCATATTTAATTCCACCCTTTAACATATTCGCATCTTCTCTTCCTTGTCCCATGGCATCACGGGCAAATGTGTAATCAGGAAGATTTGTCCAATATTTAATAGTAGAAACATTATAGATTCCTTGGAATCGTAAATTATGAATAGTCAATACGGTTTTAGCTCTTCCTACTGGTGTAGGTGCAAACATTGTTTTCACAAAAGCAGGAACTAAAGCTGCTTGCCAATCATGGCAGTGAATCACATCTGGAATCCATCCCATAAAGTTTAAAGCCGCTAAACTAGCTTTAGAGAAATAACAGAATTTAGGAATGTCTCCTACAATACTTGTATATGGATTTCCATTTGAGAAGAATTCTTCATTATCGATAAAATCATATGTTACGCCATCACAAATGTGTTCCATGATTCCTACATAGAAAGAACGTCCATCGGAACATAAATCCATATAGAATGAACCACGATAAACCATCTTTTGTTTCTGAGACCAAGGAATGCATTTATAATTAGGAACTAATACACGCACATCATATCCTAATTTAGCCAACGCCTTAGGAAGAGCATACATTACATCTCCTAATCCTCCTGTTTTCACAAACGGATAACACTCTGATCCAATAAAGGCAATTTTCTTACGATATTGTGGAACATAAGGTTCTGCTTCCACTTGTTGTCTTTCTTCTTTAACAGGTTCAGCTTTTTCAACTGTTTTTTCTTCCACCGGTTTAGTTTCTTCAACCGCTTCTTCTTTCACTGTTTCTTCTACAGGTGCAGTTTCAACCACTTTTTCTACTGGTTTCTCTTGAACTGGTTCTTCTTTAACAGGTTCAACTTTTACTGTTTCAACTTCTTGTACTGGAGTTACTTTTTCTTCTACAACTGGATTTGTCTTAGGTGCTGTTTTTTTAGTTGCACTACTTTTCTTTGTCGTAGCTTTCTTTGTTGTTTTCTTTGCATATGCTTTTGTCTTTTTTGCAGCCATCTTAATACCTCCATAAAGTAATAGCTTCATTACTATTTTACATCTTTTATCAATAAATAAAAACATTGCCTTTTAAATTTTACCTTTATATAATGAAATCATCATACGACTGACGGAAGTAGAAACGACTACATGAACTATGATTTTAAAAAGAGCCGACCGTCTGGGCTAAGTAGGAGGAACAATGAAAAATTTGAAAACGTTTTTGCTTGCCGTGATTGCCGGAATCGCCATTGGTATTGGTGGTACCATTTATTTAACACTCGACATGTATTCATCTATTTCTGTTTTATTTAAAGTATTGGGTGCTTTATTTTTTGCAGTAGGATTGTATGCCATTTGTATTCATGGACTTAATTTATTCACTGGTAAAATTGGCTATGTTTTTGATCAAAAAAATTATTTGGATTTAGTTTTAATTTGGATAGGAAACTTTATAGGAACTTGGATATGTGCGTTTTTAATTAATCATACGCGTTTATATGTAGTTGAAAACATTACCAAGATGTGTGAAACAAAAATGAATGACTCACTTGTTAGTTTACTTATTTTAGGTTTCTTTTGTGGTTTATTGATGTTTATTGCTGTGGACGGCTATAAAAAATGTAAAAATCCTTTAATTTTATTTATCTGTGTTGCGACTTTTATTTTATGTGGATTTGAACACTGCATTGCCGATATGTTCTACTTTTCATTAGCAGATGCCTGGTGTTTAACATCATTCATTGATATTTTAATTATCACATTAGGAAATGCCTTAGGAGCTTTTCTAATTCCCATAACTAAAAAAATCAAGGAGATCGACTGATCTCCTTTTTAGTTATTACATTAATGATAAGAACATTTGTTTGATGTCTTCAACAGAAGCAGGTTTTGGATTTCCTGGCGCACATGCGTCTTTAGAAGCATCAGCACTCAATGCATCGATGTCTTCCATAGGAACAACACCTTTCAATGACATTTCAATTCCAACGTCTTCTCCTAATTGTTTAACAGCCGCAACAGCTAATTCACGAACTTCTTCAAGTGGTTTAGTGTAAGCTCCTTCTACATCAAAAGCAGCTGCAATGTCACGGTATTTTTCACCAGTCGCATCAGCGTTATAAGCCATAACAGTTGGAAGAAGAGTAGCACATGCTTTTCCATGAGGCATTCCATAGTAAGCTGATAAAGTATGAGCCATAGCGTGGTCAACACCTAAACCAACATTTGAGAATCCCATACCAGCAATGTATTGAGCCAATGCCATGTTTTCTCTAGCAGTTGGATCATTATTAACAGCTCCACGTAAGTTTTTCGCAATTAATTGAATAGCTTTGATATGGAACATATCACTTAATTCCCAAGCACCCGCTGTAATATATCCTTCAATGGCATGTGTTAAAGCATCCATACCAGTAGCAGCTGTTAATCCAGCAGGCATACTTGACATCATGTCTGGGTCAACAAAGGCAACAACAGGAATATCATGTGGATCTACACAAACGAATTTACGTTTGTTTTCTGGGTCAGTGATTACATAGTTGATAGTTACTTCAGCAGCAGTTCCAGCTGTTGTTGGTACAGCTAAAATTGGTGTACAAGGATTTTTAGTTGGACTTGCACCTTCTAAAGAACGTACATCCGCAAATTCAGGGTTTGTGTTAATAACACCAATTGCTTTAGCAGTATCCATACTTGATCCACCACCAATAGCGATGATTACATCTGCTTGTGCATCAGCGAATGCTTTCACACCTGTTTGTACGTTTTCAATTGTTGGGTTTGGTTGAATATTGCTGTAAACAACATATTCAATTCCAGCTCCATCTAATAAATCTGTTACTTTTTTAGTTACGCCAAATTTAATCAAATCAGGGTCAGAAGCAACGAATGCTTTTTTGAATCCACGTGCTTTAATTTCCGTTGGGATTTCGTTGATTGCTCCTTTTCCATGATAAGATGTTTCATTTAAAATAAAACGATTTGCCATATTATTTCCTCCTATAAGATTTACTCTATTTCATATTTTACAACTATTTATGTTAAATTCAATTAAAATGTAAGCGAATTCACAAAAGAGGCCATCATATTGACAACCTCTTTGTTTTTATTATTTTAATTTTACAGCCGTTCCATAGGCAATGATTTCAGCTGCCCCAGACATAACAGAAGACGAACCAAAACGAATATTAATAATCGCATCTGCTCCCAACGATTCTGCTTCATCAACCATTCGTTTTGTCGCAATTTGTCTTGCTTCTTTCAACATATCAGAATAACCAACTAATTCTCCACCCACAATGGTTTTTAAACCAGCTCCAATGTCTTTTCCAATATTTTTAGACTGAACTACTTGTCCTTTTACAATCCCTAATGCCTCTACAATTTCATATCCAGGCACATAATCAATATTTACTAGCTTCATCTGCTTCTCCTTTTTTAATTTCTTTAATTCTACTTATCAACATTTTAGGTATAACTAGTATTGGTACAACAAAAATACTTAATACAACTACAAATAAAATCATAGGCATAGGTTCTTGCATCTGCGCATAAATCATCAGAGCCGCCATTGCCCCCATAAACAAACAAAATCCAATGCTTGAATAAATAGCTGCTTTTATTTGTTTATTGTGTTCTTCTTCTACTTTTCGCATTGAAAATCCCTCTTTGTTTAAAACATTCATGTCTTGAAAGTATTGATCAATTTGAATGGTTTCAAGTGATTCATTGGCATCAATGAGTTTATAACACATAGAACACACTTTTTGATAATTTTTCATTTCTTGTTCAATCGTCAACAACCTTGATTCAACACAAGCTCGTAAAGACAATTCATTACTAAGTACTTTTTTAATTTCTTGTACAGGAACTCCTAATTCTCTTAAAAATTTCACAATCTTTAATTGTCTTATATCAAATTCATTATATGTTCGATAGCCATTGGATTCACTTCGATCCGGATGAATTAATCCCATTTGTTCGTAATAACGAATACTTTTTTTCGATATTCCTACAATACTTTCAACGTCATTGATCAACATAGCTCCTCCTTTGTCTTTTTTATAAACTATTCCCTTATGGTAAAGTCAATAAAAAATGAAAAATATATGTTTTTTATTATTATAAAAAGAAAAAAGACCTATTCACAATAGGCCTATCCTAATTTCTTTACTAAAACATCCACAAAACTTTCAATTAATTCTTTGTCTTTTCCAAATCGATCAAAAGAAGTACTGTCTAAGTCTAATACTCCATATAATTTGTCATTCACTACAATAGGAACAACGATTTCCGAATTACTAGCGCTATCACAAGCAATGTGTCCAGGAAATTCATGTACGTTTTCCACAACCAAAGTTTCTTGTTTTAGAGCCGATGTACCACATACACCACTTCCCATTTTAATAATTGTACAAGCTACTTTTCCTTGAAAGGGTCCTAAAATTAATTGTTCGTCTTTATATAAATAAAAACCGGCCCATGATACATCTTCTAATTCATTGTATATAAAACTTGCCATGTTTGATAAACTAGTAATTTCATATTGATCATCTTCGATTAAATACTTTAATTGTTGTGTTAATAAATTCATACTTACTTCTCCTCATATTCATCTAAAAAATGAACTCTTTTGCCATCTTTTTTATACGCAATAACGGTATCTAAATTCACGTTTTCCACCGATTTAAATATATTAGCTTCTATGTAAGGATTAATTTCATGTAATTCTTTAATCAGATTCTTAATTTCCTTACGCTTAGAAACTCCTTCTTGTTCTTCACTCATTTCTGTTAACTTACATGCACAGCGTAAAAATTGTAAATGATTGTAATTCATCCAATGAATGATGTCATCTTCTCTAACTAAATACAAAGGACGAATCAATTCCATGCCTTCAAAATTTGTGCTCTTCAGTTTAGGCATCATCGTTTGAATCTGTGCTCCATACATCATTCCCATTAAAATTGTTTCAATCACATCGTCATAATGGTGTCCTAAAGCAATCTTGTTGCATCCTAGTTCCTTAGCCGCATGATATAAATGTCCTCTTCTCATTCTTGCACATAAATAACACGGAGCACCTGATTGTGTAGAGACATATTCAAAGATATCTGTAGAAAAAGAAGTGATAGGAATATCCAATCGTTTTGCGTTTACTTCAATCATATTGTAGTTCATATCATTGTAACCTGGATTCATCACAAGAAAAACTAATTCAAAATTGACTTTACCATGTCGTTTTAATTCTTGAAATAACTTCGCAAGCAAAACAGAATCTTTTCCTCCTGAAATACAAACTGCGATTTTATCGCCTTCATTAACTAATTGATATTCATTGATAGCTTTCGTAAATTTTCGCCAAATTTCTTTTCGGAATTTTTTAATAATACTGCGTTCCATTTCTTTACAAGAAAAAGAATGAATCGCATCAACGTATCCATAATATCCACCATCAATGGCATAGCTTTCATATCCTTTTTGATTTAATTGTTCACATAATTGTTCACTTTTAAATCCCGTGTAATCACATAAATATAATGGTTTATCTTTAGGTAATGTTTCTAAGTCTTTTATCTTAATGTTTATAGCCCCAGGAATGTGGTCTCTTTGATAGGTTCCAGCATCGCGTATATCTACAATACATTTATTTTCTAGCTTTAATATTTCTTCTATTTTCATGTATCAAGTTTATCAAAAATTATATTGAAAATAAATTTGAATTCCACAAAAAAAGAAAAACATGGGCAAAACGGGTAACCAAAATCTTTTGGGGGCAAATTTTTTAGGGACGAATTTTGGGGTTTTGCCAAATATTTTTGGGGTCAAATTTTATGGGCAAGTTTTGGGGTCTATTATTGAAGGAAATGTGCTTTTCATTTCCTTTTTTTATAT
>JAQYFP010000047.1 GCA_028723085.1 Erysipelotrichaceae bacterium | reverse complement strand
ATTCATAACAACACATCCTTTCGAATAATAAAGACAAAACTATGATAGAATAAGAAATAGGAGAGAACCAGGCTTTATAAAAAAAAGCCCACACTCGTTAGAGTGTGTTAGTTCAATAAGAAAATCGGTAAAAAAGCTATTGAAGAAACAGAGACAATCAGAGGTTATACATATCAAGTTCAAATTGGTAGGGAAATTGTTAAGTCAATAAGACATAAAATTTTTATACTAAATATCAAATTAAAAATGACTTGTTTATTAATGGGACGATTAAAAAATGCTGATTATGAAAAATTAAGTAATAAAGATAAAGTTCGTTTGGGAACATTGGTGAATAATACATTAACTTTGACACATTTAGTTAATGAAAAAATAGGATAAGATTATGAGACTAAGAAAAATATTTAAAAGTAGTCAGGATCAAGCTGTGGCAGCATGGATTGAAGAAGTCAAGAATATTCGTATCGCAAACATGAAGGTCTTATTAGATGATCAAGCGCTTAATTTAAGATCTTCATTGGAAGAGTTATCTAAATTAAAAGAATTTATTGGTGATCCAGACCATATCTTAGGTTCACCCTTAACAAAGCATGGAGAAATTGCAGAACATGTTCAAGTGAACTTTTCTAATGCCGATAGATTATTAGTGGGGAAAAGTAGAAATCATTCCATTGATGTTGGTAGAACTGCAATGGAAGATTATTTACGAAATGGAAAAATGGTTCAATCCAAGTTTTATAATGGTGAAAAAGGTACTTTTAATGCTGTTGTCAAACATCTTGAAAAATATCCTGATTTTATTAAACAAGGTGGAAATTACGATATTCCTAAGGACCAATACGACCAATTAATGGATATTTACAATAGAGGAGAGACGGCAAGATATTCTTTGAATCGTTCAGAAGAAACTTTATTTAAAAATATGAAAAATTGGGAAGTAGAAAAACATGTTAAAGTTAATAAAGTTATTCATCCTTCTGAAGTTGATTATAAAGATGTACAAACGGGTGTTGTTGATAAAGTTGTAGATAAAAAAGAACGTAGCATTGAGCGAAAAAATGAAGACATTGAAAACAACATAAGATATGAACATAGACCAACGCTTAAAGAAGGTTTACAAACAACCGCTGTTGCTGCTACATTAGAAGGTGGAACTACTTTCTGCTTGAAGATTTATGAAAAACATAAAAATGGTAAAAAATTATCTGAATTTACATCGGATGACTGGAAAGATGTAGGTATCGATACAGCTAAGGGTACGGCTAAAGGAACTATTAGAGGCAGTACTGTATATGCCATGACAAATTTTGTTGGGACACATGCACCAGTTGCGAATAGTTTAGTGACAGCAACTTTTGGTGTTGTATCACTTGCAAGAAAATTCGAAAAGAAAGAAATTACAGGTGAAGAGTTTGCGATGAGTTCAGAAATAGTTTGTTTAGATGTAGGCATGAGTGCATTATCTTCAATAATAGGACAAACTCTTATTCCTGTTCCTGTTTTAGGAGCTATTGTTGGAAATACAGTGGGAATGTTTATGGTTGAAATCGCAAAAAATTATCTTGATGCAGATGAACAAAAATTAATTAAACAATATGTGTCACAAATGAATGAACTTGATAAAAAATATAAAAAAGAATACGAAAGTGTTTTAAGAAATATTCAAAAGAAAGAACAAAAGTTTGATTCATTGATTGAATTAGCATTTGATGAAGATGTTAATAAAGCATTTGAAGCATCGATAGAACTTGCTTATAGTGAGGGTGTTGAAAAAGATAGTCTACTTAAAAATATGGATGAAATAGACTCTTATTTTATGAATTAATTGAAAGGAAGGATATTATAATGACTACAAAATTTAATGATCAAAAAGTTATATGTTTTCATAAACCAGAGGAAGAGAATGGATATTTAAGTAATTGGTATTTATCTAGTTTTGAGATAGATGGAATTAGTTTTTCTTCTATGGAACAATATATGATGTATTCAAAAGCTGTTGTTTTTAATGATGAAGAAACTGCTTCTAAAATCCTAAAAACAGATGATGTAGAAGAAATTAAAGCATTGGGACGAATGGTATATGGATATAATGAAAGTTTCTGGAATGGTGTTCGTCAAATTATTGTGTATAAAGGATTGTTGGCAAAGTTTAGTCAAAATGAAGAATTAAAAAATAAACTTAAAAGTACTAATGATTCTTTACTAGCTGAATGTGCTGTATCTGATTTAGTATGGGGAATTGGTTTATCTATGCATGATAAAGAACGATTTAATGCATTGGCATGGAAAGGTAAAAACTTACTTGGATATACATTAATGATGGTTCGAGATACTATTTAATAAAACTAAAGGACAAGGATGGTTATATATCCTTGTTTTTAATTTACAAAAAAATCAAAAAATTTTTTTTACAAATTTTTTTTTGTCGAATTATATATTGGAGGTATTGAAAAAATGGTTAATTCAAAACAAGCTAAAGAACAAGTGGATTCATTTGGAAAGAAACTAAATTCCTATAAAGGTGTTGTAGCACGGTACTTAAAATACTTAATTCCAGAGTATAAAAATTTAGAACTCAATGAAATTATGGATTTGTTTGAAGAAACAGGAAATCGACTACAGGGATTAGATAAAGAATTTAAATTCAATGGAACAGCTATATTTGATTTATTGTTCAAAGTCAAACATCCAACGAAAGATGAATACATTTTAATTAATATCGAATTACAGGCAACTGACAACTTAAAATACAATTTAGAATCAAGAGCTACACACTATACGAGTTTACTCATTGCCAATCAATATGGACTTTAGTAAACCAATCCACATTACGATAAAATTTATAAGAGTTATTCGATATGGATCGTATTGAATCACAAAAAAGATTGTAATGGCATATCCATTTTGAAAACAAATGATGAATCAATTGATAACGGAAAAGGAATAAAGTTAGAATATGCACAAAAAGGAAATATTATTTTTGTATATTATGACCCAAATTCTAATCATCCTATTCAAGTTATGACAAAAGAATTATTAGTTGAACGCTTTGATTTAGCGTATATGAATAACTTACGAAAATATGGTATTATGGACATAGATGAACAGGAGGTACAAACGATGTGTAATTACCATGTGTTTTTTATCGAACAAGGAATCAGTCAAGGAATTGATATTGGTCGAACTGAAGGAATTGATATCGGTCGAACTAAAGAACGTAAAGAAACAATACAAAATCTAATGTCATCTTCTGAGCAAAGTTTTGATAAAGTATATGACTTATTAAATTATGATAAAAGTGAAAAAGAAAAATATCGTAAATTAATATGTAGTTAAGATGATTTTTTGAAATATAGACAAAAAAGATAGCCAAGAGTATAATCTTGTGTGTAATCAAATAAACGGGGAGCTTGCTGAAGTAGGCTGAGAGGAGAATATTTAGTCTCGACCCATATAACCTGATTTGGATAATGCCAGCGTAGGGAAATAGAAAGTCGTTTTTTTAGGTACATTCCCGAAATGGAGCGTACCTTTTCTTTTACCCTTGGACAAAGGAGGAATGAAGATGCTGGAAAAAACAATTGAAAATGTAAGAAAACAAGTACCATTGGTACACAACATCACAAACTATGTAACGGTGAACGATGTTGCCAATGTGATACTAGCAAGCGGTGCCAGTCCTATTATGTCGGATGAACCAGAAGATGTGGAAGACATTACATCTATTTGTGGTGGCTTGAACATTAATATTGGAACACTGAATAAACGCTCCATTGAAGCTATGTTTATCGCAGGAAAAAAAGCCAATGAATTAGGACATGTTGTATTACTAGATCCAGTTGGAGCGGGTGCAAGTAAATTACGTACCTCAACGGCTGTGCAATTAATGAAAGACATTAAATTTGATGTGATTCGTGGAAATATCTCGGAAATTAAAACACTTGCCTTAGGAACTGGAACCACAAAAGGTGTGGATGCTGATGTTGCCGATGCCGTTACCGAAGAAAATTTAGAAACTTCAATTTCATTTATTAAGAAATTTGCGCAAGAAACAAATTGTATTGTAG
>JAQYFP010000046.1 GCA_028723085.1 Erysipelotrichaceae bacterium | reverse complement strand
AGCACCATGCCTGGTTGATTTTTGCGTGCCATAATTTAAAGAGAATGGCATTATGGAGTTGGAAAGGAGCATAGGATATGCTCGATTTTTCGTATATATGCAGAAAAATATGTCCAAATTTTTACAATTTTAGAAAATGGTAAAAAATTGGCAAAATATAACCCCTCGAATAAAATAAAACGAGGGGTTTGTCAACAAACTGAAACTAGATGAATCAAGTCAATTCATCTAGTTTTTCATTATTTATTTTCTTTTAATAAATCTCTAATTTCTTCTAATAATTCAATTTGAGGATCCTTAACAGGTGCTTGTTCTACTGTCTCTTCTTCTTTTTGTCCCATTGTTGCGATTTTGTTTAATACCTTCATGATTGTGAAAATCACAAAAGCCATGATAATGAAGTTGATAACCGCTCCAATAAAATCACCAATTAAAATTCCTTCTGATGCTCCTGGTAAAGGAATAACCCATCCTAGACCATTAGCTGGGTTTCCTAAAATAGCTAAAATAGGATTAATAATATCGGTTGTGAATGAGGCAACTAATCCTGAAAAGGCTCCCCCAATCAAAACCCCAATTGACATATCGACAATATTTCCACGAAATGCGAACTTCTTAAATTCTTCAATAAACTTTTTCATATTCTTATTTTCCTTCATATCCATTTGGATTCATTGTTTGCCATTTCCAGCTACTACTAACCATATCATTTAAATCATATTCAGCTTGCCATCCAAGTTCTTCTTTAGCTTTATCACATTTTGAATAACACGTTGCAATATCTCCTGGTCGTCTTGGTTTTATTTGATATGGTATTTTTTTATTACATACTTTTTCAAAAGCATGAATAACATCTAGTACACTATATCCATTACCTGTTCCAAGATTATATATTTTACACCCTGCATGTTCTTTAATTTTTTCTAAAGCTTTTACGTGACCTCTAGCTAAATCTACGACATGAATATAGTCTCTTACTCCAGTTCCATCTGGTGTATCATAGTCATTTCCAAACACACCCACACATTCTAATTTTCCAATCGCAACTTGACTAACATATGGAATCAAGTTATTTGGTATTCCTTTAGGATCTTCACCAATTAGACCACTTGCATGTGCTCCAATTGGATTAAAATAACGAAGTAAAATTACATTCCATTCCGGATCTGCAACGTGTAAATCACTTAGAATTTGTTCTAACATCCACTTCGTCCATCCATATGGATTTGTGCACTGTCCTTTAGGACATTGTTCCGTTATAGGAATCTGTGCCGGATTTCCATATACAGTTGCACTACTTGAAAAAATTATATTCTTAACATCATGTTTTTTCATAGCTTTGACTAATGATAGAGTACCCGAGATATTATTTTCATAATATTCTAGTGGTTTCGATACACTTTCTCCTACAGCTTTTAAACCTGCAAAGTGAATCACCGCATCAATTTGTTCTTTATCAAAGATTTGATCTAAAGCATCAAAATCTAAAATATCATTTTCATAGAATGTGATTTTTTTATTTGTGATTTGTTCAACTCTTTCGATTGCTTTTATACTTGAATTATATAAGTTATCTACAACAATAACTTCATATCCATTATTTAATAATTCCACACAAGTATGAGAACCAATATAACCAGCTCCACCTGTTACTAATATTTTCATGCTTTCACCTCGTATCTATATTATCATATACATTTTCAATTTCATATTCTTTTAAAATTAAAGCAACTTGTTCATCTCTAATTTTAAACCAAAGGCAATGATTATCATCATCATAGTCCATAAATTCTACATTGCATTGATATTTATTTTTCATTTGATTAAGTTTTGCAAGAACAAATTTTAGATTTAACTGACGTGAATATACTTTGTATGCCAATAAAAATTGCTTAGCATTTCGGGTGCGTATTACTTTTTCATTGGGTGGTAAATTAGTGAATTCTTTTTGATTTGATAAAATGATTATATATTTTTTAATTGGATCCCGGTACATAAATGGATGCAGTAAATAAAATGGATTAAAACATTTTTGACAAACATGGGTAAAATATGTTCCATCTTCCAATCTTTGATCAATCACTGAATTCATTCTAGCAATAACAAATGTATCACGTTTTATCTCAAAAACATGTCCACAATGTGGACATGTTACTTGAATCATTCTTTCTTTCATATTAAAGTGGTTTACAAATTTCTTTTAACCAAGCTTTTTCTTCTTCATTTAAACCAAATGAAACTTTATTATAACATTCTTGTTGATACCAGTTAAACCATTCAATTTCATCTGCTGTCATTAAAGAAGCATCGATTCCATCACGATCAAATGGTACCCAAGTCAAACATTCAAAATGCATAAATTGACCATAAAAGTTTTTATTTCCTTTTACAACAACATATTCATTTTCATGTCTTACTCCTAATTTTCCTTCAATATAAACACCTGGTTCATTACTTTGAAGCATTCCTTCTTCTAATACACAAGCATCATTTCTTTCAGGTACAATACGCCATCTAAATCCATTAGGACTTTCATGAACATTTGATAAATGCCCTACTCCATGTCCTGTTCCACATTGATAATCCATATCGCAGTCCCATAATGGTCCACGAGATAAAATATCTAGATTATATCCATGACATCCATACAAGAAATTAGCTTTGGCTAAACGAATATGAGAGCGCATTGCTTTTGTGAACCAATATTTTTCTTCTTCTGTAGCTTCACCAAGAACAAAAGTACGTGTAATATCAGTTGTTCCTTCATAATAGTGTCCACCACTATCAACTAAGAATAAACCTTCGTTTGTTAATTTGGCACAAGATCCTTCTTTAGCATGATAATGCATCATAGCAGCATTTTCTTTATAAGCAGGAATTGTCGCAAAAGAGTCTTCAATATAGTTTTCTTGTTCGGCACGAAGTGATGTCAATTTCTTAGAAGCACTGACTTCATCAATTTCCATTTTACCTACGTTTTTCTTTAACCAGTACATAAACTTAGTCATTGCTACGCCATCTTTAATGTGTGCCCATTTCGTATTTTCAAGTTCAACTTCATTTTTAATTGCCTTTAATAAAATGATTGGACTCATTTTAAGAACTTTTGTTTGTGTTAAAGACATTGCGATTCGTGAGTTACAGCTAGTTGGATCCAATAAAACAGGTCCATTCATTTTTAATACATCTTCATAAATTTGATTGTAATCACATACTGTCACATTAGCTTCTTCACATTTTTGTCGACTCACTTCATCAAATCGACTTTGATTAATGTATAAATAAGCATTATCCATTGTTACCATCGCATAAGACATTGGTAAAGGTACATTTTCAATATCACAAGCACGAATATTATATAGCCATGCTACTTCATCAATCTTAGTAATGACATACGTATGAGCGTGTTCTTTTTCCATTTCTTTTCGTACCATATCAAGTTTTTGGCTAATTGTACGGCCAGAATATTTTTCATCATAATAGAAAGTCTTGGCATGAGGCATTTCAGGACGGTTTGTCCATACTTGACTAACTAAATCAAGATTCACTTTTAAGTTTAATCCTGCATATTCAAAAGCACTTTGATATTTTAAAGCGTCATTATAGCTAATTGTTCTTCCATCAAAACCAACGTTTTGTCCTTTTGTAAGATTAGAAACAATATATTCTTCAATAGAAGGAACACCTTCTTGACCTTGTTTCATTAAATCAATACCAGAATCTTTTAATTCATTTTCAGCTTGAATAAAATAACGTCCATCTGTCCATAAAGCAGCTTTTTCTTCTAATACAACAAGTACACCTGCACTTCCTGTAAATCCTGAAAAATACTTACGTGCTGCAAAATAATCCGCAACGGTTTCCGTATCATGGAAATCACTTGTTGGAATAATAAAAGCTTGAACGTCTTCTTTTTTCATTTCATTTCTTAAAGCAATCATTTGTTGTGAAATCATATAACATCCTTCTTTCTACAGAAAAGTGTACAACAAATTACATCTTCTGTCATATTTTTTTAGTTTGAAATAATTTCAACTTTACAATTTTCTAATTCAATTCCTCCATTAATTCCTGTAACAGATTGAAATTGAAAACCAGCAGCTTCTAATTCTTTTCTGTATTCTCTAATATTACGAACATTGGTATCCAATTCTTTTGCCAATTCAATAGATGTCATTTTTCCATTTTTACTTAATAAAATAAGCATTTTTATACATTTTCCACAACGAGTCATATTATCTTAAATACATTTTTTTAAATGTATTTCCTCCTTTTCTTTTTACAAGATTAGGATACATTTTTAATTGACATAATACATGTCAATTAAAAATGCTCTTACCAAAATAAGAGCATTTTTAAAAACTATTTAATATGTTTATGATATTCCTGTAAAGACATTACATCATGACGACCATGAATCTTAATTTCACGAATTCCTTGTAAACTTGCTTTAGCTGCTGCCATATTTGTTACATATGGAATATGCATCTTAATAGCCGATTTACGAATATAACTATCATCATGAACACTTTGTTTTCCACCTGGTGTATTAATTACTAAACTAATTTCACCATTTGTGATTAAGTCTTCAACATTAGGACGTCCTTCTGACATCTTATTAACAAATTGAACTGGAATATTATGTTCACGGATCATTTTACAAGTATTGCCTGTTGCCACTAATTCGAAACCAGCATCGTAATATCCTTGTGCTAAAGGAATTAATTCATCTTTGTCACGATCATTAATTGAAATCAAGACTTTTCCTTTTGTTGGAAGTTGTGTTTGTGTTCCTTCAATAGCTTTGAAATAAGCTTCTCCAAAAGAATGACCTAATCCTAATACTTCTCCTGTTGAACGCATTTCAGGACCTAAAACAGGATCGACTTCTGGGAACATATTAAATGGGAATACAGCTTCTTTAACTCCTACATGAGGAATGACTTTTTCTTTTAATGATGGTACCGGTGATTCATTTCCTGTTAATGGACAAGTTACAATTTCAGTAGCTAGTTTAACCATATTAACATTACATACCTTTGAAACTAGTGGTACAGTACGACTTGCTCTTGGATTAGCTTCAAGAACATACACTTTGTCATCGGCAATGGCATATTGCATATTCATTAATCCGCGTACATTCATTTCTTTGGCAATCTTCTTTGTATATTCTTTAATTGTTTCTAAATGGCGGAAAGGAATATTTTGGCTTGGTAACATACAAGCTGAATCTCCAGAGTGAATTCCAGCCAATTCAATGTGTTCCATAACAGCTGGTACAAACACATTTTCTCCATCACTGATCGCGTCCGCTTCACATTCCAATGCATTTGATAAGAAACGGTCAATTAAAATAGGACGATCTGGTGTTACTCCAACAGCAGCTGCCATATATTCTTTTAAATCATTGTCATCATAGACAACTTCCATTCCTCTTCCACCAAGTACATATGAAGGACGAACCATCAATGGATAGCCAATTCTTTTTGAAATTGCTAATGCTTCTTCAACATTAACAGCCATTCCTGATTCAGGCATTGGAATACCTAATTTTTCCATCATACCATTGAATAAATCACGATCTTCGGCCATATCGATTGTTTCTGGTGTTGTACCAAGAATATTTACTCCATTTTTCTTTAGATCATTTGCTAAATTCAATGGTGTTTGACCACCGAATTGAGCTATAACACCTAATGGCTTTTCTTTTTCATGAATACTCAATACATCTTCAAGTGTTAAAGGTTCAAAATACAATTTGTCTGATGTGTCATAGTCAGTAGACACTGTTTCAGGGTTACAGTTGACAATAATTGTTTCAAATCCTAATTTCTTTAACGACAAGGCTGCGTGTACACAACAATAGACAAATTCAATTCCTTGTCCAATACGGTTTGGACCACCACCTAAAATCATAACTTTAGGTTTATCTGACACTACATCATGGTCTTCGGCATTATATGTAGAATAGTAGTATGCATTATCTTTTGTACCTGAAACGTGTACTGGTTGCCAAGTTTGAACAATTCCATTTTCAATTCTTTGTTTACGAATTGAGTCTTCTGATACATTTAAAATTTGTGATAAGTATTTATCCGAGAATCCATTTTGTTTAGCGTGACGCAATACATCAACTGGAAGTTGATCATATTTTACAAGTTCTTGTTCTTCATCAACTAATTCTTTCATTTGTTCAATGAAATATAGCTTAATCTTAGTTAAATTATGTAATTCTTCAACTGTAGCACCTTTACGTAATGCTTCATACATAACGAATTGGCGATGACTAGTAGGTACATGAAGTTCATTTAATAATTCTTCTTTCGTATAAGAATCATATTGTTTAAAATGTCCTAGACCATAGCATCCAGTTTCAAGTGAACGAATTGCTTTTTGGAAAGCTTCTTTATATGTTTTTCCAATAGCCATTACTTCACCAACCGCACGCATTTGCGTTCCTAATTCATCTTTGGCTCCTTTGAACTTTTCAAAAGCCCAACGTGCAAATTTGATTACTACATAATCTCCATCAGGTACATATTTATCTAATGTACCATATTTACCACATTCAATTTCATCTAAAGTTAAACCAGCTGCTAACATACTTGAAACAAGTGCAATTGGGAATCCAGTTGCTTTAGAAGCAAGTGCAGATGATCTTGATGTACGTGGATTGATTTCAATAACACAAATTCGATCTGTTTTTGGATCATGTGCAAATTGAACGTTTGTACCACCAATGACATTAATGGATTCAACAATACGGAAGGCCATATCTTTTAAGCGGTCTTGTACTTCTTGTGAAATAGTCAACATTGGAGCAGAGCAAAATGAATCTCCAGTATGAACACCCATTGGATCAATGTTTTCAATAAAACAAATAGTGATCATGTTGTTCTTCGCATCGCGTACTACTTCAACTTCTAATTCTTCCCAACCAAGAATTGATTCTTCAATAAGACATTCATGAACTAAACTTGCTTGTAGACCACGGGCAACAACAGTTTTAAGCTCTTCAACGTTATAAACAAGGCCACCTCCGGCTCCTCCCATTGTATAAGCAGGACGAATAACGACTGGATATCCAAGTTTAGAAGCAATTTCAACTGCTTGATCAACGGTATTCGCAATCTCTGAACGTGCCATTTCAATTCCTAAAGCATCCATAGATTGTTTAAACGCAAGACGGTCTTCACCTTTTTCAATGGCATCAACTTTAACACCAAGAACTTCTACATCATACTTTTCTAAAACACCTGCTTGACTTAATTCTGAACACAAGTTCAAAGCAGATTGTCCTCCTAAGTTAGGAAGCAAAGCATCTGGTCTTTCTTTTTCGATAATTTGTGTTAATCGATCTACATTTAATGGTTCAATATAAGTCACATCGGCAGTATCTGGATCTGTCATAATTGTAGCAGGATTGGAATTCACTAAAACAATTTCATATCCCAATTTTTTTAGTGCTTTACAAGCTTGCGTACCTGAGTAGTCAAATTCTGCTGCCTGTCCAATAATTACAGGTCCAGAACCAATAACTAAAATTTTGTTTATGTCTTCTCTTTTTGGCATACTTAATCTCCTATTTATTTACTTATATTATACAGAAAACAGAACAAAACTAAAAAAAAATTTATTAAAATTTTATTTGCTTTTAAAAAATAATTAGTATATACTATTAAAGTCAGTTGGGGTCGTGGCGGAATAGGCAGACGCAACGGACTTAAAATCCGTTGGTGGTAACACCGTGAGGGTTCAAGTCCCTCCGTCCCCACCATTTTGATTGAAACAAGCGAAAGCTTGTTTTTTATTTTATTAAATTTTTTTCAATTTATATTTGCAATTCTAAAATAATCATGTATAATGATTAAGTCAGTTGGGGTCGTGGCGGAATAGGCAGACGCAACGGACTTAAAATCCGTTGGTGGTAACACCGTGAGGGTTCAAGTCCCTCCGTCCCCACCATTTTGATCAGAACAAGCGAAAGCTTGTTTTTTTATTTATATACAAAAAAATTGAAGCTATTTCACTTCAATTTTTGCATTTCGAATATGTTTTAAATATTTATCAACATCTTTGATTTGATAATCTTCTAAAATTTGATTTAACGCTGAAACTAAATCTTTAATCGTTTCCGTTAATTTTTCTATAATATTCGATTGTTTATTTTTTAAATAAGCAATATATAAAGCCTCTAATATCGCAATAATACCAATTGCCATCATAAAATCACTTCCTTAACAACTCTGTAATTACGTTCCAATCTTGTTCAACTTCTTGTTCTGATTTATTTTTTGTTTTTCCCAAAAAAGGTGTGAACTCCATTCGATTCAATAATTTAATTTCTTCCAAGGCCTGCGCATTCACTTTCGCACATAAAGGATATCTTGTTTTCATACGATCAAATTGTTTACAAATACGTGAAACCATTGCTCTTCCAATTCCCTTATATTGATGTGCTTCTCTAACAGCCACAAAAGCCAAATACAAACACGCGTCTTCATCTTGGCAAAGACTTGCACAAGCAACAAGTTCATGTTGATATTCTACTAGTACACAATGTTCTTTAAATATCGTTCTTTGTGCTTGCATAATTTGATCTATATTAAAATTTACATTTAGTTCATCAAGTAATTTTTGTACTTTATCTTGATGTTGGTTTGTAAAAGAAACATATTGATACCCTTCAGGAAGATTCATTTCTTTTAAAATTGTTTTTTTAGGAATAATCATTTCTGCATCTATTGAAGGAATAGCTAAATTTACTTTTGACATACATGCCTCCTATGACTGAAAGTATACTAAACTTTTATAAAAAAGCAAATTTTCGTTTCTTTTAAATGTTATAACATTTTCTTGTTTTTTTTATTTTTTTGTCTTAAAATAACCACGGAGGCTAAAACATATGAATAAAAAAGAACTTGCAAAATATTTTGATCACACTTATTTAAAACCATATGCGACAAATGCAGATTTAAAAAAATTATGTGATGAAGCTAAAGAAATTGGTGCATGTATGGTAGCTATCAATACAACATGGACTAAGTTTTGTAAAGAACAATTAAAAGATACAGACATTCATGTCGGAGCAGCTATTTCCTTTCCTTTAGGACAAGCAGGTTTAGCAAGTAAGATAGCGGAAACCAAAATTGCCATTGCTAATGGTGCAGATGAAATAGACTATGTCATTGATATTGGCCAAGCTAAAATGGGTAATTGGAATTATATCAAAGAAGAAATGGAAGCCATTGTTAGTATTTGTAAAGAACACAATGTGATTAGTAAAGTAATATTTGAGAATTGCTACTTAACAAAAGAAGAAATTCGTCAAGTTGCCTTAATCGCCAAAGAAGTACGTCCTGATTTCATTAAAACATCTACAGGATTTGGAACAAGTGGTGCAACTGTTGAAGATGTAAAATTAATGGTTGAAACAGTAGAAGGACAAGTCAAAGTAAAAGCTGCCGGAGGAATCCGTGACTGGGCTACATGTAAAGCAATGATTGAAGCTGGGGCTAGTCGCATTGGTACTTCAAGTAGTCTTGTGATTTTAGAACAATTTGAAAAGGAGAATCAACAATGAAACCTTTGCTTTTAGAACCAATACCAGATTATACAATTTGGGGTGATAATCATATTTCTAAAGCACGTGGATATGATAAAAATTATGGAACATGGTGGGAAGTCTCAGCACATCCTTATTGTACAAATAAAATTCGAAATTTAGAAAACACGACTCTTCAACAAGTAATCGACAATGACCCAGATAACATTCTAGGTCATGGATATACTCTACATGAAATGCTTCGTGTTGCGTATTTAGACGCCAAAGATGCGCTAAGCATTCAATGTCATCCATATGATGAATATGCTCTTAAAACAAGTAACGACTATGGAAAACACGAAAGTTGGTATATAGTCGATGCCCTTCCTGGTGCAACATTAGTAGCTGGTACCAAAACAAATGATAAAGAAGTCATTCGTAATGCTGTTGAAAATGGAACGCTTGAACAATATCTAAATTATATTCCTGTAAAAAAAGGTGATTATGTCATTATTCCAATGGGAATGCTTCATGCTTTAGGAAAAGGAATCTGGGCAATTGAAGTTGGTACTAATTCCAATACAACATATCGTTTCTACGATTATAATCGTAAAGATGCCAATGGAAATGGACGTCCTTTACATTTAAAAGAATCATTTGATGTTAC
>JAQYFP010000045.1 GCA_028723085.1 Erysipelotrichaceae bacterium | reverse complement strand
AAGTTGTTTTTATAATGCTCAAAAAGTACTCTAAATGATTCTGACAATGAATCAAGAGTACTTTTTAAATTATAGAAGCATAGAAAAAGAGGATATAACTCTTTTCAAGTGACAAATCACTTAACTGTTATATCCTCTTTTATGTAGACAATAAAAGGATATCCGATTGGGATATCCTTCTTTAGTTTTTAGCTTGAAATGATTGATAGAAAAGTTCCACTTGATCATCTAATTGTCGTTTAATTTTATTAAAGACAATTGTGAATACTTTAGAATCATAGATTGCTAGGTCAATATAAGAATAACTCTTTCCAATTGAACCACCAATCACTTTACCTATTAAATTCTTTTGAAGCTGTTGATTAATTTTCTTTGAAATTTCTTGGCGAATTAAGGCATCATCTTCATTTCCATATAAATTAATATAGTAAATATAACCATATTCTCCGCCTTTACTTTCCATATCCGCTAACACATCATTTTTATTTTCAATTGTTTCTTCTAATAAAATAGGATGCGTTGTAAAAATCATCTTCATATCTTTACGAAGCGAATCATGAGTAATATCTTGAATTGGCTTATAAACAGAATAAATATCTAGTGGTGAATTGTAGTTTTGCCAGTGATTCTTTTCAACAATGTCCATCAATTTATCATAGAACTCATAGATAGGACAGAAACTTTCCACTTCTTTACATTCATCAATGTAATCAATACTTGATAAATAAGCTTCATAGCTTGTTTCACCTAAAGCTAATTCAAGTAAATACATGCTCATTTCTTTTTTATTTTCCGTGTTATCAATTAAATAATATCCCGGACAATATACTTTGGCATGCACCATATTTTGATTTTCATCAATTCCATAAGAAACAAAGAAATCTTGAATTGTATAGTCTGTATCTTTAATTTTAACCGTCGCCATTAGTGCTTTTGATGACAAAGGTGGAAGACAATCATTGATAATCCAATTTCTTTTTATAGTTTGTGGTGCCATTTGTGCGAAGAATTGAGCAACCAATTGACAAGTTTTATTAGGTCCTGTATCAAATGTACACTCAAATTCATCGTATAAATTTTCAACAAAGAAGTGACATCCTGTCATTTCATAACATAAATCATCTAATGCTTCGACATCTTTATTTAATATTTCATAATTTTGATGAACTAATCCATCTTTGATTTCATTTTCCAGGGAACAAAATAAATCCCAGAATTTTTTCGCATTATCTTTTACACTCATCATATCTTTATTTCCAAATTGTCTTTGACTCCGTAATAATTAAGTCCATTGGAACATCGGTTTTCTTGATATCCATATGATCTAGTTTTTGACAATCAAAGGCAACTCCAATTTTGATAGCCTGTGTTTGTTTCAAGTATCGATCATAGTATCCTTTTCCATATCCTAAGCGATGCATTTTATAAAATCCTATCATTGGTACAATAATGACATCTAAATCTAATGGATCAATTTTCTTTTTATTACTTGGTTCTAAACAATTAAACTTTCCTTTATATAATTTTCCAGTAAACTGATAAAAATCCATTTTTCCATTTTCTTGAGTAATTGGTAAATATAGATTTTTATAGCGCTTGAAATCATCAAAACAATTTACTTCTCCATTAATAGGATAATAAATACCAACATTTCCATTCATGAATGGATCTAGTTTTTGAACAATTCTTTCTTCTTTTTGATCACGATTTTCAACTTGTTCTCGTAAGGCAATTAATTCTTTTCTATCCAATAGAATCACTCATATCCAATTGAAGTAAACGATTTAATTCAACCGCATATTCCATTGGAAGCTCTCTAGTAAAAGGTTCCAAGAATCCCATTACAATCATTTCTGTTGCCTTAGCACGAGATAGACCACGTGACATTAAATAAAATAATTGTTCTTCACTGATATTTGATACCGTTGCTTCATGTTCAATCGTTGAATCTTCGTTTTTCATGATATTTGTTGGAAGTGTATCTGAACTCGATTTTTCATCTAAAATCAAAGTATCACATTCCACTTTACTCTTTGAACCCGTTGCATTCGGATTATGACGAATTAATCCACGATAATTTGTTTTTCCACCATTTTTAGAAATCGATTTAGAAATAATTTGACTTGTTGTATTCGGAGCTAAATGAATCATTTTGGCACCCGAATCAATTTCTTGTACCCCATCACCAACTGCAATTGTGATACAAGTACCTTTTGCACCTTCACCAGCTAATACACAAGTAGGATATTTCATTGTAGCCAATGAACCAATGTTTCCATCAACCCATTCCATTTGACCACCTTCAAATACTTTTGCGCGCTGTGTAACTAGGTTATAAATGTTTTTAGACCAGTTTTGAATTGTAGTATAACGGCAACGTGCATTTTTCATAACGACAATTTCAACAACACCAGCATGCAATGAATCTTTGGAATAACTTGGAGCTGTACATCCTTCTACATAATGAATGTCACTTCCTTCATCCACAATGATTAATGTACGTTCAAATTGCGCCATTCTTTCCGAATTAATACGGAAATACGATTGTAATGGTTTTTCAAGTTTTACTCCTGGTGGAACATAAATGAAAGAACCACCTGACCAAACAGCTCCATTTAAAGCTGAGAATTTATTATCGTTATAAGGAATAACCGTATCAAAATATTTTTTGAAAATTTCCGGATATTCTCTTAATCCACTATCAATATCTAAGAAGATAACACCTTTTTCTTGAACTTCTTCAAGCATATTATGATATACAACTTCTGATTCATATTGAGCCGAAGCCCCTGCTAAGAATTTTTGTTCCGCTTCTGGAATTCCTAAACGTTCAAATGTATTCTTAATTGTTTCGGGAACTTCATCCCAATTATCTGTTTTTGTGTTTGATGGCTTAGAATAATATGTATAATCATCAAAGTCCATATGACTTAAATCCAATCCCCATTCTGGCATTGGCTTTTCTTGAAAACATTTTAATGATTTTAAACGATATTCTAACATCCATTCTGGTTCGTTTTTTACTTTGGAAATTGTACGAACGACTTCTTCATTCAATCCTTTTCCTGTTTCAAAAACGGCATCATATTGATCTTGAAAATCTTCTTGATTGGAAAGTGAAATATCATTAGGATTCATTTTTGTCACCTTCACTTTCTTTAATCATTTGTTCCATTGCCTTCCATCCAATAGTAGCGCAATGAATACGATTGGCTTGTTTACCAACATTTTGAAACGCAATCGCTTCTTCTAATAAATCTTCATCATAATCTTTTTGATCAATCATGTTGAAGTAGTTATCTATAATTTCTTGGGCTTCTTTTACCGATTTATCAACAAGTAGTTCACTCATAATCGATGTTGAAGAAGTCGCAATTGTACAAGCTACACCATCAAAGCGAATATCTTTAATTTTTCCGTCTTCGATTTTAGATTGTACGGTAATATCATCTATACAAGAATCACTTGCCATATGAACGGATTCATATCCATCTTCTTGAGTAAGTGATTTATTTCTTGGATATTCATAATGATCCATAATAATTTCCCTTAATAACGAAGCATCAATTGGCATAGTAAGTCCTCCCTTCTAAAAGAAAATATCAACACAATTTTTTAGATTTACTTCTTTCAAAGCTTGAACAAAAGTATCTATTTCTTCTTTTGTGTTGTAAAAATAAAAACTAGCACGAATAGTAGAATTCACATTTAAAACATCTGGCAATAATTTAGCACAATGTTGACCAGAGCGAACCGCAATTCCTTTGGTATTTAAGAAACTTGCTACGTCTTGTGAAAAAATCATTTTTCCGTTATCTAATACATTAAATGTGACAATACCACTTTCTGATTCTTTATTATACACAACAATATTGTCCATATCTTTAATTTGATCTAAGAAATATTGTTTTAATTCCACTTCATAAGCATGAATGTTTTCTTGTCCAATGGCTTCAATATATTTCATAGCAGTTGCCATACCGATAACCGCTTCAATTGGTTGTGTTCCACTTTCAAATTTTAATGGTGTATCTTTTAAAATGATATTTCCCTTGGCATCAAATCTTGCGTTCGATTCTCCACCATAGAAAACAGGCTCTAATTCATCAAGATACTTTTTCTTTCCATATAGAAAACCAATTCCTGTTGGTCCGCACATTTTATGAGCACTCATCACAAAGAAATCAACATCTAAGTCTTGAACATCTATTTTTAGATGAGGCGTACTTTGGGCTCCATCACATACAACTAAAATATTTCTTTCGTGACAGATTTTTGTGATTTCTTTAATTGGGGCACAAAATCCCAATACATTGGAAACTTGAGCAAGGCATACAACCTTTACTTTATCGTTCAATGTTTTTTTGAAATTTTCAATTGTGATTTTTCCTTGTTCATCTAAAGGAATATAATTGATTTCAATTTTTTTATTTGCTTTCATCCATGGAAGAATACTTGAAGCATGCTCACTTTCACAAGATAATACCACATCGCCATCTTGTAGATATTGACGCGTAATCATAATACAAGCTTCATTTAATCCCATGCTTGAACCAGATGTAAAAACGATTTCTTCAGGATATTTAGCATTAATAAATTTTTGGGCAACTTTTCGAGCTCCTTCAAATTCACTATCCACTTGTCCACTCATTTCGTAGTCTCCACGATGAGCATTGGCTCCTAAATACGTATAATAATGAGTTACTGCATCAATAACAGGCTGTGGTTTTAGCGTTGTGGCACTGTTATCAAAATAAATTAATGGTTTGTCACTCATTGTTCGTTTTAAAATCGGAAAATCTTCACGAATTTTATTTACATCCATATAAGCCTACTTTCTGTTCCATTTCTTTTTGTAGTTCAATTTGTTGGTCTTGATCTGGAACCATTTGAATAATTGGCAAGAAATAGCCAACACTCAATAAACCAAGGGCCTGTTGCTTTGTTAATCCACGTGATTGTAGATAATATAATTGTTCTTCATTTGGTTGTCCAATGGATAAGGCATGTGATGCTTTAACTTGGTTTTCACTAATTAATAAAAGCGGTGTTACATTTGCGTTGTGTCCTTTACCAAGCGTTAAAACTCTTGTTTTTTGATGCGATTGAGCATCAACACATCCTTTTTCAATGTTTCCATTAGCCCACATTTCATAATTCGCATTTTCAGATAAAACCGCATAGTTTTGAATTTGTCCATATGTATGGGCCGCTTCATGTTTTACTTCAATTGTTCCTTTTTTAATGCCATGGGCTTGACATAATTGCGCTGAATAAATTTCAAATTCAGCACCTTCTTCTTTTAAAATCGTTTCTTGATTCCAAATTAAAGGTGCATCTTGTAAGTCTAATAAACCAATTTTACAATATGAATTCCCTTTACATTCCACGTGAACATTCAATGTACAATCATCACTTTGATTCATTAAAAACAATTCCACGTGGCTATCTTCTTGACAATAAATATCTAGATTTATTTCTTTTTGATTTATCACAAAAGAATGAAATTCATTACAATTTGATGCATATTCAAGACGATTGTTTGTTCCTAAGATTTCTTTCATCTCAGGCCACCTTCTTTGCGCCACAGCTTCCTAGAGAAATTGGTTGTTTTGTTTCTTCTTTCTTCAATTGAATATGTAACTCATCTTCTAGCCATTCATATCCATTTTGATCAACTTTTTCAACCAATGAAGCATCAGATGACATTACAATTTTTCCATCAACTAAAATATGAGCATGCGTTGGTTTCAAATAATCATAGAAACGAGCATAATGAGAAACGATTAATAATCCCATTTGTGTTTCTTCTTGAATTTCATTAATTGCATCCGATACAATGCGTAAAGCATCAACGTCTAGACCTGAATCAATTTCATCTAGCATTGCGATTTGTGGTTTTAACATCATCATTTGAACAATTTCATTACGTTTTTTCTCTCCACCAGAGAATCCATCATTTAAGAAACGATGTGCTAAATCTGGTTTCATTTCTAATTTTTGAATAGCTTTATCCATTTCTTTAATGAATTTAAACAATGAAATTGGTTTTTCTCTACGTGCATTAATAGCACTTCTTAAAAAATCAGAGTTTGTGACTCCTGATATTTCACTAGGATATTGCATTCCTAAAAACAATCCCACCTTAGAACGTTCATCCACTTCCATAGCTAGGACGTCTTGATCATCGAATATAATTGATCCTTGTGTTACAACATATTTAGGATTTCCCATAATAGCTTGTAACAAAGTTGATTTACCGTTTCCATTAGGTCCCATTAAAGCGTGTCGCTCATTAGAACAAACCGTTAAATCAATTCCTTTTAATATTTCTTTATCATTTACTGATACATGTAAATTATTTATAACTAACTTTGACATGTTCTTTCCTCTTTTCACTCAACTAGTGTATCAAAAAACACTGAGTTTCTCAATTGTTTAGCACCGCGGTTTCATTGCATTTTAAAGCTGTTTTTATTATAATTGTTAGGATTAGTATCAATAGGAGGCATTATATGGTTGATCTACTAAAATCAAACTGGTTTGTAGTAGTAATTGCGATCGTCATCTTATCCTTTTTAGGATATTTTATTTATGATATGAATCGATACAATGTATCTGGACAAAAAGAAGACGGCCAAGAATTACTTGCCAGTGTCGCAGACAAAAATATTTCAGCTGATTCATTTTATGAAACAGAACAACAATTTGATTCTTCTTTATTGTATCAAATGTACAAAAATGCAGTCATCGATCAAAGTGTAGAAGACACTAAAGATTTAAAAGAAGAAGCAAAGACAATGGAAAATACAATTCGTTCTAATTTCCAATCTCAATATGGAGATGACTATGAAGTTTATTTAGCTTCTGAATTAGCAAAATATGGTTACTCATCTGAAAATGCAGCATATGAGTTTTCTTTAAACTCGGTAAAAGAAAAACAAATGAATACAGAATACATCAAAGATAACTTTGATAAATATTCACAAGCTGTTGAAGATAAAAGCCCTAGAAGTGTTTCTATTATTTCTATGAGCGTAGCGGATGCTGAAAATCTAACAGAAGATGAACAAAAGAAAAAAGACAACATTGATTCTGAAATCGAAAGCGAAAGCTTTGCTTCTGCTGCTAAAGCATTCTCAGAAGATACAGCCACAGCTGGCAATAAAGGATTCTATGGATATTGTGATTCTGATGACTTAACAAGCAATACCTATGCTTATTATGGAACAGGTCTTCCAAGTCAAGTTGCAATGGAAGCTTTAGATTTAGAAAAAGGACAAACATCTGATTGGATTACTGTCACAAATAACAGTGGATCTACTTTATTGTATAAAGTACATGTTGACCAAACTGATTTAAACAAATTATTGAATTCTAAAAACGAAGATGTTCGTGACAAGGTTGTTAGTAAATTTTTATCAAGTAATAGTACCTTAGAAATGGAATCCATTGAATTCTATGCATCAAAATTAGATATCAAATTCAATGATTCTGATGTACAAACCAAATTAGAAGACTATATTTCAAGTAATTTATCAACACAAGGAGATGAAGCCGATGAATAAAAAAGTATTGGCCGTTGCCCTATTCACTTTATCACTAGCAGGATGTCAAGGTGCAAACGCTTCTATTCAAAATGGAAACGATGCCATCATGACAATTGGTGATAAAACATATACAAAACAAGATGAATATGAATTAATCAAAAAAGCCAATGGCGGTGTTTTAACTGTTCAATTAGCAAAAAATGTAGTTTATGATAAAACCGTAGGTGTTACCGATGAAATCAAAAAAGATGCTCAAAAAAGCTATGATGATTTAAAAAATGATTATGATGATTTAGATGATCAATTGAAACAGATGGGCTATGCGGATAAAGACGACTATATTGAAACGGTTTTAATTCCTGAACAACAAGGTTTAAAGCTTCAAAAACAATATTTCACAGATAATAAAGATGCCATAAAAAAAGAATACAAACCATCTCTAATCACAGTATTAAAATGCGATGATGAAAAAACAGCTCAAAAAGCTATCGATGCCTTAAAAGATGGTCAAGACCTAGCTTCTGTATATGAAGCTTACACAAGTGCTGATTCTACTTATTCTAATTCAGAAATCGTATGTACTACATTAGATACAACCCTTCCAACTCGTGCTATTAATGAAGCATATAAAGCGAAAAAAGAAGGTGTTATCGATGAAGTATTTACTAATGATGATGGAACCACATATGCTTATGTAATCATTGTTTCAAGTAATGATTACGATAAAAACATCGATGCGTATGAAAGTACTATTTCAGCTGGTGATTCCTTTGAATCTGAAATTTGGACTTATTACTTCACAAAATACGATCTACAAATTCATGATCAAGATATCTTCGATTACTTAAAGGTTAATAATCCTGAATATTTAATCGATTATCCTGAACTATCTGAATCTGATGAAGACTAACAAAAAAAGAGAATGATTTCAAAACCATTCTCTTTTTCTTTTTATGATTGTTCTTGTAGACGATAGCGAAAGTTAAACTCCTCTTCATCTTGCATACCAATATAGTATAAAGTTTGAATATCTTCTTGATTAAACAAATAAAAGTGTTCACTATCAATTAAACCTTCCGGATACAAAACAGCTGCATAATCATATACTTTATCATCTGTTTCTCTTGTCTGTAGTCGTCCTACAATCATAATTCTTTTCTTAGTGTTTTTTAAAGCTACTATTGTTCCCAATGGTAAATACTCTTTCATCATTTCCTCCTTAATAATTAACTTTTACTTTAAATCCCAGGCCACAAATAAAGCCCAGTTTAGAACCAAATTCCCATTCACGGTTTTTATGACTATATTCAACATTAGCTTCCATACTTCCAATCGATCCTGATCCCGTTAATACAACACTCGCTCCAAAGATATGGAATGAACAACTAATAGAACCTTTTAAAGCCGCAAAACCCGCTCCTAAAGAAAGTGTTTGTTCATCAAAGCTTAAAACAGCTTTAGCTTTTCCATATACAACACCTGCCCATCCTTTCGCATTGGCTTTGGCATATATTTTGTCGTTTCCAATTTTCATAGAAGCAGTTCCTGAAGCTAAAGAACCATCGACATTAGCACTTAAAGAAAGACGAGGATCAAATTTCTTATTTTTCCATAAACGACATTGTACCTTGCCATGGGCATATAAATTCAATGTTGATATATTTACATTTAATTTCTTATAAGACGCCTGACATTTGGAATACGAATATTGAAGTGTCTGAGATAGAGTTGTGTTTACGTCTTTTTGAAACAATTGTCCAATCGCATTCCAATTTTCATAATGCGAATGCGATAATTTTCCTTTGGTTTCTTTTAAAATAAGTCCTTCAATTTGTTCTAATTCCTCTTTTGAATTTTGAAAATAATTTGATAAACTAAATAATTTATTTTGAATTATTTGATGATTTCTTTGGATTTGTGAATTTGGAAAAGAATACGATTTTAATTGCGATTGAAGAAAAGAAGCTATATGAGATAGATTATTGGTTTCGATATTCATGTTGAATTTGTGCAATTTGGTTTTGAATCAAATATAAAAGCTGATTTAAAGATGAAATCAATAAATTGTATTCTTCATTGGATTGACTTAACAAAGATGTTTGATTCTTAACATATTGTATGTTTTTTTCTAGATTTCGATAGTATATCAAAGCATCAGACCATTGCACTTCTTAACATCTCCTCATTTTCTTTATAGATATCTCCTGTTTGTGATAAAAACTGAACATATCCATCCATCATTTGTATAAAATTAGAAAACGCAGGTACAACTTGTTGAAACTCACTTTGAAATTGTCGTGAAGCTGGTGAATCCCATGTAGAAGAAATCGCATTCATTTTTGTTTGAATATCTTGGAACACATCCATCATTTCTTGTTTTAAAGTATTCATTTGATTGGCATATTGTATTACATCCTCATAAGCAATCTGTAACATATTAGTTTACCTCCTTATTTTTTTTATGCTAATTGTTTTGCCTTGGCAATACGATCTTGTTGTAATGACTGATACATATATGCACTCTTTTGTAGAAGCGTGGCATATTCATTGATTACTTGATTCATTTGATTCAATCGTGGATACAATTCATCGAATTTAGACACAAAGACAAGATGATCTTCTCCTTGCCATATCGCATACATCGCATGTATTTTTTGATTCATTGTATCAACAATTTGTTTATATTCATCTGCTTTCATTTGAAGATATTTCGCTTGTTGTAATAAATCCTCATAATTAACTTTAATATTCATAAAACCTCCTAAACTAAAATTAAATGATCGCCTGAACAAATAAAATTTTCTTTCCAAGTTAGCTGATTATTTAACTTTCTTTTCTTTTCAATGTGATATAAAAAATGATCATATGTAGCTTTATCTATAAACCATTGCTTTGAAAAGTCAGAAACAAAAATACGCACTAAACTGTTTTCGTTAATCCAGATTGTATGTTGCTCTGGATAAAGTGAAACTTTAACTCGCACCAAACACTGATTCATATTCCTCCAAATTATAGGCATTGTACGCATCCCAATAAATTAATAAACTTGAAGACACGCTTTTTCTCTTTAAATAAAACGCATAGTCTAAATATCCTGGACCAATCCAAAGCATATCCCAATCATATTGATTTTGAATATAGTCCGCTGACTGAAAATAATCGACATATTCAGGAATATAGATAAGACTGATTTTGTCTTGGTTTGGCCACTCTTTAATCACTTCTTTTATGTTTTTCTTTAAACTCTTTTGCGCATAAACAATCAATAACTTTCTTGTACCATCCCAATACAACCATCTTTGATTCCATCTTCCTAAAATTGGATACCTAGGAAAACTGACTTTGTTTTTAATTCGTTTTTGAGTATTCTTAAAATTAAATGAAAACACAAACAATTCATTATGAATTTCAATCCAATTATCAACACTTATTTTTATTCTTTCAAAATACGTTTGAAGTTCTTCTCTATATTTCACTTGCCAACACGCAAAATAAGAATATTTAATTTTTCTATGTGCTTGTTTTCCAAGCACAATTAAACGAATATTCTCTTTTTGAAACGATTGAGCATTCTGCATCCAAGCCTCGTCTTCCTTTACAATTAAAGTAAACTCTTCTTCTAAAAACAAACATTCAATACATTCTTTGATTGAATGGAAACATACATCAACATCCTCTTCCATACCATACACAAATACCAATCCCGAAAACATAGGAATCACTTTTTGAATCCAATCTGATTCATGACAGAATACGTACATGGATTGACCATATTCAAGATTAAAAGAAATGTGCTCCATCTTGCTCAAATCTTCATATATTAATAATTCATTATGAAAAGAAGCATCTTTTATTTCGGGTAAGAATAAAGGACTTACTTGATCATGACGATTTAAAATATCTTGTGAAAATAATTCAAAAATGGTTTTATCTTTTTGTCTTTCCCATAGCACTTCATCATAGTCATTAACTTCTCGATATTCTATTTCTTCATCATGCAGATAAAAACTATAGCCTTGCACACAAGTTTGTCTTTGAAGAATGAATTCACCTGGTCTTTGTAGTTGAAAAGCCAAATCATTGTGCAAAACTTCTTGAGAATCTTGTTTTGAAGAAACCTTTAAACAAATATGAAATGATGTATTTGCCCATATTTGTTCATCGACAACTCCCAATGGTTTTTGCGTTGCTAAAATCAAATGAATGCCTAATGATCTTCCAATACGAGCCAATTCTTTGATAGCTTCTAAACTTTGTCTTGCTTGTTCTTTTAACTGTGCAAATTCATCCACCACAATTAATAAATGACATAATTTAGGACTATATAAGCGATTATAGTCATCAATATGAGAAACTTTTCCTTCTTTCAATTGTTTTTCACGTACATGAATAAAATGCTTCATACATATAAGAAATCGTTCTAAACTATGATCTAAATTCGTTATAACACTTGCACAATGCGCAAATCCTTCAAAGGAATAAGAAAAAGCTCCTCCTTTAAAATCAATTAAAATAAAACGTAATAATGAAGGTGAATTATTATGAATCAACTGCATTAAAATCAATGCTAGTAATTCTGATTTTCCAGACCCAGTAGTACCTGCAACCAAGCCATGTACGCCATCTTTTGTTTCATCTAAATCAAGTTCAATGACCTTACCATTTTTTTCCAGTCCCAATAAAACTTTTAAATTTACTAATTCGTATGAACATTCTTTATTTAATAAATCAAATGGTGAAATCGTTTCTTGTATGTTCATTCTTTGATGGTTTTCATAAGAAAAAGGATACTTTAGTTTCATATCATAAACATCACACTCTGGTTTCAAATCGGCATTAAAAATATACACATACGTTTGATTTTTCTTTTTATTGTGGATAAAGTTCTCTTTACTTTTTTCATCAAATATCCATAATCTTTTACCATCTTGAATGCATTTTTCATTTCCTAGAAAATAAGAATCCGCAAATGCTTTTCCTACAAGTACATATTTTTTATCATTCTTTAACATGCACATAGCCTGTAAAAAGCCATCGTTATTAGAAAAAACACGTATGCATTGTTTATCTTCAAGATAAACGGGCTTATCCATCAATAGAATATGATTTTGTTTAAAGGTATCAATGTTTTGATTCATTTTCGTATCAATATACTGAAAAGGTACGTCTTTAAACATAAATTCACAAAACAAGCTTGTTTCATAGCCAATCAATACATCATCAAAAACATATTGATGAGAAAAAAACTCTTGTTCTTGTTGCTGGAGACACTGTGATAATAAAACTTGTTCATTACTTTCTTCTTGAAACACCTGATGAAGATATTTCATGTATTGTGCTTCTTTTTGATAAATGTGATTGATACTTGTTTGATAAGATGCCTTGCGATTATACAAACCAAAGAATAGAAAAGTTATTGCCATTGTAGTCGACATACAAAACATATTCAGTAATTGATTCATTTGATCTGGTTGATTTAACCACAAAAGAAAGGTAGACAAAGAAGATGATAATAAAATCATAATGGATGAACCAATGCATTGAAATAGTTTTTGTTTCATTGGAAAATCAGACCAAGAATACGATTGTACAGGTATCTTTTGTGTTTGATAATGAATGACTTTCTTATCAATTAATGTCATTTTTTTAAATTGTGAAATTTCACTAAAATTCATTTTACTTTCCATATTAAATGGCACTTGTAGATGTCCATGTATATAAGTAAATTGATATTGTGTAATCCATATTTCATCTCCATCTTTTAGATCTATCATTTTCACTTTTTTCCCATTCACATATACACCATTAGTACTTTTTAAATCCAACAAAGTATATTTTTCTTCCTTCTTAATGATTTTAAAATGAAGATTTGATATATCTTTATCCTTAATAACCAAATTACTTTTCTTATTTCTTCCTACAACATATTCATTTGGTAATGCCACCATTGAAAAAGTTCGAACCGGTATCACACAAATTACATAGTTTTCTAATTTAAGTGAAGTTAGACAAAAGTATTCTTGATTTTGATATTGAATTTGTATGCCTTCTTTTTTTTCAAAAAATGATAAATCATGATAAATAAGAGTTTGATTAAAACTCATTGTTTTATATGTATCATTTTGATAGATTTGAATTTTTTTCATGATGTCTGATTAGAACTATAACAGGAAGTAAAATCAATAAAAGAAACCAAGGATATGAGATTTTATATTCCATTTCTTTTTCTGTTCTATTACCTGCTTCATCGATTGCCTTAACTTGAATTGAATAATATGGTTTTATCGTTGTGAATTCATAATAACTATGATTTAAATCATCTTTCTTTACTTCTTTTAGATCAATTTCTTTATCATTAATTCGAATAGAAGAAAAAGAATCGTCTGGATTTGATGCGATATAAATTTTAATTTTGTCAAATAGTGACGGTCTTTTACTTGCACCATTATTCACAACCATTTTAATAATCGGAGCCCTTGTATCTTTCTTTACTTCTTGTTTTAAAACAACCGTCTTTTCTTTTACTTCATAGACTCTTTGCGTTTGCTCAGGTTGTTGATAAGTTACACTAATACTTTTCGGTAAACGATAAAACATTAGTTCTTTTTCAAGCATTTGATTGAATTCATCTTTTATGCGAATGATACAATAAATATTTTCATCGCAATTAGCTTGATTTAAATACGTTGATAAATCATCAATTACTTGATTGTTGATTTTGTATTGTATTTGGGCATTTCGATTGGTTTCAAGATTCCATTGAGTACAGTCCATATAGTAAATGGAAGATTGATTCACTTGTTGAGAATTAAAGGTCATATTCATTTGTAAGGGACGCATATCAATGGTAATGATTTGTTCATCATAAGCTTGTTGTCCAAAACAATCTATGACATAGCTTTGAATCAAAAATTGATGAATATCATTTGTTTCTAACACAATCACATCATCAAGTGAATACGTTATTCCATCCACTGTAATCCATCCTTCTTTGATCCATGGACAGTTATATTGGACAAGTAGTGTTTGTGATTGATTGAAACTACCTGTATTCATAATTTGAATATAGGGTTTTGTATTCGTGAAATAAAAGGAATTGATTTCTTTTGATAGATAAGGATAATTAGAATCTTTTAAAATCAATTGATAATAACCTGGTATTGTCAATTGATTATTAAATTCAACCAATTGACCATCAATGTATTCTTCTATTGTTTTATTGGATAAATCCATATTAAATTCAATAAAATCAGTAGTTGTATATTCAGAATCAATGTTAGAACTTATCGCAAAGGAATCATCAATAATACTTATCTCTCTTTCGCTTTCATTTCCATATTCATCTATACACTGAATTTTTAAACTTTTATTTTCCTTAGTTAATACAATGGATTCTTCCCATTCAATGATTTCATCATCAACAAATATTGTTGTATTGGTTAAACTTATATCATCAATATTTATTTTTAATTCACATTCATCCCAAAGATGAATTTCATTATCAATTTCAAAATCATTGATTGTACAATGTATTTTGGGCGCTATAGAATCATAGAAAAATGATTGACTATCTTGGCTTAATATATTTCCTTGTTCATCTTTTAAACAATACACCAAATACGTTGTGCCTTGTGATTGAATTGTGAATGATAAATCCGATAGCAGTTGACCATCGTATATAAATTCACTGTTTTCGATATCGACTTGAGAATCACATGTAATTGTGACTTCATTGTCTTTTGTTTCAAATTGAAGATAGGGCAAGACTGGTAACATTTTATTTCCTTTCTAAATATCGAAGTAATTGTTGTACTTCTTCATTATTTGATTTTGTGTACAATTCAGGGATAGGAAGACGACATTGATTTTGTTCTTTCAAGAATAGACAATATTCACAATATAAAAGCGAACACTTATCAAAATCATAAAAATCTTGTTTGATTTCGATATTAATTTCATACAATAAATCAATGTCATCTAAAATGATTTGATTGGAGATTAGATAATACATATAGGTAGAAAGTGTTTCATATGACTTAGTTTGAAATAAATATGTTATGTATTCATTCGCAAAGGCATCTGACATTCCTCCATTCATAATTTGTTTCATAAAAGATGTTAATTCTTTATACTGAATTAGAATATGCTTAGGAATATGTTTCAAAAAATATTCACAATAAATGGGGTTTTGACAAATTATGACTTGTTTCATGATGAATTCACTTATCTTCTCATTTTCAAGACAATCTGAAAAATAATCATCACAAATCCATTGATATAAAACCGATGCACATTTTTCATAATAAGCGCCTTCTTGTCTTTGTAGATCATACATATAAGCTTCCATAAATAACGTCTCATCTTCTGGATTTAATAAAAAGCGCTGGATTGTATATGCCTCCTTTCCTTGATTCATGAAAGACAAACAAGAAGCAGACAGAATTAAAATAACAATTGCCTTTAGAATCATATGTAGAATAAGCACTTTTTTTAGAGTTGAAAATGATTGAAATCGCTTATTAGGATTTTTATGCGTACATTTTTTTATCAATGGGATTTTGAAAAGACTGATTGTCTCAAAGAATTTACCTAATGCGTATACATCACTTGCCATTGTCTTACTTTGATTGTCGAGTTGTTCAGGCAAATGATTGGAAGGAGAACTGAAAGGAATTTGTTTAGATTCATTGTATACACATGCATTAAAATCAATTAAATATAGGTGATATTTAGAAATCAGAAAGTTTTCTGTTTTGATATCGATATACAACAAATTAAATTGATGTAGATAATCAATAAGATTTAAAGCTTGAAAAAAGAAAATGTCTTTTAGAAATAAAAGTTGAAAAGGATGTTTCTCTGTCCAATCTTGAAAGTTTTGTGCTTCCACATAACTTTCAATTAATATCAATGAATCATGTTCTTCAAATACATCTAGAATATGAGGCATATAGGGATGTTGAATCATTGATAATACTTTTATTTCCATTCGAAATTGATGAATGTAAATAGATGGGGCATCATTTTTAATGGCCTTGGCAATACATTTCTTTCCTGTAATTTGATCTTGTACTAGATCAACACGAATAAATGAATCGTATTTAATGTTGGAAAGCCAAAGATAACGATTATTCCATTCTTTCATTGATGAAACATAGCTTCTATATTCGCAAAGCGAACAATCATACCATTCTTTAATCGCATTTTTCTTTGTACTTTTTTCTCATTCAAATATGTTCCATTTAAACTTTTTAAATCTTGTATGTAGTATCGATCGTTTTCACATACAATTTTACAATGCTCCAAAGAAATCGCATCATCACTTAATTGAATATCACATCCATAGGATCTTCCAATTAAAGTTGTTTCAAATAATTCATAGTGGACTTCATTTATTTCTAAATACGCACTACTTATCTTTTGAAAACCTAATACTTGTGTAGCATTATCATAAGATGGCATTTGAACTGGCTTAGATTGATAAGAAGAATGAATGCTTTCTTCGATACGAAAAGAAGATTCCTTTCGTTTTTTAAAGAAAGAGAATTTTCTAGGATAATAACGGTGTTGCATATTTTTTAAACCTAAAATTAAATTTGGTAAAGAAAATTCAGGACTTGATATAAAACGAATTAAATAGCCTGGTATTTCGAAGGCAGTTGTTGTTTTTAAATACCTGTAAAGATATTCAATCCATTCTTTTGTCTGTTCTTTATTAAACATCCATTCTTCAATTCCTAATGGAACAACCATAAAATAAACCGTTTCAATGTGTTCATCAAAGAATATGTAATCCGGATGAAAATAAACCGGTTTATTTCGATTAACCGCTATTGCCATTTCCAATAAATGAATCAAGAAAAAGTATCCTTCTTCGTTTTCAAATGAATGTTGTTCTAATACATCATTTAATGTCACAAGATTATTAATCGAATACATTATGATTCCTTTTTCTTTATCTTTTATAACGCAATTCAAACAACATTGATCATTTGCCATCCTTTGAAATATGTCCATATCTAAGCTTTCTTTTTTGTTCAGTTCAATAATTAAACTTGACTGATCTCTATAAATTTCATGAATCCAATCTTGCATTTTACCTACCCTCCATTATATAATTCGAAAAAAATTTGATTTTGTAAAAAAAAATTGTAAAATTTTTTTATGAATTTTATATATTGGGCACATATTTACATCATTCAAGTTATTTTGAATATTTTAGCCTTTAAATTTACAAATGTATTTATCAACAATCAAACTTATATTGGATATACCTTAAATCATCCTATTTATTTGTTTTGTTGGACAATCAGCTCTGTACTAGGATTTTATTTTTATTCCAAAAAAATATGGGAATCTTATCAATTTCCCTACTCTAAAAAAATTCATTTTATTTTGTGTATAGCTATGATTGTTTCTGCTTTCTTTCCTTATAGTGATAATTTGAACTATCAAACAAACGCTTTTCATGTTGGAATCTGTGGAATTGGTTTAGTGGGATTTATTTTAGAATGGCTTTATTTCTTTGGGAAGTGTTATCCCTTTTTCAAAAAAGAGTGCTATTGTTTTTTAGGACTTTTATTTATATGTTTCTTTATCATGATGTATTTTAATCATATCACTAGTTTTTGTGAAATATTATTTACTTATTTTATGAATTTATTTCTTTATCAATGGCTAAAAAAAAGAAGAATCCCTTAAGATTCTTCTTGAATATTAATCTCACTAATTTTTGATAAATAATGTTCTGCCTTATTTACAAAGTGCATCTTATTTCCAGTTTGGACTACTTTTTCCAAATAAGTTTGAGCAACAACATAATCCTCTTCTACAAATGAAATCAATCCAATATAATAAGCTGCATCCACTTTTTGGAATGGGAATTGCGCTCTTTGGAATGCTTGTAAATAATATTTACGACAAGTGTTAAAATCACCATTGATTAAATCAATTTTATTTTGAATAGCAGCGATATCTTGTGATTGAATGTTGACACCAACAGCTCCCATATTCAAACGAACTTTACTTGCCTTTTCTTTACATGCTATCAAATTTTGTTCATCTTTTAAAATATAATAAATATAAGCCATAATCGAATAATACGATAATGTACTCGCTTCATCCTTTAATGGATACGTTGCTAATGCTTTTTTAGCCGTTTGTGCATCATCTAAATAAATTAAACACTGCGCAAATAACGTTTGATTCGTTAATTTAAAAGATCTTTTATTTGTTGAATAATAAATAATTGCTGAAGCACAAGCTTCTGGATCACATTTCTCATATAACAAGCTTGTGATTGGTAAGAAACAAGACATTTTATATCTTGCTAAATAATTAAATGCATATGTAAAGAATAAAATCGCAAGCATAATCAATAAGAAATTATTCATAAACAATAGAACAAAGATAATTGCGACCAATCCCAATGCATATATTGCTGAAATCTTTTGTGCATTTTTACGACACTGAAAAGCCATTGATTGATATTCTTCCAATAAATTATGATTTTCTTTATATAAATCAACAATATCTTTTTCAGATTTCATACCTTCCTTGGCAAGAGCTTCCTTATTTGATTTATTCAAAGAGAATATCCCATAAATCGAAAAAATAACACAAGGAACTAAAGTTATGACACCCACAACTGAAATGACATCTGGTGTTAAAATTAAAACCATCATAATAATAAAAATCCCAAATGCCCATTTTTGCATAATGTATTGAATCAATAAAATCGCATTGGCCAAACTCGCTAAAGAAACGCCCCCTAATGAATATGTAATCAATACATTTGAATACATAAATTCAACCATTTCCGAGGGAAAAATCTCTGCATATAGTTCTTGACTATCGCCAAAGGTAAAGGCCATTACGACCACACCAATCACAAATGCTACACTAATAATACTTAAATGGTTTTTACTATAATACTTCCACATAATACCTACCTTTAATTATTATACTCTTAAATGTCATATTTAGTATAACTTTATTTAATTTTTAAAGAAAAATCAACTTTTATGAATCTTTTTTTTTACAAATCCAAATTTTTTTCGAATTATATATTGGAGGTGTTAAAATGAAGAAATTTTTGAAAGTCTTCCTATCCTTAATTCTATGTACTTTCTTTTCACAAAGTACAGCTTTTGCGCAAACTAGTATTCGTGTTACGTTTCCTTATGGAAACACTGTTGACAGTGTTCCTGACAAATGGCAAGTGCATTATACCGACAATGCCACTGGTAAATCCATAGTAGATTTATATGGTCAAATCCATATTGGTTCCAAAGCAGTTTACTGTGTTGAACCAAATATCTATGCCGTGGATGGAGCAAGTGATTATGAATCTGTTTTGATGAACCAAGTTTATAATGAGCAACAATGTCAACAAGCAGGTTGGATTTATGCTTTAGGAAAATGTATGGACAATTCAAATGAAATGGATTTAGCTTGTCAGGTATTATTATGGAAACTATTGGATAATACCGTTTCCAATATCACTTATCATCCTGATATCCAAGCAAAAATGAATGAAGTGGAGCAAAGAATCAATATTATGAAAACAAACGTTAATTTTGGTACTAATGAAGTTGTCTTAAAAGGCTATGGTAAAGAACATGCCGTCCTTTTACAAGATCAAAACAATGTTTTTGAACACTACATTGAAACAAGCAATACAGGTGTTCATACTCAAAAAGAAGGAAATACTTTAGCTATCTGGCTTGAAAAAGGAGATAATTTAGAAGGCAGTGTATCCTATGATTGTTTCTATTCCTCAAAGGAAGCTGGTCAATCTATCATCTATAATTCAAAAACTTCACAAAATGTCCTTTCTTTAGAAAAATCAATTCCTAATTCTATTTCTTTAAAAGTAAGTTTATCAACAGGTGATATTGAAGTTCATAAAGTAGATTCACAAGGAAACTATATTCCTAATATTTCTTTAAAAATTGTGGATTCAAATCAAGAAGTTGTAGACCAATGGACGACTGATGATAAAAGCCATGTCACATCTAATTTACTTGAAACAGAGGTCTATACTTTAATAGAGGAATCACAAGATAATGGTTATATTTGTGCTAAACCTGTTTCTTTTAAAATCAATGAAGTGTCTTCTATTGAATTAGTGAATCATTCTATCAATGTGAAAAAAATAGACCAAAATGAGAATTATGTAGAAAATGCCACTTTACAAGTATTGGATTCACAAAATAATGTTGTAGATCAATGGAAAACCCATCAACAAATCATTGAAATACCTGATATAGTCAAAGCTTCATTGGATAATAAACAATCAATTGATTATGATGGGATTCATTATGTTATCAATGAGGAAATGATTGAATGTACCATCAATGGAAAAATATATTACATTGATATCAATGGATATGAAACCATTCATCGTATTTCAAATCTAAAAGAAGGTGAAACTTATACCCTTCATGAATTAGAAACCCCTTCTTCTTATTTAGAAACCGAAGACATTGAATTTGTAGCCAATCAATCTCAAACCATAGTTTTTGAAAACACGAAAGTTAAAACAGTTACTTTCAAGAAAGTAGATGAAAATCAAAACTATGTTAAAGGAGCTACTTTATGTTTGAAAGATGAAGAAGGAAATGTAATTGATGAATGGAAAACAAGTGATTCTGCTCATGTTGTAAAGGATTTAATCGTTGGTAAGACTTATATATTAAGTGAATCAAAAACACCCATTGGCTATGAAAAAGCAGAAGATATCACTTTTGTTGTAGATGATAAAACCGATGAAATCGAAATGATTGATTATTTAATTAAAACGATTCATACTGGTATTTACTCAAATACTTCCCTTTATTTAGGTCTTGCTTGTATTTCACTATGTGTTTTATTTATTGCTATCTATAAATTAAAACAATAAGCATAAAAAAAGCTTTGTGGTCTCACAAAGCTTTTTACTATTATTCGATAACTTCAATCCATCCTTCAGGAGCTTCAATTGTTCCCATTTGAATTCCTGTTAATGTTTCACGTAGTTTACTGATAACCGGTCCCATTTCTTCCATTCCACTTGGGAATACGATTTCATTACCATGGTCTACAATTTTTCCAACTGGAGAAATTACAGCAGCTGTTCCACATAAACCACATTCCGCAAAGTCTTTCACTTCATCAAAATATACTTCACGTTCTTCAACTTTCAATCCTAAATAATGTTCCGCAACATAAAGTAATGAACGACGAGTGATAGAAGGTAAAATACTATTTGATTTAGGTGTAACAACCGTTCCATCTTTTGTGACAAATAAGAAGTTAGCTCCACCTGTTTCTTCAACTTTTGTACGAGTTTGTGGATCTAAGTACATGTTTTCATCAAATCCTTTTTGATGGGCATCCACAATATTATGTAAACTCATCGCATAGTTTAATCCGGCTTTGATATTTCCAGTTCCACGAGGAGCCGCACGGTCCACGTCACTAACACGAATTGTGATTGGTTTTACTCCACCTTTAAAATAAGGTCCTACAGGTGTAACAAATACACGGAATTCGTATTCATCCGCTGGTTTTACACCAATAACAGGATTTTTTCCAAATACATATGGACGAATATATAAAGTAGCTCCTGTTCCATATGGAGGTACGAAATCCGCATTTGCCTTAACAACTTGATGAATTGCATCTAAGAATTGTTCTTTAGGCACAACTGGAATTTCAAGACCAGCACAAGACGATTGTAAACGTTCCGCATTTAAATCAGGTCTAAATACAACAATTTTACCATCTGCTGTTGTATACGCCTTCATTCCTTCGAAACATGTTTGTGCGTATTGTAAAACACAAGCACATTCACTCATTGTAATTGTGTCATCTGTTGTTAATGTTCCTTCATCCCATTTTCCATCTTTGTATTCAGAAACATAACGATAATCTGTTTTCATGTAACCGAATCCAATATTATTCCAATCGATATCTTTTTTCATATAAAAAAGCCTCACTCTCTAAATCTATTTGTTATTATAGTCTCAATTTACATTCTTTTCAATGTAAAATATGTAACTAATTTTCATAAAATGCAAAATATTTCAATAATCCCACTAATGTTTTCCCATCTTTAATTTTATGATTTAAAATCATTTCTTTTAATTCTTCTAAAGTGAATAATTCTACATCCACAAACTCACCTTCGTCTAAACATTGTCTTTCAAAACAACAATTTTTGGCCAAAACAATATGAATGACTTCATCACAATACGCAACTGTTGGGTATAAACAACCAAAATAAGATACATCCTCACTCACATATCCTGTTTCTGCTTTTAGTTCTCTTTTTCCTGTTTCAACAAGTGATTCATGTTCTTCTTTACGACCACCAGGAAGTTCATATAATTCTTCCTTAGAAGGATAGCGAAACTGTTTCACCAGAACAATTTTTTTATCTTGTGTTAAGGCTAAAACACATACCCCTCCATCATTATGAACCACTTCACGAATTGATTTCATTCCATTTTCAAGTTCAACTTGATCTCGATACACATCAATGACTTTACCATTAAAAATTGTTTCCGATTTTATTGTTTTTTCTTTCATAAAATAGAATCCAATACCTTTCCAATGGAATCATGAATGACTAAATCTGCTTTATTATCATAAGGCGTTTCATCACGATTAATTAAAACCAAGTGTCTTCCTTTAAAATATTGAAGTAAACCAGCGGCAGGATAAACCGCTAAACTCGTTCCTCCAACAATTAATAAATCCGCTTGTGATATTGCCATAATTGCTTTATAAACCGTATCATCGTCTAGACTTTCTTCATAAAGAACAACATCTGGTTTAATGATTTTTCCACATACCGGGCAAATCGGAATTCCTTTTTCATTACGATTTTTCATTATATCTTCTAGACTATAGAAATAATGACACCCTTCACAATAATTTCTTAATACCGAACCATGTAGTTCATAAACAACTTTAGATCCAGCTTTTTGATGAAGTCCATCGATGTTTTGCGTTACAATTGCTTTTAATTTACCCATTTGTTCTAACTTAGCCAAAGCAATATGTGCTTTATTAGGAAGGGCATTGGGATAAATCATTTGATTAAAATAAAATTCAAAGAATTCTTCAGGATTGGCTTCATAAAAAGAATGTGACAACATCACTTCTGCAGGATATCGATACTTCTTTTTATATAATCCATTATCACTTCGAAAATCAGGAATATTACTTTCCGTTGATACACCAGCACCTCCAAAAAACACAATATTATCACTTTCTTCTATCCATTGTTTCAACATAACTTTCACCTACTTTTTTTAAAATTATACTACAAAAGAAAAAACTAGTAGAAATAAATCCTACTAGTTATAAATCTAATTTTAAATCATTTTCCTTAATCCAGCCTTTTTTTCTAAAGACTAAAGCAATCAACCAAGTTAAAACAGCTGGTAAAACAAAGCTAATCAAAATCAAAGAAAGCCACTGCATAGCACCAATTTGAATCCCATCTTGAAGCCATCCTGTATAAACCCCAATTTGACCAACTAAACCACATGTTCCCATTCCACTAGAAATAGCTGCTCCATTCATTTCCATTTTAAACACACAAGTTGAAATAGGTCCAGTAATAGCCGATGCGATAATTGGTGGTAACCAGATTTTAGGATTTTTAATAATGTTCGCCATTTGTAACATCGACGTACCAATTCCCTGAGCAAAGAATCCACCCCATCCATTTTCTTTAAATGACATTACCGCAAAGCCAATCATTTGAGCACAACAACCAGCTACGGCTGCTCCTCCAGCTAATCCTGTTAAAGAAAGTGCTGCACAAATAGCAGCTGAACTAATTGGCAATGTCAAACAAATACCTACAACAACTGACACAATGATTCCCATTAAGAATGGTTGTAATTCTGTTGCCCACATAATCGTTTGACCAATACTGCTTGCCACGGTTCCAATCATCGGTGCAAATACTAAGGCAAGAGCAATTCCTACAACAGTCGTCACAAAAGGTGTCACAATGATATCAATTTTAGTTTCTTTTGATACTAATTTTCCACATTCAGCTGCAACAATAGCAATCAATAATACCGCAAGGGGCCCTCCAGCTCCTGCAATCTCATTAGTAGCCATTCCTACACTTGCCAATGAAAATAAAACTAGTGGTGGAGACTGTAAAGCATATCCAATTGAAACGGCCATGGCAGCCCCTGTAGATGCTTTGGCATAGTTTCCAATCGTTACTAATACTTCAATATTTAATTGGGATCCTAATGTAGAAATAATGGTTCCAATTAATAAAGATGCGAATAAACCTTGTGCCATAGCACTCAACGCATCAATTCCATATCGTTTCCAAGAAAAAATCACATTTTTCTTTTTTAAAAATTCTTTCATAGTTCCTCCTGTCTTGTCACATGACTTTACAGATAATAACACAAATAAAAAAAAAGTAAAGAATATCTTTACTTTAATAATTGACTCAATGATTCAATCAATACCCCAGTTGCCTGGTTATCTTTTTTACTTGTAGCCGCAATATCTAGATGAATCCAAGCCACATGTTCTTCAATAAACTCTTCAATGAAAGCCGCTGCAAGACTTGCTCCTGCTTTTTTACCGACTTGGGCATTGGTTAAATCCGCTACATTAGAGTTATGAATTTGTTTATGGAAATCTTCATCTAATGGCATTTGCCAAATCTTTTCTTTGGTATTTAAACAAACTGCTTTCAATTCATTTAAAAACGCTTCATTATTTGTGAAAGCACCTGTATAGTTTTCTCCTAACGCATTAGCACAAGCTCCTGTTAAAGTAGCCATATCAATTAATCGATTCACGTTATCTTTTTGACAATATGTAATACCATCAATTAATGCCATTCTTCCTTCGGCATCGGTATTTGTTACTTCAATTGTTTTTCCATTTAAAGAAGTAATGACATCATCCACCGCATAAGCATCTGGTCCAATCATATTTTCCGTAATGCATAACACCGCCATACAATTGACTTTATACTTCATTTGCGCACAAATTTTAATAGTTGCTAGAACATTAGCAGCTCCACACATATCATATTTCATGCCTGCCATGGTTTTCTTTAAACTATATCCACCAGAATCATATGTTAAACCTTTTCCTACAATAGCTGTATATGGGGCATCTCCATTTCCATTATATTTTAATTTAATGATGAAACAAGGATATTTTGAACCTGAGTTTACCGCTAAAATTGAATTAGCTCCCATTTGTTCTAATTCTTCATTTGATAGCACTTCTATTTCTAATCCATATTCATTTGCCACTTTCTCAGCTTCTTCTTTGAAACGAATTGGCGTTAAAATGTTTCTTGGCATATCGGATAAATAACGAGCATAATTAATACATTCTGCCATTTCTTTTCCTTGTTGAACTAACTCTGAACAACTCGAAAATTCATATTCTCTGTTATTATCTAAATAAGAATAAGCTCCATAATATAATCCTAAACTTGCTTGATAAGCCATTTCTTCATCAACATACACAAATACATTTTCTTTAATGGTTTGAGCAAACTGAATAAAAGCTTTTTTAATATTTGAGCCATCACCTAATCCTAAAATATAAACTTTTTCCATTGGAAGTTTATTAAATGTATAGATTGTAGTCACATGACCTAAATCTAAATCCAATTCAATTTCCCCTAAATTATTTTTGATCAATTCGGGAAATTCATCATTTTTTCTAAGTGCAATTACTATATTTTTCATATCTGTACCTCTGCACCATTCTACCATAAATTGAAAACAAATAAAATTTCGATTATACTTTACTTGAGGTGATACCATGATTGATTATACAGAAGGTTCAGGAAAACAATACCATATTCAAGTAAAACCAGGAGACGTCGGTGAATACGTTTTATTACCTGGTGATCCAAAGCGTTGTAAAATCATTGCGCAATACTTTGATAATCCCGTTCTTATTGCCGATTCAAGAGAATTCGTGACATATACTGGAACTTTAAATGGAACAAAAGTAAGTGTAACTTCAACTGGAATTGGAGGAGCAAGTGCTGCCATTGCGATGGAAGAATTAGTACAATGTGGAGCTAAAACCTTTATTCGTGTAGGAACATGTGGAGGAATGGATATCAATGTAAAAAGTGGTGATGTCATTATTATTAACGGAGCTGTTCGTGCCGAAGGCACTTCTAAAGAATATGCTCCTATCGAATATCCTGCCATTGCCGATTTTGATGTCACAACAGCTTTAGTCAATGCCAGCAAAAAATTGAATCAAACATATCATGTAGGTGTAGCACAATGTAAAGATGCCTTTTATGGACAACACAAACCAGAAGACCTTCCTAACCATGAAGAATTACTAAGAAAATGGGATGCTTGGCTTCGTTTAGGTTGTAAAGGATCCGAAATGGAATCTTCCACTTTATTCATTGTTGCCAGTTATCTAAAAGTTCGTTGTGGTTCTGTTTGTTTGGTCATTGCCAACCAAGAAAGAGAAAAACAAGGATTACCAAATCCACAAGTACACGATGTAAATATTCCTATCAAAGTAGCAATTGAAGCAATTAAAGAAATGATTGAAAACGAAAAATAATAGAAGAAACAAATAGATGTAGAAGTCTATTTGTTTTTTGTTTACTTTGTTATTTCTTGTATTTTTCATAGCATTTATATTAACTGTTGCTTTTTTAATAAAAAGTAATATAACAATATTAGATAACGTTATCAAAATATTTTAAGAAAAGGTAATCTATTATGAGAAAATCAATTATTTTTTT
>JAQYFP010000044.1 GCA_028723085.1 Erysipelotrichaceae bacterium | reverse complement strand
TAAGTGGTGACCCGTGGGCGATTCGAACGCCCGACCTACTGATTAAAAGTCAGTTGCTCTACCATCTGAGCTAACGGGTCAAATAATGGTGCCGACTATAGGAATTGAACCCACAACCTACTGATTACAAGTCAGTTGCTCTACCAATTGAGCTAAGTCGGCAAATAATGGAGCAGGTGATGAGAATCGAACTCACGTAGTCAGCTTGGAAGGCTGAAGTTCTACCATTGAACTACACCTGCATAATGGCTGGGGTAGCTGGATTCGAACCAACGAGATGACAGAGTCAAAGTCTGTTGCCTTACCGCTTGGCTATACCCCAGTGTGTGGTGGAGAGGGGCAGATTCGAACTGCCGAACCAAAAGGAACTGAGTTACAGTCAGCCGCGTTTAGCCACTTCGCTACCTCTCCAGATACACATACAACTAATTAATGGTGGAGGTTAACGGGCTCGAACCGCTGACCCTCTGCTTGTAAGGCAGATGCTCTCCCAACTGAGCTAAACCTCCATCTCGCTTAGCGCTATTAAAGAATACTAAAAAATAAAACTTATGTCAACAACTTTTCTAAATTTTTTTTAAATTTTTTAAATTTTATGTCCAAACATACAAAAAATACCGTTTTCATGACATTTTTGTTAATTCTTTTCGATGTATATGTGATTTTATTTTCTTCGATTACATGAATTTCTGGATAAATAATTAAATATTTTTTCCCATAAATCACTTTTTCTTTTAAATATTTATGTTCTAAAAAGAAATTTAGATCTTTAGATTCATATTCTATGTTTGTTTTATATTGTCTTTTAATTTTATATAAAACATTTGGATTATCGTTGGTAATTACTTTAATGGGAACATTTATTTCATTAAAATAGGAATTCCATTCAATTATTAGATCATGTTGTATTAAAGTTTTTTCTTTTTCTAAAGAATCAAGTATAATTTGTATATATAAGTTACTCATTTAATTAATAAGAATGTGCATATTTATTATATCACATTGGGAGGTTTGATTTATGATTCGTTTTGGCTTCGATTTAGGTGCTAATCATATTCGTTTGATTTCAGACGAAAAGGGAATAATATTTGATGAAGATTGTATGGTTGCCCTAGACAAAAAACATCGTGTGCTGGCAGTTGGCTGTGAAGCAAAAGAAATGAAGGGTGTTGAAGATGATATACAAGTTATTGCTCCTTTGGCACTAAAAGAAATTGATTTTGATGCACTGTATTTATTGATGGAACAATTGTGTTATCAATTTAATGTTTTTCGTGTTTTTCAAAAAACAGAATTAATTGTGTCGTATCCAACTACTTTCACAGAACAACAATGTGAGGATTTGAAACAAAATTTATTAGAATTAGGAGCTTATCGTGTTTATATGGATCAACAAATATGGATGGCAGCTATTGGTGCTAATTTAGATTTGTTTCTTCCTTTAACGAGTTGTGTATTAGATATAGGATATTCAAATTGTGATATTGCGATTTTTTCTTCTGGTCAAATGCAGAAAAAAGCAAATTGTTCAATTTCTGGTAAATCCATCAATAATTTAATTGGTAAATATGTTCGTCAAAATTATGGCTTAATTATTTCAGAACATATGAAAGAAAAAATAAATAAAAAATTAGCTTGTGCTATAAAGAAATCAGAACCAGTTTCGATGCATGTTCAGGGAATGGATGTCCATTTACATCAGATTAAAGTTATCACTTTAAATTCAAATCAACTTGTGGATTTAGTTCAAGCAATTGTTGAACAATGGGCTCATTGGATTGCTCAATTTTTAAATGATTGTACTCAACAACAAAGAGAAGACATATATACTAGAGGAATTGTATGTTGTGGAGGGGTTATGAAACTTCCTGGCCTTATTCAAATGTTGATGAAACTTCTTCCTTGTCCTTTTTATGTGACGGATAATCCAGAGCAAACAGTTAGTCAGGGAATATATATATTATTACAGAGAATGGAATAGCAAAGGTGATGTAAAAACATCTTTGCTTTATTATTGCAATTCTAGAAATTTTTGGTACAATGGTAATTGGCTTTTTACGCCAAATCATTTCGAATAAGGAGGAAGTATCAATCCATGGCAAAACAAGATATGATCGAATTAGATGGTATCGTAGTTGACACTTTACCCAACGCCGCTTTTAAAGTGAAGTTGGAAAACGGACACGAGATTTTGGCTCACGTTTCTGGTAAAATCCGTATGCATCACATTCGCATTTTACCAGGCGATCGCGTAACCGTAGAAATATCACCATATGATTTAACACGTGGGCGTATTACGTTTAGAAGAAAATA
>JAQYFP010000043.1 GCA_028723085.1 Erysipelotrichaceae bacterium | reverse complement strand
GAAGAATTCAGCAACAGATAATCCTTCTATGAAGTTAGATAAAACTGGGATTTCTACTGAAGAACCATCTGGTTTAGCCATTAATCCACGCATACCAGCTAATTGGGTAAAGTTCGATGCATTACCACGAGCTCCAGATGTAGCCATCATGTTGATTGGGTTTTTACGAGGTAAGTTAGCCATTAAGACATCAACGATTTCGTCTTTAACATCAGCCCATAATTTATTTAGGTGACGTTCCCATTCTTCCATTGTAAGCATACCTTTACGTTGTAAGTATTTTAATTGTTCGGCTTTTGCCTTACCTTCATCAACGTATTTTTCTTTATTAGGAGCCACTTCGATATCACTTAAGGCAACTGTGATACCAGCAACAGTAGAATATTTAAATCCTAATGATTTAATTTGGTCAAGTACTTCAGCTGTTTCATCAACGTCATAGCGCTTAAATACTTCAGCGATAACTTTTCCTAAGTCTTTTTTCTTAACTTCGCCAGTAATTGGCATTGTTTTAATATATGCTTTGATATCAGTTCCTGGTTTCACAAAATATTTATCCGGAGTTTCTTCAAAGTTTTCTTTAGAAACTTCGTTGATATAAGGGAAATCTGCAGGGAACATACCATTGAAAACAATCTTTCCAACAGTAGTGATCAAATAATCTTTTTCATGTTTTGGATTAAATGAAGTTTTATTTTCTTCTAATCCGCTAACAGGAAGTGCAATACGTGAATGTAAGTGAACTTGTCCTGTCTTATAAGCTAGCATAACCTCATCAATATTAGCATATACATGTCCTTCGTTTAATGCATATGTATGCCATTGTGCCGCTTCTTGTGGACAATTTACATCCATGTAACGTTGTGCTTCTTCTTCCATTTCTTCAGCTGTTTCTTCCATAGTTAAGTAATAGTTACCCATAACCATGTCTTGTCCTGGTGTAACAATAGGTTTACCATCTTTTGGACCTAAGATATTATGAGAACCTAACATCATAACTAAAGCTTCAGCTCTTGCTTCTTCGCTTAGAGGTACGTGGATGGCCATTTGGTCCCCATCGAAGTCCGCGTTGAAGGCAGTACATACTAATGGGTGTAGACGCATTGCACGTCCTTCTACTAATTTAGGAAGGAAGGCTTGAATCCCTAAACGGTGAAGTGTAGGGGCACGGTTCATTAATACTGGATATCCATCAATTACTTTTTCAACAACATCCCAAATTCTTGGATCTTGTTTTTCAATTAATTTTTCAGCGTGTTTTGGATTTTGTGCTCCACCAACTTTTTGGTTCACAATTTCATTAATGATAAATGGTTTAAATAAGTTTAAAGCCATTTCACGTGGAATACCACATTGATACATCTTCAAATCTGGTCCAACGGCAATTACCGAACGACCTGAGAAGTCAACACGTTTTCCTAATAAGTTTTGACGGAAACGTCCTTGTTTACCTTTTAATGAATGTGATAATGATTTTAAAGCACGTCCTCCAGCTCCTGTAATTGGTTTAGAACGACGTCCGTTATCAATTAAAGCATCAACTGCTTCTTGAAGCATACGTTTTTCGTTTTGGACGATAATATTAGGAGTACCTAATTCTAATAATTTCTTTAAACGATTGTTACGTGTAATAACACGACGATATAAATCATTTAAATCACTTGTCGCAAAACGTCCTCCATCCAATTGAAGCATTGGACGAAGATCAGGTGGAATAACCGGAATGTTAGTCAGTATCATCCATTCTGGCTTGTTTTCGGAATGTCTAAAGGCATTGATTGTATCCAAACGTTTAATTAATTTTTTACGTTTTTCACCTTGAGCATTTTCTAATGCTTCTTGAACACGATTATATTCATCTTCTAAATCAACGTCTTGTAATAATTTTAATACCGCTTCTGCACCTGTTTGTGCTTTAAATCCATCAGCACCATATAATAATAGATTTTCACGATATTCACGTTCCGATAAAATTTGTTTATAAGCTAAATCACTATCTTTTGGATCTGTGACAATGTAGCTTACGAAATATACTACTTCTTCTAATTGTTTAGGTGTTACATCTAACAATAAAGCCATACGAGAAGGAATTCCTCGTAAGTACCAAATATGAGCAACTGGCGCTGCTAATTCAATGTGACCCATACGTTCACGACGTACACTTGATTTTGTGATTTCTACACCACAACGATCACATACGACTCCTTTGAAACTAACTTTTTTGTACTTTCCACAAGCACATTCCCAGTCCTTTGTAGGACCGAAAATGCGTTCGCAGAATAAACCATCTTTTTCAGCTTTTTGAGAACGATAGTTGATAGTTTCAGGTTTTGTCACTTCTCCGTGTGACCATTCCAATATTTTTTCAGGAGATGCTAATTGAACTTGAATCGCTGCAAATTTATTTACACTCATTATTCGATGACCTCCTCTTCACTTTCATCTAATTCGATGTCGCTATCGCTTTCTAATTCGATATCATTTACTAATTCTTCTTTATGTTCCACTGGTTTTGCTTGTTCATCATCATCTAAAGTAATATCAACTTCATTACCTTGTTCATCTAATAAACGAACATCAATAGCTAAACCTTGTAACTCATGCATTAATACTCTGAATGATTCAGGGATACCTGGTTCAGGAATATCTTTACCTTTGATGATAGCTTCGTATGTTTTAATACGTCCTTGGATATCATCAGATTTGATTGTTAAGATTTCTTGTAATGTATGAGAAGCACCATAAGCTTCCAATGCCCAAACTTCCATTTCCCCGAAACGTTGACCACCATTTTGTGCTTTAACACCTAATGGTTGTTGTGTAACTAATGAATATGGCCCAGTTGCACGAGCATGTAATTTGTCATCAACCATGTGGGCTAACTTGATCATATACATTACCCCAACACTGATTCTTTCATCAAATGGTTGACCAGTTTGTCCATCATACAACACTTGTTTTCCATCAACTGTCATGTTTGCTTCACGCATTACATCGGCTAAGTCTTCATTTGATAATCCATCGAATACTGGTGTTGCGAATTTAACACCTAAACGCTTAGCTGCATATCCTAAGTGAATTTCTAGGATTTGTCCGATATTCATACGAGAAGGAACCCCGAATGGATTTAATAAGATATCAACAGGTGTTCCATCTTGCATAAATGGCATATCTTCGATTGGTAAAATCTTAGAAATAACCCCTTTATTTCCGTGACGACCTGACATCTTATCTCCTTCAGAGATTTTACGTTTTTGAACAATATAAACTTTAACACGAGTATTTACTCCAGGAGGAAGATCCGATCCATCTCCACGTTTAAATACACGAATAGAATGTACAATACCAGCTCCACCATGAGGAACTTTTAATGAATTATCACGTACTTCACGAGATTTTTCTCCGAAGATAGCCAATAATAATTTTTCTTCTGGTGAAACTTCACTTTGACCTTTTGGAGTTACTTTACCGACTAAAATATCTCCTTCTTTAACTTCAGCACCAACCATGATAATTCCATTGGCATCAAGTTTACGAACAGCGTTTTCCCCAACATTTGGAATATCACGAGTGATTTCTTCTGGTCCTAATTTTGTATCACGGCAATCAATGTCATATTCTTCAACGTGAATTGAAGTATAAACATCATCGCTAACCATACGTTCTGACATGATGATGGCATCTTCATAGTTATATCCATACCAAGTCATGTAGGCGATTGTTACGTTTTGACCTAAAGCTAATTCCCCATTTTGCATACTTGGACCATCAGCAAGAATGTCACCTTTTTCAACTGTTTCTCCAACTTTTACAATTGGTTTTTGGTTGATACATGTACTTGTATTTGATCGACCAAATTTACGTAATTGATATGTATGTTTTTCTCCTTCGTTGTCTTTGATGACAATACGTAAAGAGTCAACATAATCAACAACACCATCTTGTTTGCTGACAATACCAACACCTGAGTCTTTGGCAATCTTATATTCGATTCCTGTTCCAACATATGGTGAATGTGGATTTAATAGAGGAACCGCTTGACGTTGCATGTTTGCCCCCATTAACGCACGAGAAGCATCGTCGTTTTCCAAGAATGGAACGCAGGCAGTGGCAACAGAAACGATTTGTTTTGGCGAAACGTCGGCTAATTCAACGCTTTCTCTTGGAGCATTGATTGTATCTCCGGCTTTACGAGCAACAACTGTTTCCTTTTCCAAGCGTCCGTTTTTAACTTCGTTGGCTTGGGCAATGATGTAATCAGCTTCTTCATCAGCACTTAAATAGATACATTCTTCGCTTACTGTTCCGTCTTTATTTACAATACGATATGGAGTTTGAATAAATCCATATTCATTGATTTTAGCATAAGTAGTTAAGTTTGAAATCAAACCAATGTTTGGTCCTTCTGGAGTTTCAATTGGACAAATACGACCATAGTGAGAAGAGTGAACGTCACGTACTTCAAATCCAGCACGGTCACGAGTTAACCCACCAGGTCCTAAAGCTGAAATACGACGTTTATTTGTCAATTCGGCTAATGGGTTTTCTTGGTCCATAAATTGTGATAATTGTGAACTTGAGAAGAACTCTTTAATAGCTGCTGTTAATGGACGAATGTTTGTCAATTTCTTTGGTGTTAAGCCATCCATTTCTTGAATAGACATTCTTTCCTTAACAACACGTTCCATACGAGATAACCCGATACGGAATTGATTTTGAATTAATTCTCCAACAGAACGAATACGACGGTTACCTAACATGTCGATATCATCTGTTTGTCCAACTCCTTCAGTAATATTTAAGCTATATGAGAAGAAGGCATACATATCAGAAATAGTGATTGTATGTTTATTTGCGAATGGATCGTTTCCAGCAATTTTAACGGTATTACCATCTTTATCATTTACAAATACTTCTTGCACACAAGCTCCAATTAACCAAGCAGTAACTTCTTCATTTAATACACGTTTTTCAACATTGAATTCGTTACTTGCATCGATTTTGTCACTTGTAACACCCATTTCAAAACGATTTGCGATTGGATTCATTGATTCATCAACTAAATCTTGTCCATTGGCATTTGTTAATCGTCCTAAAACATATAAACGTTGTCCATAATTTAATACAGCTTTTACGTTTTCTGGTGTTAATACAACTGGTTGAGCAATTAAACCAGCATAGATTTTTACTTCTTCAACAGAAGCTTTTAATAATTCAACATCTTGTTTTGTTAAAACAGTACCTTGTTCTAAATACATAGTGTCGCATTCAACGTCTTCAGCTAAAATACGACCTACTAAACCAACATTATAACTAGTTGGAATACTTACTATATCTTCTTCATGGAATTCAGCACGGAATGGATATGCATTACAGTAATTTCCCTTAGCTAATTCATCACGTAAAATATTTCTTTCATCACGATGAATCATTGTCCCCTTTGTCATAAATACATTGCCATTAACATCGATAATATCGTGGGCCAATGTATTTCCTTCCATACGAGAAATCGCATTTAATTTCTTACGTAATTTATAACGACCAGCTTTTGTCAAATCATAACGACGATGATCAAAGAATTTAGCCTGCATTAAAGTAATAGAACCATCTAATGTAGGAATTTCATCACTTCTTTGATTTTCATAGAAAGACAATAAAGCTTCTTGTGTTGTTTTAACTTTGTCATTTAACAATGAATTTTCAATGTCTTCATATTTTCCAAAGAACGCAGTATACAATAATAAATATAAATTCATGTATTCACGATCTTCAGGGTCAGTGGCAACATCTGACCATTGACGTCCTAATGAATGTAAGAACGTTTCCATTTGTTCAGTACTATGAGTATCTTCATTAATTTCTAGATTCAATGACATACCAATAGCTTTGAATAAAATAGAGAACAATACTTTTCTACGACGGTCAATAGAAACATTGATGATACGACCATTTGTTGTTTTCTTTTGTTCAGTCATGAATTCAAGCCAAGTACCACGGCTTGGAATTAATTCACAAGAATAATTTTGACGTCCTGTTTTTTCATCATAAATATCCGCGAAATAAGCACCTGGTGAACGAACAATTTGACTGACAATAACACGTTCTGCCCCATTAATAATGAAAGTACCTGTTTCTGTCATTAATGGGAAATCCCCTAAAAATACTTCTTCTGTTTTTGTAACAACTTCTCCTGTTTCAGGATCAGTTACTTCTAGTTCCATGTCTGCGTATAAAGGTGCGGCATAATTACACTCTCTATACATTGATTCTTCTGCATTATATTTTGGCTTTTCAAAATGATACTGCAAAAAGTTTAGTCTGATGTTTTTACCAAAGTTTTCGATAGGAAAAATTTCTTCAAAAACTTCTTTAATACCTTGTTTTGTGAACCACTTGAACGAATCAGTTTGAATTTCAACTAAATTAGGAAGTTCAAGATTTCCACTTACTTTCGAATAATTTCGACGTGAAGCTTTCTTACCACACGCAACAACTCGATACGATTTACTATCCATGTATGCCATCCTTTCCGTTTCAAATTCCAAATTTTCCGTAAATTGGGCATAGTAATCCCAAAGACTATTATGCAATTTATTATATTATACAGAATTTACAGGTTTGTCAACAATTTGTTTGCTTTAAATTTGACAAACAGTCAAACTCTTTGTAAAGTAAGAAAATATTTTGTTGTTTGAAAGGAGCATTCAAAATGGAATACATTGTATATATTTTGGCAGGATTAGGAGCCGGAACGGTAACAGGATTAGCCGGTTTGTCTGCCGCTGTGGTTATTACCCCAATGTTAGTCAGTCTATGTGGATGGGAAAGCTACAATGCCGTTACTGTTGCCTTGGCTGCTGATGTTTTGGCTAGTCTTTTATCGGCTTACACATACTACAAAAATAAAAACATCGATATTCGCCGTGGCTTATTAGTTATGTTAACGGCTTTTGCAGGAACGGTAATCGGAAGTTATGTTGGCTATTTATTTTCTCAAGCTCAGCCCGATGGTTTAGGCTATATTTCCATGTTAACAACGATATTCTTAGGAATTAAATTTATTTTAAAACCCGTAGCTGGAGGAAATGATGATGTTGGATCATCTAAGTCCATAAAAGATAAATTCAAAACAGTTTTAGCTATGTTTCTAGGTTTATTTATTGGTTTTGTATGTGGATTCACCGGAAGTGGTGGTGGCATCCTTATGTTAACTGTTTTCACTTTAGTCCTTGGCTATAACTTAAAAATTGCCGTTGGTACAAGCACTTTAATTATGTCAGCGGTTGCCCTAACAGGAACTATTTCTCATATTTCTATGGGAGCTGAAATTTTTGCTCTTCCCATGTTGATTGTCGTTGCAGCTTGTTTATTAGGTGCTATTGTTTCAAGTAAATTTGCTAATAAATGCGAAATCAAAAAGTTAAATCGTGTTGTGGGTGTTGTATTACTGATCTTAGGTGTATTCACAATTTTAATTAAATTATTATAAAAAGAAAAGAACATAGGTTATAGATTATGTTCTTTTACTTTATATTGAATTTGACGCAAACGATGAATCGAAACTTGTTTATTTTCAATTTCATCTAAAAATTGTTTTGCCTGTAGTGAATGTCTACCTCTCAATTGTTGAATTAATTCATCTCTTAATTCAAAATACTGATGATCTTTTTCGATTTCAGTGATTAACTTCTTTAAAGTCCAATTTTGATTCGTAGGCGTTTTCATCACTAATCGTTTAGCTCCACATTCTTTTAATTGAGAAATCAAGTCATCTTTATTTTCTTCATCCTCAATATAAATTAAATCCGGATATGTATAATCAACTGTTTCATCTTTTGTTAACAGTTTCATTTTCGTATTCAAAGAATGATCATCCACCCAATTTATATTAAAATCATTAAACTTATCTCTATTTTCTTGTCTTACATAGCCTATTATCATACTTTTGACACTCCTTTGAAATCTTTATATAATTGTTCTATGAAAAAGATTTTAACACGAATACTTGCATTTTGTCTTATGTTTAGCTTAGTAGGTTGTTCTTCTAAAACAAATCGCAATGATATTTTAACAGTATTTGATGCTCTTGATTCTACTCTTGAAGCAACAAGTGCCCATATCAAAGGAACACTAGAATATAGTACCGATGATAAAAATATCATTTCCCTTGATATTTCCTATATTCAGGAAGACAACTTACAAGTAAAAGCTATTATGGACTTAGAATCCAATAAGAACAAAATCCCAGACTATCTACAATTTTATATTAAAGATGGTAAAACTTATTTAAAAAACTTAGATACAACATCCCAAAGCGTCGTTGAAAACATCGGATTACAAAAAGACGGTAAAATTTCTGTTTTTAATCCTTTCACAAGCTATACCGATGATAAACTTGTTTCATTTTTTACTTCAAGTTCAAAAAAAGGAGATACATATAATTTAGAACTTGATCCAAAGCAAGTTGCGACTTTAATCGATTCCATGGGAACTTTATCTATTTCAAAGTGTAGTGTACAAGCTACAATCAAAGATGATTATTTAGAAAATATATCACTTACATTAGATGGCTACATGGCTTATTCTGATTATACAAGTGATGTGAATATTGTATTAAACTGTGATATTGACCAAATAAATTCATTATCACAAATTACTTTCCCTGATGATCTAACTGCATATTAGGAGGAACCCATGAATTCAATTGATTTACATATGCATTCTATCTATAGTCTTGATGGTGAAAAAACAGTTGATGAATTATTAGCCATTGCTCATGAATCTCATATTCATACCATTGCCATTGCTGATCACAATTCTACATTAGCTTATCGTGATATTAAAAATACTGATGTAAATGTGATTCCAGCTATTGAAGTAGATTGTAGTTTTCATGATAAAGATTTCCATATTCTTGGTTACTTTATTGATCCTTTTCATCCTGTTTGGGACACCATTCGTAATAACGTTTCTGAAATGGAGAAAAAAGCTGGTTTGAAAAGATTGGAAATCATTCAAAATGAAATGGGAATTAAAATCGATATGGATAAATTGAAAGAATTGCGTCCGAATGGTATTTACGAAGCAGAATCTGTTTGTGAGGTTGCTTTATCAATGCCAGAAAATGATGACAATCCATATTTATTAGAATTCCGTCCTGGTAAAAAACATGGTGTTTCCCCTTATGTTGATTTTTTCTGGGAATACTGTGCTAAAGGAAAAATAGCGTATTCACCAATTGAATTTATGTCTATGGAAGAAATCATCCAAATATTTAGAAGTCAGAACGCTTTTATTTCCCTTGCTCATCCTGGTAATAACGTTAAAGAAGATGATCAATTATTAGAAGATATTATTTCTTTGGGAATTGATGGATTGGAAGTTTATAGTTCTTATCATTCTTTTGAACAAATTGAATATTATCGAAATAAAGCCCTTGCCCATAATTTAGTTATGAGTGCTGGCTCTGATTATCATGGTAAAACAAAGCCTCATATTCATATGGGAGATTGTCAAATGCCTTTTAATGACGAACAAAACTTAATAACATATTTAAAGGAGCGTAGTTAATTACGCTCCTATTTTAGAATAATGTCATTTGATTTTCTTCATCCAATCCTTCTAAAGCACCCATTTGATCTAAACGATCCAATAACGTTTTAGATAATTGTGTTCTCTTTAAAACATCTTCTTTTGATAAGAAAGGACGATCTTCTCTAGCTGCTACAACCGATTTACCTACGTTGTCTCCTAGTCCATCGAGTGATGTAAAAGGTGGAATAATTGCCTTATCATCATCTGGATCTAAGATAAATTCATTAGCCGCTGAACGATTTATCGAAATATTTGAGAAATGATATCCACGTAGTGTCATTTCAAGAGCTAATTCTAATACATCATAAATCGCATTTTCTTTATCACTGACACTTTGTGTTTTATCTTCGCGTGCTCGTTTTATATCCGTCATCCTTTGACGAATTGCTTCTTCTCCAGCAATCATTGTTTTTATGTCATATGAATCACAACGAATACTAAAATACTGGCAATAATATACTAATGGCATATGAACTTTAAACCATGCGATTCTCACGGCCATCATAACATAGGCAACAGCATGCGCTTTAGGGAACATGTACTTAATTTTTTGACATGAATCAATGTACCAGTCGGGAACATTGTGTTTTTTCATTTCTTCAATCCACTCTGGCTTTAATCCTTTTCCTTTACGAACACTTTCCATGATTGTAAACGACATTTTTGATGGTAAGCCATAGCCAATTAAGTCAACCATGATATCGTCACGACATCCAATAACTTCATTCAATTTACAAGTACCATTGTCAATTAAGTCTTTCGCATTTCCAAGCCATACATCGGTACCATGTGATAAACCTGAAATAGTAACAAGTTCAGCAAATGTCGTTGGTTTTGTCATTTCCAAAATACCACGAACAAATGGTGTACCAAATTCAGGTAATCCAGCTGCTCCTGTTACTTGGTTATAATGTGTTGTATCGATATTCAAAGCATCGGTACTTGAGAAAATAGACATGGTTGCCTTATCGTTCATCGGAATTGTTTTTACATCAATTCCTGAAATTCGTTCCATCATCTTCATCGCCGTAGGGTCAACATGACCTAAAATATCAAATTTCAAGATATTATCATGAATTTGATGGAAGTCAAAGTGCGTTGTTTTCCATTCCGCATTAGGATTGTTAGCTGGATATTGAACCGGTGTAAAATCATGAACATCCATATCTAATGGAACAACGACAATTCCTCCTGGATGTTGACCTGTGGTACGTTTAACACCTTCACAGCACTTAGCTAAGTCAACACGTTTCGCTTCGCTGAATCCTTGTTCAAGTCCCATTTCTTCTTCATAGCCTTTGACATATCCATAGGCTGTTTTTTCTTGCACCGTTCCTACGGTTCCGGCTCTAAACACATGGTCTTCTCCAAATACTTCTTTGGTATAGGCATGGGCTTTGGGTTGATAGTCTCCTGAGAAATTCAAATCAATATCAGGTACTTTATCCCCTTCAAATCCCAAGAACGTTTCAAATGGAATGTCTTGTCCATCTCCTCGCATTACCGAACCACAAACAGGACAAATTTTATCAGGTAAATCGAATCCAGACTTAGCTTCTTCGTCTTCTCCTTCAAAGAATTCATAGTGTTGACATTTTTTACATACATAATGTGGTTTTAATGGATTTACTTCTGTAATTCCTGACATCGTAGCCACAAAGCTTGAACCAACAGATCCACGAGATCCAACTAGATATCCATCTTCATTACTTTTCTTAACAAGTAGATGGGAAATATAATATACAACATAGTATCCATGTCCAATGATACTATCTAATTCCCTTTTTAAACGAGCATCTACAATTTCTGGTAATTGTTCTCCATATACTTTATGGGCTGTTTCATAACAAATGTCTCGTAGCTTTTGATCGGATCCTTCAATATCAGGTGGATATAGTTTATCTTTAATTGGATAAACCGGTTCGATTTGTTCTTTTAGTTTATTTGGATTACGAACAACAATTTCATAAGCTAAATCAGAATCCAACCAATCAAAGGCATCCAACATTTCATTGGTTGTCAATAAATGTTGATCTGGCGCTGAGGTTGCTCTTCGCCGAACATCATTATAAATATAAAGCGGATGTCTCGAGTTTCCAATTGCTTTGGCATTGATATAAATATCTCTTACTCGTTTTTGATATGGATGAACATAGTGTGCATCACTCGAGGCAATAACCATTTTTCCTAATTGTTTAGCTGCATCAATAATAAACGTTAAAATTTGTTTTAAATCCGATACACTATTAATTGATTTACGATCCAATAAATTCTTGTAACAAGCTAGTGGTTGAATTTCAATATAATCATAAAAAGCCATCGCCTGTTTTAAATCTTTTTCACTTCGCGTATGCGCTAATTCGAAGATTTCTCCATTTTGACAAGCGGATCCAATCAATAAATTGCCATTTTTACGTTTCTTTTCAATTTCTTCTCTTGGTATACGTGGCTCTGAGCTTGTGGAACTATAAGCTAAATATTCAGTATGAGAAAGTGTAATTAATTCAAATAATTCTTTTAGTCCATCTTTATTTTTCGCATAAACCGTTACATGACTTGGACGAACCTTTTTAAAACTATCTTCTTTTTGAAGTGCTTGAATAGTATCTAAAGTCGCATCGGTTCCCACATCATTCATCATGTGACAAAGAACTTGTGATAAAACTCTAGCATCATAATCCGCGCGGTGTGCTCCTTCGCCATCATATCCAACGCCATAATGACGACAAACAGCTCCTAAGTTATATCGTTTTGTATCTAATAAAGCATATGCCAATGGCAATGTATCGATAACAGGATTGGTAATTTCATCATATCCACAATCACGACAAGCTGCATTCATAAATCCTACGTCAAATGTCGCATTATGGGCTACTAATATCGCATCTCCAATGAAATCTAATAATTCTGGTAAGACAACTTCAATAGGTTGTGCTTTATCTACATCGCTTTGATGAATGTTCGTTAAATTAGAAATATTAGCTGGAATTGTTCGCTTAGGATTAATGAATACTTGTTTTGTTTCAATCACTTCACGATGCTGCATCTTAACAGCCCCGAATTCAATAATTTTGTCTAATCTTTGCGACAATCCCGTTGTTTCTAAGTCAAATACCACAAATGTCGCATCTTCTAAGCGTGCATGATTGTTGTTGTAGACAATTTTATATTCTGGATCTACCATCAACATTTCACATCCATACATCATCTTAAAAGGACGATTCGGATTTTTCTTGTTTAAAGCTTCTACTTTATGTTGCGCCATAGGAAAGGCTTGTACGACTTGGTGATCACAAATTCCAATCGCATCCATTCCCCAGTCATAAGCAGTTTGAATATATTCTTCAACTGCGCATACTCCATCCATTTCCGAGAACGTTGAATGAATATGCCATTCACATCTTTTTTCTAAAGCCGTATCCACTCTTTTAGTAGGTGTTACTGGTTCTAATTTATTAATCATAACCGTATCACATTTCAAGAAAGTATCATAAATGACATCTCCTGTAATACGTACAAATTGCCCATTTTTTAAGGCTTCTATTTCTTCAAGTGGACAACGAGCTGATTCAAAACGCTTAGCAATAATCGCATCTTCGTAGTCACTTATATATATTTGTTGAAGTGTTTTTTTACTTTTTAATACTTTCGTTTCGATTGAAAAAACATGGCCTTCAAATACAACACTACGCATTCCAACTTGTAGTTCTCCAATTTTTACTTCTACTTTTGTTTCTCTTGCGTATGTTTTTTTAGGTTCTTCTTTTGGCTTTTCTGGTAAATCTACTATATTTGTTTCAATGTCTTCATCATCATTGACATATTGACACTTCAATTCCATTTCAATCCCAAATTGTTTTAATTCTTTAATTAAATCAGGTAATCCTTTATTTAAAAGAGACAGTCTTTGATCATCTTTTGTTGAAAAACAAGCAATTTCATTTTCAAGATATGGATGTAAAAACCGGAATGGTCGAAGTGAGGCATTGGTTTCAATTATCTTTTCCACATACAAATAAAGCTCATCAACAGAAATAGATGCGTTTTTGGCTTTAATTTGTAGATTCACATGCACTTGAAAATGAATTTTTAATTGATGAACAATTTGTTCATATACCTCAAAAGGTAAAACATCATTTACTTGAATATATAAATCTAGTACTTTTTTCAGAGAATGATATTTTGGATTTTCAACAAAAGAAGCTTCATCTAGATATTGTTTTAAATCATCTGATAAAACTGTCTGTAATGTATTCCATACACTCATGTTAAAAATCCTCTCTATTTTGCCATTTTTTCAAATGCATTTTTAGCTGCCTTTTGTTCTGCTTTCTTTTTCGTTGTACTTGTACCTTTACCTAATAAAATATCATCTAAATAAACGCCCATAGTAAAAACAGGCGCATTACTAGGACCAGTTTCTTCTAATAATTTATATTGAATTGTTTTACGACTATCGGCTTGAATCACTTCTTGAAGGTGTGTTTTATAATCTGTTACTTCTTCATCTTTAACAGTTCCAATTAATGGTTTCATATATTTAGTAAGAATTTCATTCACTAAATCATAGCCTTGATCAATATAAATAGCACCAATGCAAGCTTCAAATTGATCGGCTAATAAACTTACACGACTTCTTCCTCCCGTTTTTTCTTCTCCAATTCCTAAGCGCAAATATTCATACCATCCTAATTGTTTATTTAGCTTAGCTAGGGTTGCTTCACAAACAGTTTGAGATCGAAGCGTTGTCATAGTTCCTTCTCTTAGTTTTGGTTTCATTTCAAATAATTGATAAGCACTCCAAATTTGTAATACCGCATCTCCCATAAATTCAAGGCGTTCGTTGTCACTTCCTTCTTTATGGTGTTCATTGGCATATGAAGAATGCGTACATGCTTCAATATATAATTTATCGTCATTATGTGGATAATGATTGTTATCCATCCATTCTAAAAAAGTTTTCATTTACTAATCTCCTTTGCGACACATTCAGGAACTAAACGTGAAATATCTTTCCCATATTTTAATAATTCTTTTACATTTGAACTGGAACAATGTGCATATTCATCGCGTGTAAACAAACAAATTGTTTCAATGGATTCATCTAATAATAAATTCATACTTGCGATGTTTTTTTCATATTCGAAATCAACTGTATTTCGTATTCCACGTACTAAAACCGTTGCATTTACACTTTTACATGCTTCTACACTTAATCCTTCTTGTACTTGACAGTGTACGTTTTCAAGGTGTGCACAAGCTTGTTCTAGCCAATGCATTCTTTGTTCAAATGAAAAATAACTATTTTTATTTGAATTGGAAAGAATAAATACATATACTTCCTCAAACATTTTACTTGCTCTTTCAATAATATCCAAGTGTCCCTTTGTGATAGGATCAAAACTACCACAAAATGCTGCGATACTCATTTAATTTCCTCCTTCATTATGCATGTCACTAATGCATCTTTGTGAAACGCCAAACATCGCCATAATTGCCATGAGAGAAGAGCCTCCACTACTAATGAACAATAATGGAACTCCTGTCATAGGAATTAAACATGTCACGCCTCCAACGTTTAAGAAAAAATGCATAAATAAATAAGTGATATTTCCCATAAATACAATTTTATGTTCTATTTTTTTAGCTTTTCGTGCATAGTAAAACAATCTATAGATTAATGTACCATAACATCCAACTAATATAGCTAATCCAAATATTCCTGTTTCCTCAATTAAAACCGCAAAAATATAGTCATTATCCGCTTGTGTTAAATACCCGTATTTACGATCTGAGTTTCCAATTCCTCGTCCTGTTATATTGGAATTGGCAATTCCATATAAGGCATTGGCGGGTTGATATCCTTCATCATAAACATCATCATAAGGGTTTTTCATATTCTCAAAGCGCACGGCAATATGTGAAAAAGGTGTTTTTTCAATAAATTTAATACCAATGTCAGTAAAACAAAATAACACCAAAATCCCAATACAACCAGCCATGAATAGTCTTTTAAGATTTTTTATGACGGTTCTATGTTCTTCAAATTGAGGAACAATCAAACAAACAAAGGCAATCATCAAAATAATAATAGCTGTTCCGGTATCTTTTTGAACCATAACAATCGCAAATACTGCGATTATTAAAACTAAAACACCTCGATAGGCTTTATGAAATGGCTTTGTTTGTTTTTCTTTTCGACGCTGTGCTTGATAGTTTTTTACGGCATAGGCAATGGCAACTACAATAAAGGGCTTGGCAAATTCAGATGGTTGTATTGAAAAAGGTCCTAATAAAATCCATGATTTTGCTCCATTAACAGCTGGAAATAAAAATGGTACAAACAATAAACATATCATAGCTAGACAAGCACCCACTTGAAATATCGATTTATATCGAAATACCGTAAATTTATTGGCACCAATCATACATATATATGAAATTACAATTATAATGATTTGTTTAATCAAAGTAGTTAATACAACTTTAGAATTTTGCGTTGTTTGTCCTACATTGGTTGAAATAATCATAAGTGTTCCACATATAATTAAAATAATCAGCATTAAATTAATCATTGTGTCACTGTTTTCTTTTAATAAATGAATTTTTCTTTTCTTTTTGGTCATGCTGATATTTTAGCATATTTCATTCCATAAAACGAATGACTTGTAAATTTTCAAAAAACAATATATTATATGAAGGAGGGAAAAAGCTATGAAAATTACAAGTAGTAATATAATTTTGGATAGTGATCCCAGAATTCGACAAAAAAGCGAATTGGTTTCATTACCATTAAATGACGAGGACAAGGAACTACTGTCCAGCATGTTAACATATGTCAGAGATTCTCAAGATCCTGAAATTGCCGAGAAAGAAGGACTTCAAGCTGCGGTTGGAATTGCTGCCATTCAATTAGGAATTCCAAAACAATTAATTGCAGTGGTAATTCCATATGAAGATGGTGTGGATGAAGTTGCTTTGGCAAATCCAAAAATAATATCAGAATCCACACAAATTGGATATTTGGATGCAGGAGAAGGTTGTTTATCGGTAAAAGAGGATCATCCTGGTCATGTATTTAGACATGCACGTATTAAAGTACGTGGTTACGACTTGATTCGAGACAAAAACGTTGTGATTTCAGCAGAAGGTTATTTTGCCATCGCATTACAACATGAAATTGATCATCTATCTGGTGTATTATTCTATGATCGAATCGACAAAGAAAATCCATGGAAAGAAGACGAAGAGGCAGAAGTTATCTAATTTCTGTCTTTTAATTTTAGAAAGAGAGTCTATATGCCGCAAAAAACAAATAATCAAAGCGCAAAAAAATCTTTGCCCGTAAAAAATAATAACACCCAAAAAGGCGATACACTCATTTATGCTTTAGGTGGTTTGGGTGAAGTTGGAAAGAACATGTATTGCATCGAACATGAAAATGAAATATGCATAATTGACTGTGGTGTTCTTTTCCCGGGCGATGATTTATTAGGAATTGACTATGTTATTCCTGATTATCATCACTTAATTCGAATGAATAAAAAACACAAGATTCTTGTGATTACCCATGGTCATGAAGACCATATCGGAGGAATTCCTTTCCTTCTTCAACAAGTAAAAATTGATGCGATTTATGCGCCTCGCTTTGCCAAGGCTTTAATCCATAAAAAATTAAGTGAATATAAAGGTTTAGAAAATACAAAGGTTATAGAAATCAATGAAGATTCAAGTATCAAAACAAAATATTTCTCTCTTGGTTTTTTCAATACAATTCACTCTATTCCTGATTCTTTGGGTGTCCTTGTTACAACTCCAAATGGATCAATTGTTCATACAGGTGATTTTAAATTTGATTTAACTCCTGTAGGAACCAACGCAAATTATCAAAAAATGGCATATATCGGTGCTTTAAATCCAGATTTATTATTATCGGATTCAACGAATTCATCAGTCGAAGAATTTTCAATTTCCGAAACAAAAGTTGCCAATGAAATCAATGATATATTCAGAAAGACAAAACAACGTTTAATTATTGCGACTTTCGCAAGTAACGTTCATCGTTTATCACAGATTATTGATGCAGCTATTAAGAATGGTCGAAAAGTAATTGTTTTTGGTCGTAGTATGGAAAATATTCTTGATATTGGTCGTAAAATGGGTACCATCCACATCAAAAACAGCGACTTACTTTCTCCTGAGGATTTAGCTCATACACCTGACAATAAAATTTGTATTATTTGTACAGGATCACAAGGAGAACCATTGGCGGCTCTATCACGTATTGCCAATGGAACACATCGCTTCATTCACTTAAAACCAGGAGATACAATTGTCTTTTCAAGTAATCCAATTCCTGGAAATGCTGCTAGTGTTAATAAAGTTATCGATAAGCTTTTCCGTTCAGGAGCTACTGTATTAACTAAATCTGTTTTAAATAACTTACATACAACAGGACATGCATCGAAAGAAGAACAAAAATTAATGCTTCATTTAATTCGTCCACGGTACTTTATGCCAATCCATGGAGAATTTAAGATGTTGATGTTGCACAAAAGAACAGCTATGGAAGTAGGAATTCCTGAAGACAATATTTTTGTTTGTGCTAATGGAGATATCTTGATTTTACGAAACCATGAAGTCATTCAAAGCAATTGGCGATATCAAGGTGATGATATTTACGTTGATGGAAACGACATCTCTGGTTTGTTTACTGCTGTTTTAAAAGATCGTCGTATCTTAGCTGACAATGGTTTAGTTGCCGTAGTTATTGCCATTGATTCAAAAGTAAATAAAATCTTAATGAAACCTGTTATTGTTTCGCGTGGATTTGTGTTCATCAAAGATTCGCAGTCTTTAATTAAAGAAGCTGAATACATTGTCTATAATTCTTTACAAGAAAGAATGAAAGACAAAATTACTTTCTCAGAAATTAAGAACTGTGTTCGTTCTACTTTAGAACCGTTTTTATATCAAAAAACAAATCGAAATCCAATTGTAATTCCGGTTATCATTAATTCCAAACAAACAATGGAAGAATTACAAGCAGCTCGTAAAAACTATCGTCGTAAAAAGAGCTAATATAACTTAAGCCCCACTTGGGGCTTTTTTATGATACAATGAACAAATAAGGAGAAAGATATGACACGTCATAAACACTTAATTGCTCTTGTTTGTTTAATGCTTATGATTTCAATTGGACTTAATACAACGATTTATCGTGCTTTTAAAGTCAATCCTTATCAAATAGAAGTCAATTATACAACTTTAAAAAGTGAACAAATTCCTGAAACTATGAATGATGTTACTTTGGTATATTTCACTGATTTACAATTCGGTGAATTTCAAAAAGAGAAACAAACAAAAAAGATTTTTAATAAAATAAAAAGCTTAAATCCAGATGTATTGTTATTTGGTGGAGATTTAATTGAAGAGGGTTATCAAATAAATGAAGATCAAATCCAATTTATTGTTTCTGAATTCAATGAATTGGAATGTCCTTTAGGTAAATTTGCGGTATATGGTGAAAAAGATTTAAATAATTCTGTAGTTTCCCAGATTTATTCTCAATCCCAAATAGAAGTGTTATCGAATTCCTATACAAAAATCACAAATGGTTCGGCAAGTGGTATTCAGTTAATGGGTTTAACTGATAATGTGGATTTTATTAATCAAAACGCAAGTTCTCAGTTATATACTTTATTAATGGTGCATCAACCGGATTTATTACTTGATTGTACAAGTCAGGCCATCAACTATGCATTAGCTGGACATAGTCATGGTACCCAGGTCACGGTTCCTATTAAAGGTGGTTATAAAGATGTAAAAGGGGCCACTAAACTAAATCGTTCCAACATTGAAAATCTTCCTTTTAATTATTTGATTTCAACAGGCGTTGGATGTACAAATATACAAGCTCGTTTAATGGCACCGGCAAGAATTGAATATATCATATTAAAGCATAAGTGATGAACCGAACCCAATAATTTGGACAAATTAATTTTTAAGCTGATGCTAAGGATTGGCTTCTGTATTGTGCAGGAGTTAATCCTTTTAATTTTGTTACTATTCTTTGATTATTATAATAATCTATATATTCTACAATTGCA
>JAQYFP010000042.1 GCA_028723085.1 Erysipelotrichaceae bacterium | reverse complement strand
AATCTATCTTCCGTGAAAACATTTTTGAAAACATTTTTTGTAGACGCATGAGAAGCAGGGGATATTCCATGGAATTGCACCTGTAAATAAGTGCCAAAAAGGGCATGTTTTCGACTATTTGGAAAATAATACAATCGAATTCGAGTAACAGAATAGTATCAAGTGGTTTAAAGGCATCCTTAGTTGGATGCCTTATTTTAGTGATTTTTTCTATTTCCCAAAAATGATAAATTATTGAAATTAGGAAGCAGAAATATGAATTATGGAAGATGTTATGAGAATATCGTTTGTATTGAATTATTACGTAGAGGGTATAAGGGTTATCAATTTGGCAAATTGGTTAATAAATTTTAAATGATTGTGAAAAAAATAATCGAAAATAATAAAGGCGATAATGATGTCATAAATAGTATAATTTAATTAAAATATATTAAATATGTACTAAGCCAATTGGTTTAATTCTATGAATATATGATTAAAATAAGAATAATGGTAATATTAAATTAATCAAAAGAACTTAAAATCAAGGAGTAATAATCATGGAAAGACAAATTGTTTTAAAGAAAGATGTTTTAGATGCTTTAGAAAAAGTAGGAGTATCTAAAGGTCAAACCATTATGGTTCATGCTTCCTTAAGTAGTTTAGGATATGTTTGTGGTGGTGCTCAAATTATCATTGAAGCTCTTTTAGATAGTGTAGGAACGAATGGAACTATTATGATGCCAACACAGTCATGGAAAAACCTTGATCCAGATACAGGAGTGCATTGGACCGAACCAAAAGAATGGTGGCCAATCATACGTGATAACTGGCCTGCTTATGATCCAAATATTACTCCAACCAATACCATGGGAGCTGTTGCAGAGATGTTTCGTAAATGGCCAGGAACACTAAGAAGTAATCATCCGGCTCGTTCCGTTGCCGCAAAAGGAAAATATGCTGAATACTTAACGAGTAATCATGATCTTTTTAATATTTTTGGTGATGGTTCTCCAATTGGAAAATTATATGAATTAGATGGTTATGTTCTATTAATTGGAGTGGGATATGATAAAAACACTTCACTTCATCTAGCGGATGTAAAAGCACAATACCCAGGAAAACATAATACTATAGAACATAGTGCCATTATGGAAAATGGTCAACGTGTATGGAAAGAATACGAAACTCTTTATGTTGATGGTGAAGATTTCAATTTGATTGGAGAAGCATTTGAAAAAGAATGTTCTGTAAATAGAGTTTCTTTGGGAAATGGAAGTATGGCACTTATGAAACAAAGAGAACTCGTTGATTTTGCCGTTAAATGGATAGAAACAAACCGAAAATAGGAGGAAAACATGAGAAAGTCATTATTAGGATATGCCATTGTTGAGATGATGCAACAAGATGAATGGGCCGATGAATACAATCCTGGTCAACGTTTTAATGTGAACCAATATGATTATGATACTTTAGAAGATTATTTATCGGCGCTACAAGAAGAATGGAAATACGAAGTAGATCCTGACAATGAATTTGATGATTACGTTGATGTTTCTGATTACATTGATTTTGATTCTTATGAATTAGCGATTGAAGAATACCAAAATAAAAAAACTTGGAAAGATAAATATGATAGTGAAGATGAATTTGATGTGAATCCTTATGAATTCGATAATGAAAACGATTATGTCTATGCTTTAAAAGAACAATGGAAAGAAACATATGATTTTCTAGATGAATTCAGTCACATTGAACCTTTTATTTATGATTGCGTAGAAGATTATAAAGAAGACATTGAACAGGCTAAAGAACAAAAGTCATGACAAGAAGAATTTGATCCATATGATGAATATGGAGTAGATCCATTTCTTTATTTTGATAAAAGTGATTATTTAGAAGAATTGAATAAATGGATAAATAAGAAAATTGAATTAGAAGCGGAAGAATACGATGAATTTGAAATTGATGATTTTAATAGAAAAGCTAAAGAAAAAATAGATAACATTTATTATCTTTTAGAACAACTTCAACCAGCGAATAAAAAACTATCTCTAACAGATATCTATATGAATGATCTACAAGATTATTTATTTTATGTAGCCAATTTAGATGGTCATTTAAATGATAAAGAACTATTTTTAATTAACTATTACTTAGAAAGAGATTTTACATTTGAAGATGTTCATCTATTAGAACTACCTCAAGGTTTACCTAGATATCAGTTTTATAAAAGTCCTCCTAAAGTACTTACTATTTTTACTGAATTCATTAATGAAGAAACAGGGAAAAAAGATGGTATTGCGGCTAAAGGTTTAATCGGAAACTTTAGATACATTGGATTATCTTTATTACCTGCTTCAGATTTAAAAGATGATATTTTAATAGATAAAATAGATGCTTACATCAATGTATTGAATGAATATGTAGATGATGTGATTAATGGTGAAAATTAAATAATATAACTGAAATTCGTCTGGATTTATCTAGACGTTTTTTTATTTTTTATCATTGATGGACTTACACCATATTTTTTCTTAAATGCCTTGGAAAAATAATTCGCATCATTAAATCCGCAATTATAAGCAATCTGAGATATCGACAAAGATTGAATTTTTAATTGTTCTTTAGCTTTTTCAAGACGATAATTCAATAAATATTGATGAACTGTTTGATTATATCTTTTCTTGAATGTATTAATAAGTGTCGCTTTCGAACAATAAAAATAATCACAAAGAGATGAGATTGTAATTTCATGACTATAGTTGGAAAACCATGTGGATTGTTGAATCAATGTGCTTGTGCCATTGGTGGCTTAATTTCCATTGATTTTAATAATCCATCAAAACCAATAATCAATCCGATAAACGTTGATTTTGCGAAATATAATCATTCTTTGTGTATTGTGGATACCAAAGGAAATCATGCCGATTTAACAGATGAATATGCTGCTGTACCAGCAGAAATGAAAAAAGTTGCCAACTTCTTTGGAAAAGAATACTTACGTGATGTTAATCCAGATGAATTCTTTAACAATGTTTCCAAGGTAAGAAAAGCATGTCAAGATCGAGCAGTATTAAGAGCCATTCATTTTTTTAATGAAAATGAGCGTGTTTCTAAAATTATTGAAGTGTTGAATCAAGATGACTTTGATGAATTTAAACACTTAATTCAAGAATCAGGAAATTCAAGTTATCGTTTCCTACAAAATGTTTATGCGTCATCGGATCCACAAAACCAAGCTGTTTCCATTGCCTTGGCGATCGGATCCACAAAACCAAGCTGTTTCCATTGCCTTGGCGATGAGTGAACACATTCTTCAAAATCATGGCGTATGTCGTGTTCATGGTGGTGGTTTTGCCGGAACAATTCAAGCTTTTGTCGAAAATGATTTTGTACAGACGTATAAAGAACAAATTGAAAATGTATTTGGTGAAGGTTCTTGTCATGTATTAAAGGTTAGAAAATACGGTGGATGTAAAGTCATCGATTAAAGAGGTATATGTGAAAGTATTAGTAACAGGTGGAACAGGTTATATTGGAAGTCATATTTGTGTTGAACTTATTCAAGCGGGTCATGATGTTGTTGTGATTGATGACTTTTCAAATTCTAAACCTGATGTATTAGATAGTATTAAAGAAATTACAGGAAAAAGTGTTAAGTTTTATTGTCATAATGTTTTAGATGAAGATAAAACGGAACAAGTTTTTAAGGAAAATTAATTAGATGCGATTATTCATTGTGCTGCGTTTAAAGCCGTTGGAGAATCCGTTCAAAAACCAATTGAATATTATACCAATAACTTGATGTCAACTTTAGTAATTGCCAAGTTTATGAAACAATATGGTGTAAACAATATTGTCTTTTCATCGAGTGCAACGGTATATGGAGATCCTGACATTGTACCTTTAACAGAGGATTGTCCTTTAAAAGAAACAACCAATCCTTATGGGGCAACCAAAGCTATGATGGAAAGAATTTTAACGGATGTACAAAAAGCGTGTCCTCAAATGAGTGTCACATTGCTTCGTTATTTTAATCCCATTGGAGCCCATGAAACTGGTTTAATAGGAGAAGATCCGAAAGGAATTCCGAATAACTTGATGCCATATATTATGAAAGTCGCAACCGGTGAACTTAAAGAATTAGGTATTTTTGGCAATGACTATCCAACTAAAGATGGAACTGGTGTAAGAGATTATATCCATGTTGTGGATTTAGCGAAAGGACATGTATTGGCTATTGAAAAATACGCGAAACCAGGTGTACATATTTGTAACTTGGGAACAGGAAAAGGATATTCCGTAATGGAAATCCATGATGCCTTTGAGCGTGTCAACAATATTAAAATCCCATATGTCATTAAAGATAGAAGAGCGGGAGATATCGCAACTTGTTATGCCAATCCGACTCGTGCTAAAGAAGAACTAGGATGGGTTGCTACAAGAACATTGGATGATATGTGTCGTGATTCTTGGAACTTTGCCAAAAAACATATGAAGTAATAATTTTAAAATGCTCTGAATTTCACTTAGGAAGTGAATCAGAGCATTTTTTTAATCTCCTAATTGTATAATTAATCTCCTAAAATATAAATGAAATTAGGTGATTAATTATGCTGAATGGTTTATGATGTAAATAGATTGGAGATTAATTATATGAAATGGTTTGATTATTCAAAATTAGTTGAAAGAAAATTTGATCACGAAATAATAAGCTATATTGCCCAAATTCATGAATATAAAGGTAGGCAACAATTGTATCTGCAACAAAAGCCGGATGAACTAGAAAAATTAGTTGAGATAGCTAAAAGACAAAGTACAGAAAGTTCCAATGCGATTGAAGGAATTCGTACTACCAATGCAAGACTTAATGCGTTAATGAATGAAAAAGTGAATCCTAGAAATCGCAGTGAAGAAGAAATTATTGGTTATAGAAATGTATTAAATATCATACATGAAAGTTATGAATATGTGCCAATTCGATCAAATTATATTCTTCAACTTCATAAAATGTTGTATAGTTTTTCAAATCAAAGTTTCGCTGGAAAATATAAAGATGTTTCTAACGAAATCGATGCCAAATATCCAGATGGGAAGATTGTTTGCATCTTCAAACCCTTAGAACCATTTGAAACACCATATGCTGTTGAGAGATTGTGTGATGAATACAATAAAGCAATTGAACGATACAATATTGAACCATTAATCGCAATACCAATATTCATTCATGATTTTTTGTGCATTCATCCATTTAATGATGGAAATGGAAGAATGAGCCGATTATTGACAACTCTACTTTTATATAAAAGTGGATATGTTGTAGGTAAATATATCTCGATAGAAAAGAAAATCGAAATCACGAAGGAAGAATATTATGATGCTTTGTCAAAATCAAGCGAAAATTGGCATGAAAATGCGAATGATGATACACCTTTTATTAAATATATGTTAGGTGTAATACTTGCGGCCTATCGTGATTTTGAAGAAAGAGTGAATATAGTTGGCAATAAAGTAACATCCAAAGAAATGGTTGAAAAAGCAGTTTATTCCAAAATAGGTACATTTACTAAGAGTGATATTATGGAACTTTGTCCTGAAATCAGTAAAGCCTCTGTTGAAAGTAGTCTAAAAAAATTATGTGACGAAGGAAGAATCGCAAAAGTTGGCGGAGGAAGATCAACTTATTATTATCGGCGGGATTAAAAAGAAATGAAGTATACCAAGAAGAACATGAATATTTTGTTCTTCTTTTTTTATTGATAAAAATCCGAAATCGGAACAAACTCTTAAAAATAAGAATAAAATACCGAAATCGGGATTTTTATTGATACAATACTTGGATTTTGGTATATTCTAGGTGAGGTGATTCTTCATGATTATTCGAAAAAAATACTTAAACAAACTTATTTCTTGGAAAGATCACGATGTTATTAAAGTTGTAACTGGAATCAGAAGATGTGGTAAGTCAACTTTATTGAAACAATATCAAGATTATTTAAGAGATAATAATGTGATGGAGGAACAAATTATTTCAATTAATTTTGAAGATTTAAAATTTGAAGAGTTGTTAGATTATAGAGCATTATATGAATATGTAGAAAATAAGATGATTCCTGATAAAAAAATGTATATATTCTTAGATGAAATTCAAAAAGTTCCTAGTTTTGAAAAAGCAGTTGATAGTTTATATATTAAAAATAATGTAGATGTTTATATCACGGGATCAAATGCATATATGCTTTCTTCTGATTTATCTACTTTGTTATCTGGGCGTTATGTTGAAATATCTATGCTTCCTTTATCGTTTAAAGAATTTTATGAAGTAAAAAGTGGAAACAAAGAAGAAGCTTTCAATGAGTATTTAAAATATGGTGGTTTTCCTTATTTGATGAATATGCCATTAAATGACGAACAATTGAATATGTATTTAGAAGGGATTTATAATACGGTCATTGTAAAAGACATAGAAGAAAGAGAAAATAAAAAATATTTAGATCCAAACAAAAGGAAAATTACTAATATTGTTTTATTGAAAACAATTGCGAGGTATTTGGCAAGTACAGTTGGTAGTATTATATCGGTTAAGAATGTAACAGGGTATCTAACTTCAAGTGGTAGAAAAGTGTCAGCATCAACGGTTGATGATTATATGGAAGCTTTACAGGAGGCGTTTATTTTTTATCCGGTAGAACGATTTGATATTTCAGGGAAAAAGATTTTAAAAACATTAAATAAATGGTATATCGTTGATTTAGGATTAAGAAATTATATGTTACCTAAAGAAAGATATGACTTAGGATTTTCGCTAGAAAATATAGTTTATTTTGAACTGCTTCGAAGAGGCTACAGAGTTTGTGTAGGAAAAACAGATACATCTGAAATTGATTTTGTCGCACAGAAAAATGATGAAATTAATTATTTTCAAGTAACAGCAAATATGATGGATCAAACAACATTTGATAGAGAACTTGCTCCATTGAAATCTATCAAAGACAACTATCGTAAAATAGTTTTGACATTGGATAAGTTTACACTAGGTAATTATGATGGAATAGAAGTTGTGAATGCGATAGATTGGTTATTAGAGGAATAAAGGCAATAAGTCATAGGTGAAAAGCCTATGATTTTTATATAGATATCGCATATCACCAATTTAATTTAAATGGTCTTTGATATATAATATTATTATATATATGACCAAATAAAAGGAGTCTTTTAAGTATAAGGAAACAGTTAATGTAGAATTAAAAAGAGAATTAACAGATGTTGTTAAATGTGAAATTGTAGCTTTTTTAAATACTATGGATGGAAAAATAATTATTGGTGTTGAAGATGACGGGAATATATATGAACCTTTTTTAAAATTAGATCAAGATTTTATTGATACTAAGATTGCGAATTGGCTACAAGATACAATTTATCCTTTACCTTCACATTTAATAAAATACTATTTTAATGATGACGGTGTCTTGGTGATTGAAATAAAAGAAGGGAAAGATAAGCCATATTATTTACGTGAAAAAGGACCTAAGCCAGCTGGTGTATATAAAAGAGTTGGAAGAAGCATAAGAAAAGCAAATGATTGGACTTTTAAATAGTAAAGATAAATATACTAATCTTGCTTTTATTTTATCAGATCAATCGGATGTTACGGTAAAAGTAGCTGAATATGATCGAAATAGAAACTTTAAAATAAAAAAACAGTTTACTGGCTCGTTAATAGAGTTATTCTATA
>JAQYFP010000041.1 GCA_028723085.1 Erysipelotrichaceae bacterium | reverse complement strand
CGAATAAAGTCCCATACAATTAAAAAGTAATCGGTAAAGCCCATAGAATTAATGACATGTAATTCGTATTGAAGACGATTCACATATTCTGGTTTTAACTGATTTTGTAGTCGTTTCTTTAATCCCGTTTTACATAAATTCGTTAATAGTGTTTTAGAATCCACGTTATATTTATTTTTAAATACAGGTAATGTATTTTTACTAAAGGCCATTTGTACATTACACATTTGACATATTTCATCTGTGGCATCTAAGTCTTCTTGATCATAAAGTTCTTGCATTTCTGGAATAGAACGGAAATAACGATTATAGCTTACATCCAAAGTATGATCAGATAAGAATGTTTGTTGTGAAATAGCACGTAATACTTTTAAGTTTTCTACGTCTTCTTTGTTTTGATAGTAAATACGTGATAGAGCGACAGTTTTAAATTGTTTCTGACAAACATTTTTTAGGTATTGATTGCGTTGTCGATGAAAACTAGAATCATTCATCGCAATACTTACATAAAAATCTTTCCAACTATTTTGACATAAATTTAAGAACGTTAAAATTTCTTCTTGTTTTTCACGAATAATATAACTACCCAATTCATCTTCATAATCCGATGATGTGAGCACTACACAGTTTTGACTATGCGAAACAAATTCATCAAATAAAAGGTTTTCCCCACTCATTTTCTGTGTTGATAAGTAATATAATTCTTTGAGTCCTAAATCATTTTTCGCAAGTAAAATAAAGTGAAATTCATTTTGTTCCCATTCCACTTCGGTTTCCAATCCAAAAATAGGATGAACGCCTTTTTCTTTGCATAAATGATAGAACTTCATTGTTGAATACATCGCATTGTGTTCAACTAAACAAGCATGATAAAAACCATTATTCATACAAGATGAAACAATGTCTTCTAATTTAAAGCTTGATTCGAGTAAAGAGTAACAACTTCTTATGTGTAAATGATTCATATTAAGATTATATCGCAAAACATAAAAAAAACGCAGCAAAATGCTGCGAACTATTCCATACACTGTGAAACAAAAGGATAAGGACATACTTCAGATATGAAATGCGTTTCAAATTGTCCTTTATTATCATACCAGAACACTTTTTTATCGGGTTCAAACATTTCACTCATCACTTGTCGACACATGAAGCAAGAGGGTTGAATTTGGGATGAATCACATAAAACATGAATGGATTCAAAATCATAGGGTTTATAACCTTGTGCAATGGCACTAAAGATTGCCACTCTTTCAGCACAGATTGTAGCTCCATAGGAAGCATTTTCAATATTGACTCCACTAAATTCACTTCCATCTTTCATGATGACAATACTTGCCACACGAAAATGAGAATAAGGGCTATATGAGTTTTCTAGTAATTTCATTAATTTTTGATACATAATAACTCCTAAAACGGATTACGCTTTACAACTTCTAAACAATCATGGACAACCATTTCATCTAATACTTGATCTGGTAAATACAACGATGGGTCTTTACGTAATTCAAAGCGTCCCATTTCTTGAAGGGCTTCGGCTACAAAGCGTGAACAAAAGTAAGCATCTTCAAAGTGGTGGCGGATATGAAATAAACAAAGGAATACACCTAGTGTTGAATAAGATAAATTCGATGCACTGCATTTTTCAATCTTATTTTTTAAAATAGAATATTCTTCATCTGTTACTTTAAATTCTACAGAAAAGCTTTTGTGTTTTTTTCTTTTTTTATGTCGCATAGGATATTCTTTACGAAATCCTTTTTTATTAAAGCTATAAAATGAATCGGCATCTGATTCCAAAGACAAAGATACATGCGTATAATTGTGTCCAAAGAAATACAACAAGATATAAGAAATAAAATTGTTGTATGCGGTAAATAAAACAGTTACTTTATTTTCATTCATTTTTTAATCTCCCTGAAAATCATAATAACGAAAATTATTTTTTATATCAAGTATAAAATAAAAACCCTTCAAATGAAGAGTTAATATCTTTTAATTTGATTGACTAAATCTTGGTTCTTAGCCGCGTTCATATTATCAATAACTTTTTCACCTGCACCAGTTTTCGTTAATTGAATATGAACTTGTCCTTCTAATGGATGGGCATCATCGACTAAATATGTATAAGCTCCGATTTCAAGATCATACATTTTTCCTTGTTCAGTGTTTGTGAAATACGTTGAAATAGGACATACTGAATCAACAATCGAATACGCATTTTCACAAATGGCAGTAGCTGTATCACTAGAAGCATCATCACGAATGTCTAGAGAAATACGAAGCGTCGCACTTTTTAAATTCGTTTCTACTCCTTCAACGCCATCAATTGCTTGTAGCTGTGCATCAATTTCTTTCACGAGTTTATCGGTAATTTCAGGATTTAAATCATTTTTATCAAATCGATCTCCGATAACTGGTTTATTTTGACCACCTAAGCTTGTCAATAAAACGTATCCGACGATCACACAAGGAATCGCAATGATAATTATAGTAAACCATACAAGTTTATGTCCTTGTTTAGGCTTTTTTTCTTTAATTGTATTGTTTTTGATTTTATGTGGTTGTTTTACTTTTTTCATTTGTTTTGCCATCACTCAAACCTCCGTTTCCATTATATCATAAAGTCGATATAACACTACATTCTGTTTCGTTCTCTTTTCTTTGGATCACAATATATGTTTCATTGTTGTTTTTGATGGTAACAGTGTAACGACATTCTAATTGTGTGAACATTGACATATTATCTTTGGCTGCTTGTCCTAGAGCAAGGATTTCTCCTGTTGACTTGGCATGGGCCTCAATTGTAATAATCACTTTTTTAGGGGCATTATTTTCGTATTTAACTTTTGCGGTAACAAAGGTATAATCCGTTAAAAAATCCGTCAATGAATTTTTATATGTATTAAATTCACTTGCCATAGTCGCATCAACGGATTCCATTTGCGTGCTTGGCATAACATACCAATCTTCATCAATGGATTCAAATGTTCCTTGGGAACGATTAAAATAACCTGTTCTTGTATATCCTCCATATGACTGTGATTCTTCATCTAAAACATATCCACATACATAGATAGGAATATTAGATGTTACTTCATTGAATCGTTCTCTCATATACGATACTAATTTATTACTTGTGACATCAAAATAATCGTTTAATTGTTTTTCATTGATTTTGACTTCGCTTCCCGAATCTAAATATAAAGAACCATTCATGACAAAAGATAGTGAAATACCTTTTAAATCCGATCCCGTATACCAATCAAGTTCATAAATATCCACCAAGATAACAGGACCTGTGGCAATTCCATTTCCCGTATCAAATTCTTCATCTTTACTTGGATTTAATCCAATGGGATTATCATCACGTAGTGTTCCTAACAATCCTCGTGAACCATCGGTCGCATCCAATTCATCATAATCTAAAAAAGAATGTGTTTTAAAAGTAACTTGGCTTGGATCGAAATATGTTTTTGATAAATCCATTAATCCACTTTCAATTTGAACACGGCATTGTAAATCGGAAATCAAACTTGCGTGTTTTACACGTGTATCACTGTCTTCAAAAGGAAGACTTGCGGCATAGTCTCCACTATATAATGCGGTTGAAGATTGTGAAACATTAGAACATCCTACAAGTAATAAGCTTAATAATACACAAAGAATTTTATTTTTTTTCATAGTTACTCCTGTTTGTATTATAACTTTTTTAACGAAGGATGCAACGCATTTAATTTCTTCGTTCCAAATGTTTGTTTAAAAGCAATCGTCGCAATATTTCCATCTAATTTAATAATAACACCTTGACCATAAACCGCATGTTCTACTAAATCCCCTTTGCGATATCTTGTCTTTTGTTTTGGCATTGGCTTATTTGCTTGAACTGTAATTGGTTTTTGTTCCGCTTGTTCTTGTTCAATATATTGTGAAGGAATTTCTTTCACAAAGCGACTTGGTGTTTTATAAGATTCCAACAAATAACTATAGCCACGGTTCCAAGAAATACATAAATATTTTTTAGCACGTGTCATGGCAACATAACACAAGCGTCTTTCTTCTTCCAATGATTTATTTCCGCCTTCGTCAATGGCACGTGAACTTGGGAATACTCCTTCATTGAAGTTCACAATAAATACATTTTCAAATTCCAATCCCTTTGCAGCATGTACTGTCATCAAGGATACCGAATTCATTTTTTCTTCTTGGGATTTATCGGTAAATAAAGCTACGTCTTGTAGATATTCTTCTAACGTTAAATTAGGGTTTTCTTGTACGCTTTGGGCAATATCTTGTTTCAATTCTTTTAAGTTTTCAATACGATCTTCTTCGTTTTCATCACTTAACATTTGTAGATATCCACTTGTTTCAAGAACATATTGGAAATAGTCTTCTAATGAATAATCATTACGATGACTTCTAATTTCTTCAATTAAATCCACGAATTGTTTACATTTTTGACTTACAGCTTTTGATACATCTTGCGGATTTTTCATCACTTCATAGATATTTTTGTCAGTTGCTTGTTGGGTTAACGTTTCAATTGTTTTCGCTCCAATTCCACGTCTAGGACAATTAATAACACGAAGTACTGCTAAATTTAAAGACATTTGTTTAGGATCATTTTCATCTGGTAGTGTACATAATTTCAAATAACTTAACATGTCTTTGATTTCTTGTCGTTCATAGAAACGAATTCCTCCATAAATTGTATAAGGAATTCCCACTTTTCTTAAAATTCTTTCAAATGCACGTGAAGAATAATTAGAACGATACAAAATCGCAATGTCTTTGAATTCAACGCCTTTGCGTTTTAATTCCACGATTTGTCTTGAAATATAAAGTGGTTCTTCATTGTCATCTACACTTTGGTGCATGACAATTTTCTGGTTGCCATCGATTGTAGAGTATAATTCTTTTTTAATTCGATTTTCATTGTTGCGAATTAACGCATTGGAAGCATCCAAAATAGGTTGAATGGAACGATAGTTTTGATCTAGGATAACCGTTTTACAAGTAGGGAAATCTTTGTCAAAACGCATAATGATATCTACGCTGGCTCCTCGCCATGTATAAATTGTCTGGTCTGGGTCTCCTACTACACATAGAATCGTATTTTTTCCTGTTAAATAGCGAATGATTTCATATTGGATTTCATCTACATCCTGGAATTCATCTACGTGAATATAATCAAGACGGTTTTGCCATTTCGTACGAACTTGTTCATTTGTCTTTAATACGTAACGAGCTTGTAGTAGTAAATCATCAAAGTCGAGTGCTTTCATTTCTTGTCGAGCGGCTTCATAGTCACGATAAATGCGCGCAATCGTTTCTTGTTCATCGCTCATGGCAAGTTCCATAGCCATTTGGCATGATACTTGTCCGCATTTGTAACTCGAAATGGCGCCTAGTACTTTTCCATAGGGTAGTGCTTTTAGTTGAATGTCCATTTTTTTATAAATAGGACGTAAAATAGCTTTTTGATCGTCTCCATCTAAAATAGTAAACGATTTAGGATAATCAATTGCTTGTGGGTCTTCTCTTAAAATACGCACGCATAAAGAGTGAATTGTAGAGATTCTCACACTTGTAGCATCATCCCCTAATTGAGCGTGTAATCGCTCTTTCATTTCATTGGTTGCCTTATTTGTAAAAGTAATCGCTAAAATACGATTTGGCCATACGCCGCATTGTTGTATTAAATAAACAATACGAGCCATCAACACACGTGTTTTTCCTGAACCAGCTCCGGCAATAATGCGTACGTGTTGGTTAATGGTTGTTGCGGCTTCTTTTTGGTTTGTGTTTAAAGAATTTAATATTTCCATATTATTCATCCATTTCTATTTGAAATTCACTTTGTTTAATGCATTGTGTTAAGTACGGAATTGAACTTTCTTCTTGGCTTACACAATGGAAGTAAATGTTTTCTTTTTGTTTCACAATGGCTTCAAGTACATAGTATCCATCTTCTTCGTATACATGTATTTGAATGTCTTTTCCTTTATATGATATTGGTTTTGTTTGTTCGAGTTCATTTAAATGCATGCAGATAGAATCATTCTTGCTGACTTGAATTAACCAATGCCAATTTGTTTCATCTTCATATGGACAAGATAAACATAAAGATTGGCTTGTCACATCAAAACAGCGTTCCACTAATCCATTTGCCAAAATGCGAACATTATCAAATAAATGATAAACTTCTTTTAATCGATATTGATAAACTTCTTGTTCCATTTTCTTGGCGTTTTCTAATTTAGGTTTACGATCTAATTGTTCACAAATGTAGTTGTATTCATTAACAGGTAGAGTAATGTTGGCATCTTGTTGATAAGCAAGTTCAACAAAATCACAGATTTCCTTGGCATACTTTTCTGTTGTTTCATTCATATTCGTATATTTACCGGCTCCTTGTGTTGCCAATAAATAAAGGGCTGCGTTTTTATAGTATTGTGCATCTTTATCCCATTGATTCCAGATAAAGAAATAAGGCATTAGTTCTTTAGGACTCATTTGTCTAAATTCTTCTTTATCGATTTTTCCAATTGGTGTAATAATGGATTTAGAATCATTCATTGGTAAAAAGAATGTTTGTTGGTAGCAATAGTTTTGTTTTTGCATATCTTCATTTTTTAACAATAAGTCTTTTAAATATACAATTTCATCTTCATAAATTGAACAAAGTGCATTAAAGTCACCGTCATAATAAAGATCATCTTTTAGTTCATATTTACCTTCAATTTCTTCTTCCACATCCATGAAAAATTCAACCACAAACGCGTGGAATCCAGGTCCTGCAAAACGTGTTGTAGCACTTAATACTACCGTATCATCTTGTTCGGTTACCGTGATTTTTCCTTGTGGACAAACTGTTATTTCAACTATTTCTCCTTTGTCTTCAATTTGAATTTGTTCACGTTTACAAAGAAGTCCTAATACTTCATATATTTCATTTTTCGCTTTTTCATTTCGTTCTAAACAATATAATTGTACAAACATACTCTTGCCCTCCTAACCATGTTTTTCTATTATAACATACTCGCTAATTTTCTAACAATGCGATATAATTTAATTATGAATCAAATTAGTAACCAATGGAAAGACTATGAAGTCATTGATACTGGCAATAAAGAAAAACTTGAACGCTGGAATCAAATTATTTTAAGAAGACCTGATCCTGTTTGTATCTGGCCAATTGAAGATGAAAGCAAATGGAATAAATGCGATGCGATTTATCATCGTTCTAAATCAGGAGGAGGAAGCTGGGAATTCAAGAAACCGGTCAAAGAATTTTGGACAATCGGATATAAGGATCTTCGT
>JAQYFP010000040.1 GCA_028723085.1 Erysipelotrichaceae bacterium | reverse complement strand
GATAGTTTGTATTGTACTGGTAAACCAAATCAAATGTTTGTATCTTCTCAATTAGTAGGCAATGAAATAAATTATGTATCGTTATCGTTTAAAGATGATATTAAAACAGAACCTTTGGAATCATCTTTTTCATCTCTTTGCAGCAAAAATAATTTATCATTCACTAATAATACTTCGATAAAAAAACAAATGATGGATATGATTGAACAAGATGTGATTTTTTATTTAATCGTGATTTTTATTATTTTTATGGTTCTTGTTTTTACTCATATTATTTTTCTGACAAAAAGGAAAAAAGAACTGGCTTATGAGTACGTGGTGTTTGATCAATTAGGAATTGATGAGAAAGTGATTCATAAAAGAATATGGATGGAAGCAATTTTAAGGTTATTCTTTATTTTGTGCTTTTCATTATTGATTTATGTGTTTATACAATATCTACAATTCCAAAATGATTTTAGTTATATGTATCCATTTAGTATGCGCTTTTCTTATGAATATTGGTCATGGATATACTATTTTGTGTTTACTGGTATCTTTAGTTTCTTCTACTTGATATTAAATGTAATTGTATTAAAACCATCAAAGTTGTAAGACAATTGTAATGAAGATTTTATTATAGTGTAGATAAGAAATGGGAATGATAGAAAACGATATGTTGTTCGTTTTCTATTTAATTTATTGTTATTGCATAAATCTGTGATAAAATTTATATGGACATATATAAGTCGCCTCCTTTCATATAAGTGATATAGGGTAATCACGTTATAAGATAAGGAGGTATTTTTTATTTTGAGTGATAATAATATATGAAAGAAAATTACAAATGTTATGAAAAAATAATTGAAAATAAGTTTATAAATGTAAATAAATGTAAAAGATTCGTTGACACATGTATTTTGCGTGATAAAATTGTTTTATAAATTAATCGTTGAAGGAGAAAGATATGAAAAAAATTATTGCCACAGGAATGGCAGCATTGATGGCGGTATCAATGTGTGCTTGTTCTGATTCCGGTTCAAATGATACCTATAATATTGGTATCGTACAATTAGTACAGCATCCTGCATTAGATGCAGCAACGGAAGGATTTCAAGATGCTTTAACAGAAAAATTAGGTGATAAAGTATCATTTGATTTACAAAATGCTTCAGGGGAAGCTGCCAATTGTGCCACAATCGTAAATGGATTTACATCTGATGGAGTGGATTTGATCTTGGCAAATGCTACGGCTCCATTGCAAGCTGCAGCAGCTGCAACAAGTACAATTCCTGTATTAGGTACATCAGTAACAGATTATGCCACAGCATTAGAAATTGATGACTGGACTGGGATAGTCGGAACGAATGTTTCTGGTACAAGTGATTTAGCACCGCTTGATGAACAAGCAGCTTCGATTCATGAATTGTTCCCAGATGCGAAAACAGTTGGTTTACTATATTGTTCAGCCGAACCTAATTCTGTTTATCAATGTGATACAATTAAGAAAATTTTAGAAGATGATTATGGATATAGTGTTGAATATTTCTCATTTACCGATTCGAATGATATCGCATCGGTTACACAAACAGCATGTGAAAAGAGTGATGTAATCTATATTCCAACAGACAATACAGCCGCAAATAATACAAGTACAATCAAAGATATTGTCACAACAGATACATATAAAACACCAATTTTCGCTGGTGAAGAAGGTATTTGTTCCGGTTGTGGTGTCGCAACATTATCTATTAGCTATTATGATTTAGGATATAAGACAGGTGAAATGGCTTATGAAATTTTAGTAAATGGTGAGGATGTATCAACAATGGAAGTACAATTTGCTCCAAAAGTTACTAAGAAATATGTAAAATCTATGGCTGATTTATATGGTGTAACAATTCCGGAAGGATACGAAGTAATTGAAGAATAATGAATGAGTTGGAGAAAGGATTCTTTCTTTCTCCAATTTTTTTTGGTTAGGAGGATTTATATGGCATTTATTACATCTTTATTAAATTCAATGCCAGGGGCTATTTCCCAAGGTATGATATGGGGAATTTTAGCTATTGGTGTTTACATTACATTTAAAATATTGGATATATCCGATTTAACCGTGGATGGATCTTTATGTACGGGAGCTGCCACTTGTATTGTCTTAATTATGTTGGATGTTCCAACTTATATTGCCTTAATCGCAAGTTTTATTGTTGGTTTATTAGCTGGTTTTGTGACGGGATTGTTTCATACCGCTTTTGGAATCCCCGCTATTTTATCTGGTATTTTAACACAATTGGCATTGTATTCTGTTAACTTACATATAATGGGATGGGATCAAGCTACTTTTTCAAGAGCTAATTTACCAATCAATGCGGATAAATATAATTTAGCGCTAAGTTCACGTTATTTACGTACTTTCTCACTTCAAAATCCTTTATTGGTATTAGTGATTTGTATTGTTGTTTTGATTGCGATTTTATATTGGTTCTTTGGAACTGAAATTGGTTCTTCGCTTCGTGCTACAGGAGCCAATGAAAATATGGCACGTGCTAATGGAATCAATACCAATCGTGCAAAAGTATTGGCTCTAATGATTTCAAATGGATTAATTGCTTTAAGTGGTGGTTTATTAGCACAATATCAAGGATTTGCGGATATTAATATGGGACGAGGTGCCATTGTTATTGGATTGGCTGCTGTTATTATTGGGGAAGTTTTATTCTCAAAAATATTTAAAAACTTTGCCTTAAAATTATTGTCATGTGTATTTGGTGCCATTATTTATTATGTTGTCATTCAAATTGTATTGAAACTAGGATTATCAACGGATGATTTGAAATTATTATCGGCTATAGTTGTTTCGTTATTCTTGGCAGTGCCATATTGGAAATCAAACTATGCGAGTAAACACGTGAAAAAGGAGGCTTAAACATGTTAGAAATCAAAGATGTTCATAAAACCTTCAATCCTGGAACGGTAAATGAAAAGAAAGCTTTAAAAGGAATCAATTTAAAACTTGAAGAAGGCGACTTTGTAACGGTTATTGGTGGAAATGGAGCTGGAAAATCAACGATGTTGAATGCCATTGCCGGGGTTTGGAACGTAGATTCAGGTCATATTATTATCGATGGAGAAGATATAACTTCTTTACCAGAACATAAACGAGCTAAATACATTGGGCGTGTATTCCAGGATCCAATGACTGGAACGGCTGCGACAATGAATATTGAAGAAAACTTAGCTTTGGCAAAACGCAGAGGACAAAAGAGAACTCTACGAATTGGAATCACAAAACAAGAACGTAAAGAATATTATGAGTTGTTGAAGACATTGGGATTAGGGTTGGAAAATCGTATGACTTCAAAAGTGGGGTTGTTGTCCGGTGGACAAAGACAAGCAGTTACTTTATTAATGGCTTCTTTGCAGAAACCAAAATTATTATTATTGGATGAACATACGGCGGCTTTGGATCCGAAAACAGCAAGTAAAGTACTTGAAACAACAGAGGCTATTGTTCAAAGGAATCATCTTACGACTTTAATGATTACTCATAATATGAAAGATGCCATTGCCCATGGAAATCGTTTAATTATGATGAATGAAGGAAAAATTATTTTAGATATTAAAGGAGAAGAAAAGAAAAATTTAACGGTGGAACAACTTCTTCATATGTTTGAAAAAGTAAGTGGAGAAGAATTTGCCAGTGATAAAGCACTTCTTGGTTAAAAAAATATGAACACGGTTTGTGTTCATATTTTTTTATAGAATTATTAGCTGATTAAGTGTAAAATAACAGCTATGAAAAAATATATTAAAGGAATTGATGG
>JAQYFP010000039.1 GCA_028723085.1 Erysipelotrichaceae bacterium | reverse complement strand
GATTGGGAATATGAGCATATATAGTTTGTTCTTGGCATACTTGTACTTCACAGTCTAATGAAATCAGTGTCTCAACTAGTTCTTTAATATAAGCTGTATCCATTGATTTTAATACAATGTGTTCATCTTTTTTTAGATCATAATAACCAATTCCATCAATTTCAATAAAATAGCCTCCGTAATCAAACATTTGTAGTTCTTGAGCAATTGGCATTAGACGATGAAAAGATCTTCCGGATGCTAAGATGAGTTGTACGCCCTCTTTTTGATATTCAATTAAAAGTTCTTTTGTTTTAGGAGGAATCTGATTTTGTGAATTCAATAGTGTTCCATCCATGTCCATTACGATATATTTTAACATGCATAAATTATATCAAATTTTTTTATTTTTTTCTTGCATTAATGTAATTCACATGATAAGATATATGGGCGTTAAGGAAATGCCTGAATAGCTCAGTCGGTAGAGCGTCCGGCTGTTAACCGGCAGGTCACAAGTTCGAGTCTTGTTTCAGGCGCCATTCGCAAATAACATCTCAGCAATGAGATGTTTTTTTTATTTTATTATTCACTTTTTTATCTTTTCTTGTTGCATTGGAATACCATTTATGATAATATAATTGAGCAATGCCTGAATAGCTCAGTCGGTAGAGCATCCGGCTGTTAACCGGCAGGTCACAAGTTCGAGTCTTGTTTCAGGCGCCATTTGCGATTAACATCTCAGCAATGAGATGTTTTTTTATACCTATTTTATTTTGTCATAGAATTTTAATAATTCCTATTATATAATTAAGTATACGTGCCTGTAGCTCAATTGGATAGAGTGTCAGATTCCGATTCTGAAGGTTGCGGGTTCAACCCCTGTCAGGCGCACCACAGGGGCTTGTAGCTCAGCTGGATAGAGCATCCGCCTCCTAAGCGGAAGGTCGTGCGTTCGAATCGCATCAAGCCCGCCATAAAAACAAAAAAGATGTCTTCATTCGTATGAATAAAGACATCTTTTGTTTTATATCATAGTTCAAATTTATCACATTATTTTGAACTATTTTTGAAATTCATCTAATATTTTTTCTAACAGTTCAAAATCTTATTTGAGAAAATAGATTCCATATCTTTACCTTATACATGACCATAAACATCTTTTATCATGTTTATTTGAGCATGGACTTATATCTCCGTAGAAAAAAGACCAATCATTAAAGATAGATCTTTTAAAATTAAATAATATTTGCTTATTAATTAGATTAGTTCCTTTGTTTTTCTTACAAGATATAAAGGTATATTCGTTAAGTTACCATTTTGTTCATACCCCAATTTAGAATATCGAATAGCTTTTGAAGGCTCATATTTTTTTATACACTTTTTGAAAGAAGACGATTCAACAGATTCTCCTGCTTTCACTTCAATTGGAATAATATCAGACCCATATTGCACCAAATAGTCTATTTCCATATTAGCTGATGGAGAATAATATTTAGGTCTACTGTCAAATAACCCTTGTAGTTGTTGTAAAACATAGTTTTCTGTTAAAGCACCTTTAAATTGAAAATCTTTTTTTATTAAAATCGATTCATTTGAAACTGATGCCATCTGTTTTAATAAACCAACATCAAACAAATAAAGTTTAAAATGATTTAATTTTTCATAAGCATTGAGAGGATGCTCATTTTTAGAAACATTATATGTTCTTAATATCATGCCAGCTGATACAAGCCATTCTATAGCTTCTTCAAATTCTCTAGCTCTTGCGCCATCTCGTACCAAACCATAAACAAACTTATGATTATCTTTTGAAAGTTGAGTAACGATGCTTCTGAATACCATCAATATTCTTCCGGCATTAACTTTTCCATTATATTTAGAAAAATCATTCTCATAAAATTGGATTAACTCTTTTTGGATTGTATCTACTTTCTTTATATCTTTATAGGTAATCCAGGAATTAACACATTCTGGCATACCACCAATTATCAAATAATAGTTATATAAATCATTAAGCTTATTATGAAATATACCTTCTATTTTGCTGCCTTTATTGATGGTTTGATAATAATGATATAAGCTAGGGTCTACCGCTTGCAAAAACTCATCAAAAGTCAAAGGACCAATATCTAATAAGTTTACTTTTCCAACTGGGTATGACTTAGGTTGTGCTAACAATGTTCCTAATAAACTCTCGGCAGAAATAACATGGTATTCATTCGCATTTTCATAAAAGTATTTCAATGAATTTAAAGCATTAGGACATTCTTGGATTTCATCGAAAATAATAAGATGTTTTTGTGGAAGTATTTTTTCACCAACAATAAAACTTAGTAATTCAATAATTTTTGTTGCATTCTTGTTCTGGAAAATGGTTGCTAAATCATCATCTGAATCAAAGTTAAAATAAAACATTTTTTCATAGTAATTCTCACCAAATTCTTTCATAATCTATGTTTTACCTACTTGTCTTGCACCACGTAATACCATTGGTTTTCTATCTGGATTATTTTTCCATTCCACTAATTGAGCAATGGCATTTCTATACATTTTTTTCTCCTTTAGTAATATCTTATAGCAGTTTACACATTTTTAAATATTAATACAGTCACTTTCAAAGATATTCGTCCATGTGTTTGTTTCTTTATTAACAATAAATTTAATAGTTAATATCTTATCGCTTAAATGATACGAAGTAGGAGCTTCAATTATACATGTCCATAAACAACATTAGTAAATAGATCAAATAATAAAATTAATTTTCTCAAATTTTTTAAATTTGTTGTTACTTTTATTTGATTATCTGACATGCTATATCTTAAATAGTTTATCAAATGGTTTTCAATTTCATTGTATTATATCTTTTTATGCATGAATCAACGTTCAATTTTTTTACCTTTTGTATACCCTTTTCTCAAACTATAAGTTCACACAAATTTAACCAAGTACACCATCTCCTAAGCGTGGGTCGGGGGTTCAAGTCCCTTTTGCGACGCCAGCTAACAACGCCGAAAGCCTTTCTTTTCAAGGGTTTTCGGCTTTTTTATATCAGAAAAGAAAAAAACAAATATTCATGGTAGAAAACCTCCTCTCCAGTTTTGGCAGAATATAGTTGGAACGAACTTACTTGCAATCAAAATGAAAGAAATCACCAAGCAAAAAACTCCTCAACTGCCGTATGGTAGTGAGGAGTTTTTATGTAGTTATTCAAGAAACTGCTGATACCAACCTGCATTGGGATAGCCAAATGGCGAGTTGGGGTCTTTGAAAATGGCTTCGGGGAGACTAATCATCACAAGGAACACAACCATCGTAGCGATAGCACCAATAAGCCAATCCTTCTTTGTCGGTTTGTTTTTTCTAAAGGATATAAAGAAGAAAACGGCAATAGGAAGAAACATGAAAATGGTGGTGGCAAGTCCCGGATTATAGAATCCGTAGGTGTCCAGGTAGTTTATGCCACCCTTTATATGCATAAATCCTTCTAACACGCTGATAAGAAATACGCAAATGCTCGTTCTTGTAACAAAGATTTGATTGATTGACTTTCCCTTGAATGTTCTATACGCCCAATAAAAGCTGATAACAGAGATGGTCAGAACACCCATAAGGTTTGTCGTCATATCTGAAAGGCGGTTCATCGGATAATTGAGGCATCCATCGTTATAGATATAGCCAAAGCCGCCGGTAAAACCCATTCTTCCCAAACATGAGCAACGAGCGTGATTCCCCCTATAACTGAAAGTCTCATTATTCGGTTTTACTTTTTCCAATTTACAGACAAAATCACACCATCTATAATTCCTATGGCAAGAATAACATAAAGCCAAATATCAAGCCACGATAAAATTAGTTTTTCCATTCCAAACTCCTTGTAAAATGTATAGTTATTTATTATAAT
>JAQYFP010000038.1 GCA_028723085.1 Erysipelotrichaceae bacterium | reverse complement strand
AAGTCCAAGTGATAAGAAATATAAACAATGGTATTCTAAAACTTTTGGGTGATTTTTATCACCTTTTTTTATATGATAGATACATGATTAAAAGAGTTTATATTGAAATCACAAACCAATGTAATTTGCGATGCTCATTTTGTGATTTCCATGACCGTCAAACAAGAGAATTGAGCATACTTGAATTTGAACGTATATTGAAACAAATCAAACCATATACATCTTTTATTTATCTTCATGTACAAGGAGAACCGTTCTGTCATAGTCAATTTGATCAATTGCTTACTTTATGCGATCAACATGAAATGAAAGTACAATTAGTTACGAATGGTTTTTTACTTCCAAAAGAATTAAATCATCCAAGTATTCGTAAAGTATCGATTTCAATTCATTCCATTGATGAACAAAAAACAGATCCAGATGTTTATATTCAACGAATTATGGATTTTATTGATTTAAATCATTCAAAATTTTATATAGATCTTCGTTTTTGGCTACAAGATCAATTAAAAGAAAAGTCACTGTATTGTATGGAACAATTAAAGAAACATTATTCCTTTGAACTAACTAAGAAAAAAGATTCGTATCGTATATTTGATAATACCTTTGTATCATTTGCTTCTTCATTTGAATGGCCTAATGAAGCAAATAATGAATCAGTTCATGGAACTTGTAAAGGAGCTAAGTCAATGTTGGCTATACTCAGTAATGGACAAGTCACAATTTGTTGTTTGGATGCACATGGACATATTAATTTAGGAAATATTTTAGAAAGTGATTTAGATGAAATTTTGAATTCAGATGCATATCAATCTATTATTAAAGGATTCAATGAAAATAAATGTATTATGACATTATGTCAAAAATGTACGTATCGCAATCGCTTTCAATAAGATGAAAATGACTATTTTTTGCATAATGATGTCTTTTTCGTTATAATGACAATGTTGGTGATTTTATGGATAATATGTATCAAACTAGTATTTATCAAAAATATCGAAGCGCATTAATTATCTTAATTGATTTATTTATTACGTTTTGTTCGTATGTGCTTGTGTTTTTGGCAAGCAATAGCTTCTTTTTACACGGAGGATTTTTGCACTTCACAAAATATATCATTTTTGGAATGATTTTTGTGATGTTGCTTCACTTAATGAGTGAACTGATTTTCAAACAACACAAATCACTTTGGACGTATACAGGACCACGTGATGTATTCCATAGCTTTTATAGTTTCTTATTTTGTTTGATTATCATGTCAGCTTTTTCACACTTTTTCCATTTATTTAAAGTACAGACTTTTGTGATGGCAGAAGGACTAACGTATGTACTACAAATGGGAATTCGTTTATTTTATCGCTATCTTCATTCGTATTTAGAAAATGTGGATCGTACAACGAAAGCTTTAATCATTGGAGCTGGTAATGGTGGGTATTTGATGTTGAATGAAATTTATCGCAATAATCGCTATCCATATCATGTTATTGGTTTTCTAGATGATTATAAAGCTAAGGGAACTATTGTTTCGGGTAAAAAAGTATTAGGAACCATTGATGAAGTAAATGAAATTGTTGAAAAATATGATGTCAAACAATTGTTTATTTCAATCACAAATGCGACAGATGAACAAAAACAAAGAATTATTGAATTATGTGCCAATACTTCTTGTAACACAAAGATTATGCGTTTTTCATTAGAAAACGAAAATGAAGTCAGTGTAGATGATATTTCGATTGAAGACTTATTAAATCGACATAGCATTGATTTAAAAACGGAAGAAATTGGCTCTTACCTAGAAAATAAAGTTGTTTGTGTAACAGGTGCTGGTGGTTCTATTGGATCGGAATTGTGTCGTCAAATTGTGAAGTTCAATCCCAAACAATTGATTATGGTTGATATCAATGAAAATTCACTTTATATGTTGAAACAAGAATTTTTGCGTAATCAAAGAGATGGTTCTATGTCAAAGGATATTAAAATGGAATCTTTGATTATTTCAATTCGTGAACGAGAAGATATCTTTAAGTTAATGAAACAATTCCATCCTGAGGTTGTTTATCATGCCGCCGCTCATAAACACGTTCCATTAATGGAAGATCGACCAATGGAAGCGATTCGTAATAATGTCTTTGGAACAAAGAATGTAATCGATGCTTGTATTGAAAATGGTGTAAAGCGTTTTATTATGATTTCAACGGATAAAGCGGTAAATCCAACCAATGTCATGGGAGCAACAAAACGAATGACAGAATTAATCATGCAGTCAAGAGAATGTAAAAGTGACATTAAGATGGCAGCGGTTCGTTTTGGAAATGTATTAGGATCCAATGGTTCGGTGATTCCTATCTTCAAAGAACAAATTAAACAAGGAGGACCTGTTACAGTTACTGACTATAACATTCAACGTTATTTTATGACGATACCAGAAGCGGCTCAGTTGGTTCTTCAAGCGGGATACTATGCCAAACATCGTGAAATTTTTGTTTTAGATATGGGACAACCTGTTAAGATTCTTGATTTAGCGGAAAAGATGATTCGTTTAGCGGGTAAAGTTCCTTATAAAGACATTGATATTCAAGAAATTGGTCTAAGACCTGGTGAAAAAATGTTTGAGGAATTGGCATTGGAAATTGAAAAGTGTCATAAAACAGATAATAATTTAATTTATGTGCATGAAAAGATGGATGTTTCCCAGGAAGAGATTGATAAAAAATTAGAAATTCTACAAGATATCGTTTCAACTTATGATGACAATGCCAAAATAAAAGATGTTTTAATGGAAGCGATTTTATAATCGCTTTTTTAAGTGTTATAATGAAATTAGTGAGGATGCATTATGAAAAAAAAGACAAAGAAAAAATTGTGTATAGCTGCATGTGGATTAGGTGTTTGTTATGCGGGTCTATCACTATTAGCTCATAAATCAAGACAAGAACAAGAAAAGGATCCGGATTTAAAAGTAAATACATATCCAGATCAAGGACAAAGAATTTCAAATCAAGATAAAACATGGTATGAAAAATATGGAAAAAGAGCCATTGATGTTTGTTTATCGTTTGGTGGACTTGTGGTATTAGCACCTGTTTATGGAGCTATATCACTGGCCATTGTATTAGATGATCCGGGTCCTGTTTTATTTAGTCAAAAAAGGGTAGGAGAAAATAAAACGTATTTTAAACTTCATAAATTCCGTAGTATGAAAATGAGTACACCACATGATGTACCAACACATATGCTTGAAAACCCAGATCAATATATTACCCGCGTAGGAAAATTCCTTCGTAAATATTCTTTAGATGAATTACCACAAATTTGGGATATTTTTGTCGGGAATATTACTACGGTTGGACCTCGTCCGGCTTTATGGAATCAAAATGATTTAATTGAACAAAGAGATCAATATTGTGCTAATGATGTAAAACCAGGCCTTACGGGATGGGCACAGATCAATGGAAGAGATGAACTTGAAATTGATGTGAAAGCACAATTAGATGGGCAATATACTAAAGAACTACAAAAAAGTAGTTTATCAGGATTAAAAATGGATGTGAAATGTTTCTTTAAAACAATTACTTCGGTGCTTCATCATGATGGAGTTGTTGAAGGTGGAACAGGTCAACTTCCTAAGGAATATGAACAAATTGGTTTTGCTCAAGAAGTGAAAGTAAATAAGCGAAAAAAGAAAAAAGTATTGATTACGGGAGCTGATTCTTATATTGGAACTTCATTTGAAAACTATGCTCATGAACATTATGCTGATAATTTTGAAATTGATACATTGGATATGAAAGATGAACATTGGAAAGACTATGATTTTTCTAAGTATGATTCTGTTTTCCATGTCGCTGGGATTGCTCATGCTGATGTGGATTCGGTGAGTGAACAAGAAAAACAAAGGTATTATGATATCAATTGTGATTTAGCTGTAGAGTGCGCTAAAAAGGCTAAGGAACAAGGTGTTTCTCAATTTATCTTTATGTCTAGCATGATTATTTATGGACAAAATAGTTCGGTTCATGAAAACAATCGCATTACTAAAGTTACTCAACCAAATCCAAGTAATTTTTATGGAGATTCTAAATGGCAAGCGGATCAAAAGATTCGTGAATTAATGGATTCTAAGTTTAACGTTGTGACAATACGTCCTCCAATGATTTATGGACCTCATTCGAAAGGAAATTATCCTTTATTATCAAAGATTGCCCAAAAGAGTCCTGTATTACCTTATAGTGATAATGAACGTTCGGTTTTATTTATTGATAATTTAAGTGAATTGTTGTGTCAAATTATATTGGTTGGAAAATCAGGAATTTTCTTTCCTCAAAATAAAGAGTACGTGAGTACAAGTCAAATTATGGAAGAAGTTGCGAAGGTTCATCATCATAAAGCACCGGTTTTAAAAGTTTTAAAACCAGCGGTATTTGTGTCTAGTTTTGTTCCTGGTAAAATCGGAAAACTTGCGAATAAAGCTTTTGGAAATAGTAGTTATGATAAGTCATTGAGTGTATATCTAGGAATGGATTATCAGGTTGTTGATTTTGAAAAATCAATTGAATTAACAGAAAGGCTATAAATGAAAGTAACAATCGTTTGTGCATTTGATACGTATTTTGATCGTGTCAAACTGATAAAAAAATATTATGAAGAAAAAGGATGGGAAGTACTTGTCATGACTTCCTCTTTTTCACATCGCAAAAAAGCGCACATTGATTCGGATTTAGCGGATATTCAAATTCAAACGCATCCCTATCAAAAGAATTTAAGCATAGATCGTTTATATAATCACTATGATTTTGCCAATAAAGTAAAAAAAGAATTAGAACAAATTCAACCGGATTGTATTTATTGTTTGATTCCTTGTAATTCATTATGCAAAACGATGAGTGAATATAAAAAAGAACATAAATGTGAATTGATTTTTGATGTCATTGATTTATGGCCAGAAACAATGCCTATTTCTCATTTTAAATCCCATTTTCCATTTACACTTTGGAAAAATATGCGTGATAACTATATTTTAGATGCGGATTGGATTTATTGTGAATGTGATTTATTTAAAGAAAAGCTTCATTTAAATGATTGTGAAAAAGCATCTACATTGTATTGGTCTAAGGAACAAATGCCATTAGAAAGTAATGTACAATTATCAAGTGATAAAATTGATTTTTGTTACTTGGGAAGTATAAACAATATTATTGATATTCCATTTATTGTGAGTTTTCTAAAAGAGTGTTCTTTATATAAAAAAGTTCGTTTACATATTATTGGTAATGGGGAAATGAAACAAGAATTAATTGATGAGTGTATGAAAAATGGTATCAATGTGATTGATTATAAAGAAGTATATGATAGTCATTCAAAACAGGAAATCTTTGATCAATGTCACTATGCTTTAAATGTTATGAAGCCTAGTGTAGTCGTGGGGTTGACAATGAAGTCACTTGATTATTTATGTGGTTCGCTTCCTTTAATCAACACTATTCAAAAAGATACTTATAATTTAGTGGAAACCAATCAATTGGGATATAATGTGGATTCTTTTAATATGAAACAAGTTGCTTTAAATGTATGCAATGAGACAATAGAAGAAAACAAACAAAAACGAAACAATTGTAAAGAAACGTATTTATCTCATTTTACTTATGAGTCTTTTAAAAAGAGTATGGATGAAAGATATGAGTGAGTATTATACAACAGGAAAGTTTGCCAAGATGGCAAATGTTTCACAAAGAACACTTCGTTATTATGATTCAGTGGGTTTATTAAAACCCTCTTTTATTAAGGAAAATGGGTATCGTCAATACGATAAAAAAGATTTACTTCGGCTTCAAAAAATTATCTTACTTCGTAATTTAGGTTTTTCCATTGAAGAAATTGCTCCGATGTTGTCAAAAGACAATTCAAAAGAGGATTTATTGAATTCTTTACAGATGCAATATGATTTAATTCAAAATCGTATCGACTATTATCAAAACATTAAAGAGTCTTTGTCTTTTATGATGAACACGATTGAAAGTGAAGGAATGAATTGGAATAAAGTTATTGAGGTTTTAAATTTATTGTCGAAAGACGATGAAATGATTGAATCGTATAAAAACTCCAATAATTTAAAAGTTCGTATTCAACTTCATGATTTATATTCACAAAGAAAGGATTCTTGGTTTGAATGGGTCTTTAAACAAATTGATTTTAAACAAGTGAATACGTTATTAGAAATTGGATGTGGCTCTGGAGAACTCTGGAAAAAGAATCACATTGAATTACGAAATCGTCAGTTTTTCTTATCGGATTCATCAAGAGGAATGATTGAAGATGTATCGAAACAATTAAGCGATGATTTTAGTTTTATGGTTTTTCCTTGTGAGAATATTCCCTTTAAAAGAGATTTTTTTGATTGTGTTATTGCCAATCATGTTTTGTTTTATCTACCGGATTTAAGAAAGGGACTACAAGAAATTGTACGTGTTTTAAAGGAAAAGGGAACTTTTTATTGTACGACTTATGGAAAAAATCACATGAAAGAAATTAGTGAATTGGTTCATGAATTTGACAGTGATATTTATTTATCAAAATCAAGTTTATATACAAAATTTGGAAAAGAAAATGGAAAACAATTGTTCTCACCTTATTTTTCCGATGTTGAATTAATTTGTTATGATGACAAACTAGTTATAGATGATGCCAAGCCTTTAGTGGATTATGTATTGTCTTGTCATGGCAATCAAAATGAAAAATTAATGAATCGCTATGATGAATTTTATGTGTTTTTAAATGATAAAATCAAAAAAGATGGAGCTATTACCATTACGAAAGAAGCTTGTTTGTTTAAGTGTAAAAGATGAATGACTTGACTCTTACGTAGCGTAAGGGTTTAATGTATATGTATCATTAAAAGGAGATTTCATTATGAAAGGTATTATTTTAGCAGGAGGAAGTGGAACACGTCTTTATCCACTAACAAAAGTTACAAGTAAACAACTTCTTCCTATTTATGACAAACCAATGATTTATTATCCTATGTCGATTTTAATGCAGGCAGGAATTAAAGAAATATTAATTATTTCAACACCAGATGATACGCCTCGTTTCCAAGAATTATTAGGAGATGGACATCAATTTGGAGTGGAATTATCGTATAAAGTACAACCAAGTCCAGATGGATTAGCGCAAGCTTTCCTTTTAGGAGAAGAATTTATTGGAAATGATAGCTGTGCCATGATTTTAGGAGACAATATTTTCCATGGACATGGATTATCAAAACGTCTTAGACAAGCCGCAAATCAAGAAAAAGGAGCTACAGTATTTGGATATTATGTAGAAGATCCAGAACGATTTGGGGTTGTTGAATTTGATGAAAATGGAAAGGCTGTTTCTTTGGAAGAAAAGCCAGCACATCCTAAATCAAATTATGCTGTAACAGGATTGTATTTCTATGACAATCGTGTTGTAGAATATGCCAAGAGTTTAAAACCAAGTGCTCGTGGAGAATTAGAAATTACCGATTTAAATCGTATTTACTTAGAAAATAATGAATTAAATGTCACTTTATTAGGAGATGGATTTACTTGGTTGGATACAGGTACACATGAAAGTTTAGTGGATGCGACTAATTTTGTAAAAACAATTGAAGAACATCAACATCGTAAGATTGCTTGTTTGGAAGAAATTGCCTATGAAAATGGATGGATTTCTAAGGAACAGTTATATAGTACGTATGAAATTTATAAAAAGAACCAATATGGTGCGTATTTAAAGAAGATTATTGATCGTAAGTATATCAAATAGAAAGGGAAGCTATGAAAGTAACAGAAACAAAAATTCCAGGTGTTTTAATTATTGATACCGATGTATTCGGTGATCATCGTGGTTATTTTACCGAAACATATTCAAAGCCTAAATATGAAAAATTAGGAGTAACTGTTGATTTTGTTCAAGATAATATGTCATTTAGTGCTCAAAAAGGAACACTAAGAGGTCTACATTGGCAAAATCCACCATATGCTCAATCAAAATTAGTTTCTTGTACAAAAGGAACGGTTATTGATGTAGCGGTTGATATTCGTAAAGGATCACCAACTTATGGACAATGGGTAAGCGTTGAATTGAGTGAAGAAAATCATCGTCAATTCTTTATTCCACAAGGATTTGCCCATGGATTCTTAACTTTAACAGACAATGTTGAATTTAGATATAAAGTCGATAATGTCTATAATAAAGAATCTGAAGGGGGAATGCGTTACGATGATCCAACTGTTAATGTAGATTGGTCAGGTTTATTAAATGGTATCGAACCGGTGTTGTCTGAAAAAGATACGGTAGCCCCAGAATTGGAACAATCCAATAATCAATTTGTATATGAAGGAGAATAAAAAAATGAAAATTTTAGTAACAGGTGGAGCTGGTTTTATTGGTGGAAACTTTGTTCATTATATGGTGAACAAATATCCAGAAGATATGATTGTGAACTTAGATAAATTAACTTATGCCGGAAACTTAGAGACTTGTAAACCAGTAGAAGATAAACCAAACTATAAGTTTGTCAAAGGGGATATCGCGGATCGTGAATTTATCTTCGATTTATTTGAAAAAGAACACTTTGATGTTGTTGTAAACTTTGCAGCGGAATCTCATGTTGATAGAAGTATTGAAGATCCAGAAATCTTTGTGAAGACAAATGTTATGGGAACAACAACTTTACTAGATGCTTGTGTTAAATATGGAATCAAACGTTATCATCAAGTAAGTACTGATGAAGTATATGGTGATTTACCATTAGATCGTCCGGATTTATTCTTTACGGAAAATACACCATTACATACTTCAAGTCCTTATAGTTCAGCTAAGGCAAGTGCCGATTTATTTGTATTGGCTTATCATCGTACATATGGTTTACCAGTGACAATCTCACGTTGTTCAAATAACTATGGTCCTTATCATTTCCCAGAAAAATTAATTCCATTAATTATTTCTCGTGCTTTAAATGATGAACCAATTCCAGTATATGGAACAGGAGAAAATGTACGTGACTGGTTACATGTATATGATCACTGTGTTGCCATTGATTTAATCGTAAGAAATGGTCGTGTAGGAGAAGTTTATAACGTTGGTGGACATAACGAAAGAACAAACTTAGAGGTTGTTAAAACAGTGTTACATGCCTTAAATAAACCTGAATCATTGATTACATTTGTATCGGATCGTAAAGGACATGATAGACGTTATGCCATTGATCCAACTAAATTAGAAACAGAATTAGGATGGAAGCCTAAATATACATTTGATACTGGAATTCCAATGACCATTCAATGGTATTTAGACAATAAAGAATGGTGGCAAAACATCATTTCTGGTGAATATCGTAATTACTTCGATAAGATGTATGTAGAAAAAGGAAGATTGGATAAATAATGAAAGTATTTGTGACAGGAGTTGGAGGACAACTCGGACACGATGTAATCAATGAACTTGTCAAAAGAGGACATATTGGCATTGGAAGCGATATCCAAGATGTTTATAGTGGTATCCAAGATGGTTCTGCTGTAACCAAAGCCGACTATGTTTCTTTGGATATTACCGATGAACAAGCGGTAATGAATGTGATTAAAGAAATTCAACCGGATGCCGTAATTCATTGTGCTGCTTGGACAGCAGTAGACTTGGCAGAAGATGATGATAAAGTTGAAAAAGTTCGTGCAGTAAATGCTTTAGGAACTAAAAACATTGCTTTGGCTTGTAAAGAAGTGGATGCGAAGTGTTTATATTTATCAACGGATTATGTCTTTGATGGACAAGGAGAACAACCTTGGAAACCAGATTGTAAAGACTATAAGCCATTAAATGTTTATGGTCAAACAAAATTAGAGGGAGAACAATTTGTTTCTTCAATCTTGGATAAATATTTTGTGGTTCGTATTGCTTGGGTATTTGGTTTAAATGGAAATAACTTCATTAAGACCATGTTAAATGTTGGAAAGAAATATGATACTTTGCGTGTGGTAAATGATCAAATTGGAACGCCTACTTATACATATGATTTAGCTCGTTTATTAGTCGATATGATTGAAAGTGAACAATATGGTTATTATCATGCGACAAATGAAGGTGGTTATATTTCTTGGTATGATTTTGCAGTAGAAATTTTTAAACAAGCAAACTATGATACCAAAGTTATCCCAGTCACAACACAAGAATATGGTTTATCAAAAGCGGCTCGTCCTTTTAATTCACGTTTAGATAAATCAAAGCTTCAAGAAAATGGATTTACACCTCTTCCTACTTGGCAAGATGCGTTGGCTCGTTATTTAAAAGAAATTTTATAATTTTAAAGGGTATGTATGAAAGTACATATCCTTTTTTATGATAATTGATAAAATATAACTATAAAAAGGACGGTGATGGCTATGATAAAACGAGAATTATATATGAAACGCATTCGGCCTTTTATGAAAACGGATTTAGTTAAAGCAATAATAGGAATGCATCGTTGTGGTAAATCGGTTATGCTAGAACTTATTAAACAAGAATTGATGGAATCAGGAGTCAATTCTTCTCAATTTATTTCTATTAATTTTGAGGATATGAGTTATTCTCATCTTCAATCGGCTGAATCTTTGCATGAGGAAATTAAGAAAAGAGTACAGAGTATTGAAGGTAAAGTATATTTATTTTTTGATGAGATTCAAGAAGTGAAGGATTGGGAAAAATGTATCAATTCTTTGCGTGTTTCCCTTGATTGTGACATTTATATTACGGGCTCAAACGCGAAACTATTATCAGGAGAATTGGCAACATATCTTGGTGGACGATATGTAGAATTTGTGATTTATCCATTTTCATTTGCGGAGTTTATTGAACTTTATCAATCAATTGTACCTGATGAATCAATTCAAAACTGTTTTCAAAAGTATATTTTGTCAGGTGGAATGCCTTATCTTGCTAATATTCGCTATGATACAGAAGCGAGTAAACAATATTTGTTTGATTTATTTAATTCGGTACAATTAAAAGATATAGTCAAGCGAAATAAAATTCGGGATGTAGATTTGTTAGAAAGAATTATAGCGTATGTGATGGCAAATATAGGAAATACATTCTCTGCTACTTCACTATCTAAATTTTTAAAAAATGAGAAGCGTTCTGTTGCACCAGAAACTATTTTAAATTATTTAAAATATTGTTGCGATTCGTATTTGTTTTACAAAGTAAAGCGCGAAGACTTACAAGGAAAACAGATTCTTGCGACGAAAGAAAAATACTATATTGTAGATCACGGAATTCGACAAGCTGTATTCGGCGGGAATATGCGTGACATCAATTTAATTTTGGAAAATATTGTATTTATGGAGTTATTACGTCGTGGATATGATGTTACGGTAGGAAAAGTAAATGATAAAGAAATTGATTTTGTATGCACCAAACAAGGAGAAAAATTGTATGTTCAAGTTGCTTATTTGTTAGCCAGTGAAGAAACAATTGCACGTGAATTTGGTGTGTATGATGAAATTTGTGATAATTATCCTAAATATGTAGTATCCATGGATGAATTTGATATGAGTCGAAATGGTATTAAGCATCGTAATATTCGTGATTTTCTTTTGATGGAAGAGTGGTATTAATCTTTTATAAGAATTGTTTAGATCTATATAGATTTAAACAATTTTTTTATTGACAATCATAAAAGTCAATAATACAATCTAAATGACAAATAAAGTTGTCATTTAGACAAAAATGATTGTCAAAGGAGGCAACATGATATTAAAAAATCGTTTAAAAGAAAAACGAGCAGCGTTGAATGTCAATCAACAAGAAATGGGGAAATTATGCGGTGTATCTAGACAAACGATTTCTTTGATTGAAAGAGGAGATTATTCTCCATCAATTACTTTAGCATTAACAATTGCCAAAGTTTGTGGTGTTAATGTAGAAGAAATCTTTTATTTACAGGAGGAAGAAGATGAATAAAGAAAATCGTAAAGCTTTACCAGCGTTTTTATTGGTATTGGTAATTAGTTGTATTTGTGGTGGGATCTTTGGATATTGTTCGGCAAGTTTTCAATTTAGTGGATTGAACAACTTGTTAAAAGATGCATCAGGTTACTTTTCAAGTTATATCGCAACTATTTTATTGATTGCCTTAGCAATCGTTATCCCTTTAATTTGTGGACCTATGTATAGTAAAGCTAAAAAATTATTGAATACTTGGGATGGAGAAGATGAAGAAGTATCGGATATGATTGATGGAAAGTTATCAATTGTGATTTGGTTATCCGGATGTGCCATTGTATTGAATTTCTTCTTAATTTCAGCTGTATATGCCAATGGATTAACATTATTTGATCAAAGTTCAACTACTATTTCTTTTATAGTTGCACTAGTTGCTTTTGTACTTGTTTTAGTAGAAACAACTTTACTTCAACAAAAAAGTATAGATGCGACAAAGAAATTATATCCTGAAAAAGATGGGGTATCGGTTTATGATTTACGTTTCCAAAAGAAATGGTTGGACAATTGTGATGAAGCGGAACGAATTATTATTGGGAAAAGTGCTCTTAAATCCTATTCGGTTACAAATACTCTTTGTTGTGTATTGATTGTGATTTTAACACTTGGTGGTTTTATATTTGATATTGGTTTTTTACCATCGTTTATTGTTTGTTTGATTTGGATTGTAAATTTATCGGCTTATTGTTTAGAAGCAATGAAACAGTCAAAACAAGGAAATAAAATATTTTAGAAGGTGATGTTTTTGAATCCAGGATTAATTGCAGTCTTTATATTTATACTTTTATATATAGAGAGAAGAAATAAAACCATTATTACGCAAAAAATAATAAATAAAAAGAAAGGAAAAAAGGAAATGATTGAGTTCGCAAAGCGTTTTATTGATAAAGAATGTTTAATTTATATTTTGACAAGTAGCAGTGTTCAACAAGGAATTATTAAAGAAGTTTCTGATGGAGCGATTCTTGTAGAAAGTGGAGATAATGTACAGATTATTAACTTAGATTATGAACAACGAATTCAAGAACATCCTCGTAATAAGAAGGGAAAGAAAAAGGCAATTATATTTGATTGATAGATAAAAAAGGCAGTAATTGAGCTTAATTAGTTTGATTGCTGCTTTTTATTTTTGATTTAATGGACATGATGAAGATACAAAACAACAAATGTGTCATAAAATTTGTGTAAAACTAAATTGAAAATATGACAAATGTAAAATATAATATATATACAATAAAGGTGTTTGAAAGGGGAATATAAAATGGAATCCAATAAAAATAACGTTCGGTTAAAACAATTGCGAAAAGAAAGCAAAATGACACAGGAACAAATGGCAAAATATTTAGGAGTTGATCAGTCGATGATTACAAAGTTAGAAAATGGAACAAGAAGTTTAAATGTAACGTTGATTGAAAAAATATGTAATTTATTTGGATGTTCTGAAGCGTATTTGTTTGGAGAAGATGATACTTATATTCCACTAAATTTTGCGTTTCGTTCAAATGGAATTCAGACAGAAGACTTAGAGAGTATAGCAGCCATCAATAAAATTGTTATGAATATTCGCTATATGAATGAAATGATAGAGGACTAAAAGTATGAAAACAGCGCAAGAATTAAATTCATTAGCATTGCGAACACGAAGAATTTGGAATGAAGATGCTTATTCGCCAATTGATATTTTTGCAATTGTGAATGGATGGAAAGATAAAAAAATTACGATAGTTAAGTATCCGTTATCACCACGAATAAGTGGAATGTGCACAAAAGAGAATGAAGATATTGTCATTTGTATAAATTCAACTACATCTTATGGAAGACAAAGATTTACATTAGCACATGAATTGTATCATGTCCTATATGAAGAGAATATGCAACGAGTAATTTGTGATATGAATATGAATGGTGATAAATCAGAATCAGAAAAAGAAGCAAATCAATTTGCAAGTTATTTGTTGATGCCCTATGATGCGTTATTAGAATATGAACTTGATAAAGGCAAATGGGATATTGAGAAAGTAATTGATGCAGAACAGTTTTTTCAAGTAAGTCATCAAGCAATGATTCATCGATTAGTAAGTGATGGTTTGATTAGTAGTGATATTGCGAATGACTATAAAGCTATTACGGTCTCTACATTAGCGGCTAAGTTGGGATATGGTAAAGAGCTATATTTTCCAACAGAAAAAAATAGACAATATTTTACAACAGGTGAATATATACGAAAAGTTGAAAAAATGGCTGAAAAAGAGCTGATTTCAGAAGGAAAAAGGGAAGAACTTTTGATGGATGCGTATAGAGCTGACATAGTATACGATTTTGATGAGGAAGAAAATTTGAATGACTAGTGATTACTTTTTTGACACAGATTGTTTATCTGCTTTTTTGTGGATTAATAATACGAATATATTGCATGAGCTTTATGGTGGAAAAATTATTTTACCAGAGCCTGTTTATCAAGAATTGTCAAATCCAAGTATTCCACATATAAAACAACGCGTGGATGTGATGATTGATAGTAAAGATGTATCTGTTAAATTAATCAATACAGGTACAAAGGAATATCGATTGTATTCCGAACTTATACGTGGGAAAAAGGGACAAAAAAGTATAGGTCGTGGTGAAGCAGGTGGCATTGCATTGGCTAAAACATATAATGGAATTCTTGCAAGTAATAACTATAAAGATATTGCTCCTTATATTAAAGAGTACGGTTTAAAGCATATCGATACAGGACAAATTTTATTAGAAGCATTGAAAAAAGGATTAATAACCGAAGCTGATGGAAACAACATTTGGAGTAAAATGTTGGCAAAGAAACGTATGTTACCGGCTAGTTCTTTTTCGGAGTATTTACAAAAACATAAGATAAATGGATAGAGAAATTTATTTACATAGAAAAACTGCCAAATGTTTAACTTGGCAGTTTTTTACTTGATCTGAATAAGTCGATATACTATCTAATTTTTATATTTTTTATTAATTTATCATAAACCAAATAAATCTTTGTTTTCTTTGTAAACCAATAACTAAACTCAGCTAGGGCTATTCCACTAATACAATCAACAATTACGTGTTGTCGTGTCATTAAAGTAGAAAGACAAACGAGTAAAGCAAGGATTAGAGTAAATGTTTTATATGTTTTTGGGATGTCTTTGCGTTTTCTAAGTCCTATCCAACATAGCCAGCTTACTAGACAATGTATAGAAGGAAATAAGTTATAGGGTGCATCGATTTGGTATAAAAAACGCATAGCTTCATCCCAAAAACTATTACCAACAATATCGGGTCGGATATTTGTTGTTGGTATCAAAATAAAAAATATAAAACAAATGGCTTTAGAGAGAATATCGCTAGTAAAGAAAATAGAACTATCGATATTGTCTTGTTTAGCACATAAGTAATAATTAATAATCCAGAATACATAACATCCAAAATATATGACAATGGATTGAGGACAAAAGGGAATCCATTGATCAATAGCTAGTGTCATATCATAGTGATGAAAAGATAGGGCAATGTATTTGGCTCCTGTATATACAATTTGATTCCAAATAAATGCCAGTAACAACATCACAATTATTTTTTTATTTTGTTTCATATTGAATTTCCAATCCATTGTCCTAGTTTTACTTTCACTTCTTCTTGAGAGTATTCGGGATTTAATTTAATTTTATTTTTTTCAAAGAGAAGAACAATCGTTGAACCAGCTAATTCAAAATGGCCTTTTTCATCTCCTTTTTTAAAATGATTGTTTTCTATTTCATTAACAATTCCACCAACGACTAATGCGCCAATTTCACATTGAATGACATTTCCAAAGTGATGTGTTGATAATAATGCCCAACTTCGTCTATTTAAAACATAGACAGGAATGGTTTCACAGGCAATGGGTTGAACACTATGTAGTTGTCCTTCAATATAATGGTTTTCGCCTTGGTATCCGTCGTCAATAAAACAATAGTGATGGTAATCTGATACGCATAGACGAAATATTAAACAAGTTCCATCAATATATTTTTTTGATAGTTCTTCATCTTTAAGAAAATCAGTTAGTTTATAGTGTGATTTTTTTATTGAAAATGTACTACTTTTATCAATAGGAAAAACTGATAAGTATCCATCACAAGGACTAATTAAGTGTTCAGGTGTTTCATCGATGGAAAGATATTCGTTTGTTCTGGCAAAACAATCGCGAAACGTTTTAAAGGTTTCTTTTTGTTCTGAGGGAATGTCAATGTTGTTGTGTTCTATAAAATAAGGAATAATAGGCTTTGAGTAGGAACTGCATAGGAACTTAACAATAATTCGATCGATATGCAGTTTCATAATCATTTTTAATAGGATTCTTCCTAGTAAGTTACCATATAAAAAACTTACCATTTTATTATTTTGATTCATAGAAAACGACATCCCATCACAACAACAACCAATGTAACAATTCCAATTAAAATCAATAATATTTTTCCAAGTGTATGTGGTTTCTTTAATGGGAATGGAGTTATAAAAGCAAGTGCAATCAATAAAAGAAACCAATAAGAATAATCAAGAACAAGATGAAATGTTAATAGGGTTCCTAAAAATAAAGGAATTAAAATAGCAGAACTTGTAACAGGTAATCCTAAATAGTTTTCTCTTGATCCGTTTTCACTATCTTGTCTTTGTTCTTCGTCAACGTTAAACCAAGCTAAGCGAATCAAAGCACATAAAACGTAGCCTGCACAAATAAACATGGGTAGGATTCCTTTGGAACATGAAAAAATGATAAGAGCAGGTAAAACACCAAAACAAATTAAATCACTTAAGGAATCAATTTGAATCCCAAAGCGTTTTTCAGATTTTGTTCGTTTCATAGTTGAGGCAATTTTACCATCAAACATATCACAAAGTCCGGCAACTAATAAACAAATTAAGGCCATTTTTAGGTTTCCATTAAAAACAGATAAGATTCCTACAAATCCGGAAATCATTCCTATATAAGTTAAAATAACAGTGTAATTATAAAATCCAATCATAAATCCTCCATTAAATAAAATACGCAAAGAAAATACAGTATCCCAATATGCACCAAGGTTTCGCTAGAATAATAATGGTTATAAATTTTTTTGATGACATATTAATGAGTCCAGAAAAATAACACAAAAAATCATCGGGAGCTAAGGGAAGTAAAATAGCTAAGAATAGTAACAAGGTATAGCTTTTACTTTGATTGATTTTATCAATGTATTTTTGATATTTTTCCATGGGCATCATTTTATTGACTAATTTAGTTCCATATCGTTTTGCCAAGAAATAAGCGATGATGGAACCTAAAGTAATACCAATATAATTAATCCAAAAACCATTGGCAGCTCCAAATAATACCGATCCTACAATACATCCAGCAAAGCCAGGAAGAATAGGAAGAATTACTTGTAGTAATTGAATCATTAGAAGTAACAAGGGTCCCCATATTCCATAGGAAGATATATAGGTTTGTAGAGTTTGAATCGATTGAAAGTGTCCTTTCATTAATCCATCAATACAAACAAAAAGAGCCATTCCCATAAAAAGACAAAATAAAACAATTGTTCCTGTTTTAATAATAGATTCTTTTGAAGTCATGTATTTCCTCCTTCAAGGTAAGTATAAACACAAATAATTAATATTTTGAGTTTGAAAATATTAAGAAAAGTTTATTTTTTGGTTAGAAAAAAGAATTGATTTTAGAAATTAGATGAATAATAAGTATATTTATTATATAATTTAAGTGTAAATAAATTACAGTAAATAAAATTATAAATGTAATAAAATTGTAACAGGAGGATAATATGCTTAAAGAAGTGACAATCAGAAATTATAAATCTTTTAAAAATAAGACTACAATTGACTTGAAAGCAACTAAGTATAGTATGTTGGAAAAAACAAATGTTAAAAATGGAATTGTTAAAGGATTGGCATTTTTTGGACCTAATTCTTCTGGTAAATCGAATGCGATACATGCGATATCCGTATTATTAGATTTATTATTTGTTGATAGTGATGTTGCCATTCCTTTACAAATGTGTTTTTACAATGATGAGAATTTAGAATTAGGTTATTCATTTGAAATAGATCAACATGATATTCAATATGAATTTGTTTTTAGTCGCGATGGAAATGTAGTTAGTGAAAAACTAGTCTTGGATCATAACGTTGTATTAGAAAGATTGGGGCTGGAAGCAAAAACGGAATTGACAGAGACCACTTTTTATCATAGTGATTCAATCGCAAAGAATGTCTTATTTTTACGGAATATATATTTTAATACGCAATTTTCTAGGTTTCCGGTGTTAAAAAAATGGTTTAATTATTTACAGAATTCAATTTATTGTGATTTTTCTAATAAAAAAAGTGTTGTCTTTGGTCAAAAAACGCTTAGTGCTTTAGTGGAAAATGTTACTGATGAAACAGTAATTAAAATGAATCGTTTTCTTGAACAATCAAAAATTGGTTATACTTTAAAGTATACTAATGAATCAAAAGTAAGTGATTTTTTGAATATTAATCTAGGAGATAAAAAAGAATTTTTTATCAAAAAAGACGAATGTGATTATTGGATTCCATTGCATTTGGAATCACAGGGAAATAAAGAATTAATTCCTTTGATTCCTATTATTCTTCATATTGTCAATAACGATGGAATGTTAATTATTGATGAATTTAATGCTGCTTCTTTTCATAATGAATTAGAAGAGCTTTTAATTCGTTATATATTAACAAATTCCAATGAATCACAATTAATTATCGCAACTCATTCAACTAATATTTTAAAAACATCTTTATTTAGACCTGATCAAATTTATTCTGTTGATTTTAAAGGAAATGAGGGAAGTGTTCTTAAAAGATTTTCGTCAGAAAGCCCTAGACAATCACAGAATTTAGAGAAAATGTATTTGTCGGGAATCTTTGATGGTATTCCTAATTATAGAAATAAATAATTATGGATAATAAAAAATTAGATGGTATATGGCACAATAATATTTCATAATTATATGCCTTTACCATCTATATTTTATTTCTTATATAATGAAATTGTAAAAGGTTGAAAATAATGTGGTCATCACTTCTTTGTGTATCAATTAATGATGACTAGAGGGATTGTACTGTATTTTTTATATTAGTTTTTTAAGCAACCAATCGGAACAACATATACACCATCATGACGACGATATGCCCAATCACTTGTTCCTGTCAAAACCATAAGAAAAGATGGTGCTTTCATTTTGTCAGTATCAATTTTAGCTTTCATTGATTTTAGACTCTTCGCGCCTTCTTCAATGAGTTTATCGCCACCAAGCTTGATTTCTATAAGACCATATTTTCCGTTTCGTAAATGAATGACCGCATCACATTCTTGTCCATCTTTATCTCGATAATGATAAACTTCCCCATCTAAAGAATCTGCAAAGACACGGAGGTCTCTAATGCAAAGTGTCTCAAATAGAAATCCGAAAGTTCGTAAATCATTTATTAAATCATTTGGTCCGATACCCAAAGCTGCAGTTGCGATAGATGGATCTACATAGTATCATGCGGGAACGTATTTGTGCTCCATTTCTCCGATGAGCGTTGTTGACGATGTGTGGACAGGCAAAGCCGTGTATGATGCCAACGGAAATCTTATCGGTTATGTCGACGAAGACGGAAACGTTCGCGATGCCAGCGGAAAAA
>JAQYFP010000037.1 GCA_028723085.1 Erysipelotrichaceae bacterium | reverse complement strand
ATCGAAAGATCTCGAAGGACCCGGTGGCGATAGCGAAGTGGAAACACCTGAACACATTCCGAACTCAGAAGTTAAGCACTTCAGCGGCGAAAATAGTTGGGCTTGCCCCTGCGAACATAGCACGTTGCCGGATCCTTTTTTTATTTATTCAGATAGTTTCCTGCACTTTTAAATGTAAGAAATTGTCTATTTTTTTTCGTTTTTTTGCTCATTGTTGTATTACTATGTTATAATGTTATAAATTGAAAGGGTTTACAAAGGTGAACACATGAAACGACAAGCCGGTTTCTTATGTCCTTTATTTTCAGTTCCAGGTAATCAAGGAATTGGGGACTTAGGAAGAAAAACAGAAATGATGATTGATTACATTTCACAGGCAGGATATTCATTTTGGCAAATTCTTCCCTTACAAATCACAGGGTGGACACATTCTCCTTATCAAGCTTTATCAAGTTATGCCGGGGATCCGATTTATATTAACTTAGATCGTTTAGCTGAAATGGGTTTAATAACACAAAGTTCGGTAGTGAATTGCAATAAGTTTAAAAGCTATGTAGATTACGATGAAGTACGAGCATTTAAAGAAGTGTATTTTCAACGAGCGTTTCGTACTTTCAAGAAAAACTTCACGTCTTATCAAAAAGAATACAATAAATTTAAAAAAGAAGCTTTTTGGTTAGAAGACTGGGCTATTTTTAAATTGTTCCGTGATTTACACGATAATTTGTCTTGGAATGAATGGGATGATGAATATCGTAATTACACCCAAACAAAAGAAGTAGACTTAGATGAATATCAAGATGAATTGCTTTATATTAAATTTCTACAATTCATATTTTATAAACAATTAGATGACATTCGTAATTATGCACATAGTAAAGGTGTAAAGATTATGGGCGATGTTCCTTTTTATGTCGACTATGACAGTGCGGATGTATGGACTAATAAAAAAGATTTTCTTTTATATGAAGATGGCTCTCCAAAATTTATTGCGGGATGTCCACCGGATTATTTTTCAGAAACTGGACAAAGATGGGGTATGCCAATCTATGATTTTGAAAATCAAGAAAAAGATGGCTTTACATTCTGGTGTAACCGAATGAAATGGACTCATCGTTGTTATGACATGGTAAGAATCGATCATTTTAGAGCGTTTGATACATATTGGAAGATACCTGCTTCCTGTCCTACCGCTGTTTATGGAGAATGGATCCTTGGACCGAGTGATAAACTCATTCAGGCAATATTAGATGCCGTGCCTGGTATTGAGTTAATTGCTGAGGACTTAGGTGATATTCGTAAAGAAGTGATAGAATTAGAAGAGAAATTTGATATTCCGGGTATGGATGTAGTATTATTTAGAATGGAACCAAAGTTATTAAAGAAACCATCAAAACGAAATGAGGTTATTTATACGGGAACCCATGATAATGCGACAGTGAATCAGGAATACCAAAATTATTCTAAAAATCAGCGCATTAATTTACGTCGTTTCTTTAAAAAACAAGGATATGATCATCGAAATTTTAATGATTTAGTCTGTCATTATGTTCTTGATTCTAATGCGGATGTTGCTGTACTTCCAATTTGGGATATATGTGGCTTTAAACAAGAAGCTCGTATTAATCTACCGGGAACATGTTCAAATGACAACTGGACTTGGAAGTTAAAAGATTACAAGAATTTCGAAGATGAAATGATGAAGACAAGGGAATGGATTTTATCATCAAATCGAGGAGGTAGTACAATTGAAAAATAATCGATTAACAAAGCGTGAATGCGATATCATGGAAATTTTATGGCATAGCGAAGAACCTTTATTGGCATCAGAAATTAAAGATCAAAATGATGAATTGAGCATTTATACAATTCAACAAGTTTTGAAGCGTTTAATGAACATGGGGTTTGTTGAAGTCAGTGGAATTGGATATAATAAGAAATCCATAGCTCGTAAATTTAAACCAGCCATTTCCGAAGCACAATTCATTCAAAATACTGTGGATGAAAAAATCGGTCGTGAATTCACTTTGAATTTCGTATCTCAAACCAAAGATAAAGAATTGATTAATGAACTTCAAGAAATTATTAATCAAAAGAAAAAAGAACTTGAATAGTCTATGACTATTCATTTTTTTTGTATGGAATTAGTAAACTTTTTGTTTAAAATATTGTATTCTGAAAATTTTTTTGTATAATAAATGTGTTTTTATTAAACAATTTGTTTACTACTACAAAACAGGAGGACTTTATGGAGATTGGAAAGAAAATCAAAGAACTAAGATTACGAAACAATCTGACATTGGAAGAACTCGCAAGTCGGTCTGAATTGACGAAAGGTTTTTTATCGCAAGTAGAACGTGATTTAACGAGTCCAAGTATTACTACCCTAGAAGATATTCTAGAAGCACTGGGAACGGATCTAGCGCATTTTTTCTCAGAAGAAAAAAATGTTCAAGTTGTGTTTCGTCAAGCGGATTTTTTTGTAGATGAAAAAGAAGATTCGATGATTGAATGGATTGTTCCTAATGCTCAAAAAAACCAGATGGAACCCATTATCTTAACATTAAAACCCAAACAACAATCACAAGAAATGACGAGTTTCAATGGAGAAGAATTTGGGTATGTGTTAAGTGGCTCGGTTCACTTAGTAATAGGAACAAAGTCATATAAAGTAAGTAAAGGGGAAACGTTTTACTTAAATGGCAAAGAATCTCATTATTTATTTAATTATACCAATAAAGATGCACGTATTTTATGGGTTACAACCCCACCGATGTTTTAGAGAGGTTTTATAATGGAGAAGAAGAAAATAATTGAATTTAAAAATATCACAAAGGATTTTGATGGACAAGTTGTTTTAAAAGGAATTGACTTAGATATATATGAAAACGAATTTGTGACTTTATTAGGACCAAGTGGTTGTGGAAAAACAACATTACTACGTATTTTAGGGGGATTTATTGAACCAAGTGGAGGACAAGTCATTTTCGATGGTCAAGACATCGCCAAGCTTCCTCCTTATAAACGAGAATTAAATACCGTTTTCCAAAAGTATGCGCTTTTTCCGCATATGAATGTATATGACAACATTGCCTTTGGACTAAAAATCAAAAAGATGTCTAAAGACGTCATTGATCAAAAAGTTATGAAAATGTTGAAATTAATTGGATTAGAAGGATACGAAAAGAAAAATGTTACGTTAATGTCTGGTGGACAACAACAACGTGTTGCCATTGCTCGTGCCTTAGTAAATGAACCAAGTGTATTATTATTAGATGAACCACTAGGGGCATTGGACTTAAAACTAAGAAAAGAAATGCAGTATGAATTAAAGCGAATCCAACAAGAAGTAGGAATTACCTTTATTTTCGTTACCCATGACCAAGAAGAAGCACTAACAATGTCGGACAAAATTGTCATTATGAAAGATGGAGAAATCCAACAAGTAGGTTCACCAGAAGACATTTATAATGAACCAGTGAATCGCTATGTTGCGAGCTTCATCGGAGAAAGTAACATTTTACCAGCGGTTATGTTAGAAGATAAAAAAGTGCGTTTCGATGATATTACATTTGATTGTGTAGACGTAGGATATAAAGAAAATGAAAATGTAGATGTCATTATTCGACCAGAAGATATTGATATTGTGCCAGTGGAACAAGGAAAAATGACAGGAACTGTGGAAAGTGTATTATTCAAAGGAGTACATTATGAAGTTATGGTGGAAACAGTACCTGGAACTCATGTTACGGTAAATATGCATGTTCGTAAACACAATGAAGTCACAAGTGAAGATGGACATGAAAAAATCAGTGCCAATGATTTCTATTTAGACATTGAAGATATGAAAGATATTGATGATAAAGAAATTATTGCTCGTGCCGATGCCCAGGCCTGGAATCCGCAAAGTGATGAATATCTTTCTATTAAAGTGGAAACAAATTTAAAAGAAGAATTAGGAGAATATTCGGTTACGTTCTCAACTGGAAAAACATCAATTACTCGTAAAATATGGGTGATTGATCAACGTGTTATCAAAAATAAAAAAGCTAATGAAGCCATTAGTGCGTTCAACTTCTTTAAAACAGTCGATGAAATCAAAGAATCAATGGCTTTAGATACAGATTTAAAACTATGGGCCAATGCGCAAGCATGGAAATTAAATGATGAAAACCAAGCTGTGGATTTAAGTGTTGACTATGACTTTGATGAAGAAAACATTAAAGAAGGAGTTTATAAAGTTACGTTCTGGACAACAGGTCGTGTCTTTAAAATTCATACTACGGATTATGTAGAGGAAGGAAAAGAAGTCGGTTTAACTTTCTTCCCTGAAGATATTCATGTAATGGAGAAAATGGGATTCTAATGAAAAAGTTTTCCAAATTAGCATATCCATATATTATTTGGGCACTATTAATGTTGTTGCTTCCGATGTTGTTGATTGGATTCTATTCAATCATTAGACCCGGAAACGACATAGTGCCATTCACAATGACTCTAGAATATTATAAAAAGTTCTTTACCGACAAAGACTTCTTACTTGTTTTATATCGTTCTATTGTGATTGCCGTTAAAACAACAATTATATGTTTGTTGATTGGATACCCGGTTGCTTATTTTATAAGCCGCTGCAAAGAAAAAATTCAAAATATTTTAATTCTATGTATTACCTTACCAACATGGATCAACATGTTAGTTAGAACCTATGCCTGGATTGGAATTTTATCAAAAGGTGGACTCGTTTCAACGATATTGGCATTCTTTGGATTCGAAGATGTGGAATTATTGTATACAGAAACAGCCGTATTAATTGGTATGGTCTATAACTTTTTACCATTTATGATTCTACAAATTAATACATCACTATCTAAAATGGATAAATCATTATTAGAAGCGAGTTCTGATTTAGGTGCGGATAAGAAACAAACCTTTATTCGTGTTGTCTTCCCATTGTCTTTACCAGGAGTAGTTAGTGGAATCACATTGGTATTCTTACCTGCTGTTAGTTCATTCTTCATTCCTAAGTTATTAGGAGGAGGAGAGTTCTTCTTAATTGGTAATGTGATTGAAAATCAATTCATTACCGTGGGAGAATGGAACTTTGGATCGGCAATTGCCATCATTATGGCCTTCTTAATGATGTTCTTAATGATGTTAGTTCGTAAATTGGAAAATAGAACAGCACAAAAGGAGGACTAACATGAAAAAAGAAAAAAGAATTTTTGGAAAAATCATGATGGCACTTGTAACAATCTTCTTTTACTTGCCTATTATTTTCATGATTGTGTTCTCTTTTAATGATAGTAAATCATTAACTCATTTCACTGGTTTCTCACTTCGTTGGTATCAAACGATGTTGAAAAGCCACGATATGATGGAATCATTATATGTAACCATTGCCATTGCCTTATTGGCGACAATTATCGCAACTATCGTGGGAACCATTACAGCTATTGGTCTTTCAAGTTCGAAAAAAATACTAAGAAAACTAGTAACACAAATTAATGACTTTCCTTTGATGAACCCTGACATTGTGACTGCCATTGGATTAATGTTGTTGTTTATCACATTTAAAGTGGAAAAAGGATTTGTGACAATGTTGTTAGCCCACATTGCTTTCTGTATTCCATATGTGATATTAAGTGTTACTCCTAAAATACGATCACTGGATCCTAACTTAGCCGATGCAGCTATGGACTTAGGAGCAACGCCTACGCAAGCGCTTGTAAAAGTTATTATTCCACAAATTATGCCCGGAATTATTTCAGGTGCTTTAATTGCTTTTACAATGTCATTTGATGACTTCATTATTTCGTATTTCACAACAGGAAAAGGAGTCAAAAACTTAAGTATTATGGTTTATACAATGTCTAAGCGTGTAAAACCAAGTATCAATGCGATTTCAACGCTTGTGGTCGTATTAATTACCGGAGCTTTATTGATTTTAAATCTATGGCCAATGTATCGTGAAAAACATCCTAAAAAACCAGGAAACAATAAGAAAACAGCGATTGTTTCTGTGATTGTAGTTTGTGTCATAGCTTGTTTGGTATTCTTTAAAGATTCGACAACAGAAAAACCATATGCCGGACAAACACTTCATATTTATAATTGGGGAGAATATACCGGAGAAAATATTATTAGTGATTTTGAAGAAAAAACAGGAGCTAAAGTTGTCATGGATAACTTTGATTCCAATGAACAAATGTATATCAAAGTTGCGAATAATGAATCATATGATTTATTAGTTCCAAGTGATTATATGATTGAAAGATTAATTCAAGAAGATTTATTAATGGAATTAGATAAAGAACGTGTTCAAGATGCTCTAGATTTATGTGTCGATGATACCGTTAACTTATCGTATGATCCAGGAAATAAATATTCGGTTCCTTATTTCTGGGGAAGCGTAGGAATTGTGTATGATAAAACAAAAGTATCTGAAGCAGAGTTGGAGCAACAAGGATGGAATATTTTCTTAAATGAAAAATATAAAGGTGATATTTATTTATATGATTCTGAACGTGATTCGTTCATGATGGCTTTAAAGGCATTGGGTTATTCAATGAATACAACCGATGAGACAGAAATCCAAGAAGCATATAACTGGTTGGTTCAATGTGTTCAAACAATGGAACCAGAAATTGTAACGGATGAAATCATTGATAATATGGCCCAAGCTCGTAAATCAATTGGATTGATTTATTCTGGAGATGCAGCTTATATCATGTCAGAAAACGAAAACATGGGATATTATGAACCAAAACAAGGAACAAATATCTGGTGTGATGGTATGGTTATTCCAAAAAATGCCAAGAACGTTGATTTGGCATATGAATACATTAATTTTGCCACAGAATACGATGGAGCCTATGATAATTCAAGTTATGTAGGCTATAGTTCAAGTAATGAAGAAGTATTATATAATCTTGCACAAGGGGATTATGAAGGTATTAATGCGTATCTTCCTCGTTCGGGATATGCCAAAGATGAACATTTCAAATACAATGAAACGACAAAGAAAATCATGTCGGATTTATGGTCTCGTGTTAAAATTGTCGCTTCGAATTCATAGGTGTCTAAGGGCACCTTTTTTTTATTGTCTAATGACATTTATGATGATAAAATGAAAAAGTCGTTTGGACTTAAAAGTATCTTTAAAGGAAATTTATAATGAAAAATGTATTAAAAGAAATGGAAAAACGGAAGAAACGAAAGAAGATTTGGAAGAAAATTGGAATGGTTTCTTCTTGTGGTGTTGTAGTGGCAACAACTATTGCCCTTATGGTACCGGCTTCGACTTTAGAAAGCCAAGCTTATTGTGGAATGGAAGAACATACTCATAATGAAGATTGTTTTGAAACCATTTTATGTTGTGAAAAACAAGAACATCAACATAATGAAGACTGCATTGAAATAACACAAGTTTTAAATTGTGATCAAGATCATGAACATAGTGAAGATTGTTTTATTATTCAAGAAAACTACATTTGTTCTCAAGAAGAACATATACACGATAATACTTGTTACGAGGAAAGATTAATCTGTGGACAAGAAGAACATGTTCATGAAGGAATGTGTTATTCCAATCCCTATGCGGATTTAGAAACAAGTGCAGATTGGGAGAGTACATTAAAAAATATTGAACTTACAAATAATGAAGCAACTGATTTAATTGCCATTGCCCAAAGTCAATTAGGCTATACAGAAAGTGAAAATAATTTTATCATTGATGAAACAGGAAGATATAAAGGAGTTACACGCTATGGTACTTGGTATGGCGATGCTTATGGTGATTGGTGTGCTATGTTTGTTTCTTTTTGTTTAAATTATGCCAATATTGATTTTCCTAAAGAAGCAAATTGTCAAAAATGGATAGAACAATTAACAGAAAAGAATTTATATAAAGAAGAAAATCCTAAGATAGGAGATATTATTTTCTTTGATAATAATCAAGACGATATTTCAGATCATGTAGGAATTGTCTACAACATAGAAGATGATTTTATTGAAACGATTGAAGGAAATAGTGATGATCGTGTTCAATATGTGAAATATGAAAAAGAAGATGAAAGAATAAAAGGATTTGGGATTCTTCCAGAACATAAAGAAGAAATTCAAGTCACAATTTATAGTGATGCCTCTTATGAATCCGAATTAGATACAACCAATCAAATCACAATTAAAGGAAATTTCCAACCTGAAACACAAGCAAAAGCATATCCAGTTTCTTTAGAATTAGAAGATGAAGATGTTGTATGTGCTTATCATATTGATGTAGATGATGAACAAAGTATTGATGAAGTTTATATCACTCTTGATGGAAACCAACAACAAGCACAAGCGATTATCAATGATAAGACAAAGACAGAGCAACAAGAAGTAATCTATGCCCTAATACAGGAAAGAAGCACAATATTGGCAGGTAAATATGGAAATAAAACATTTGCGATTAATACGCAAAAGAATGCCTTTACTAATGATTCAACTTATGCGAATTACTACAATGACAATAGTCCATTAGGTGTAGCGGGTAGTTTCCATATTGTGGCATTTAATGAAGCACGCTTAGGTGCCCATACCAATGGAAATGTATTAGCTAATAAGTTATATGCGAATTCGAACTTTGGTACAAATAACTATGAACATGAATTATCGTATGTCCAATCTTATGTAAACATTAATTCAACAAGTGCATCAAAAGAAAATCACATTCTTGTAGTAGGTAGTGATAATGTCATGGGCTTAGTGGACAACAATAATGCTTTAAGTGTTAATGGAACAAAAATTGATAAACCGTATACAATTATTCAAGATGAAGATAGCACAACGAATCCATTTATTGATTTATATCAAGTAGAAGCTGAAATCAATAGTCTTTCAACTCGTTTAAGTAATATGGAAGCTGGTAAAGTTACAGCTAATTTAAGTGATATGAACAATCGTTCTTTCGTATTAACGGAAGCAAATTCAGTGGGTGTTTACAATATGACAGCCGAAGAACTAAATAATTTAAGTTCCAATCCTTTAAAAATGATGGGATTTAAGAGTAATTGTCAAGGAGCCATTGTCATTAATGTGGATTGTACCAATGTTTCGAGTGTCACTTTACCAAGTGAAGCGGCTATCTATATTGATGGAATCCAACAATCTATCAATGAAACCATTGATTTTACAGCTGGAAAAGTCATTTGGAATTTTGTGAATGCAGCAGGTAAGACAATCAGTACCAATCGCATGACAGGTATGGTTATTGCACCAGGGGCAACGGTAAATATCCAACAAAACTTAAATGGTACAGTTGTTGCCGAAAATGTAAATGTAAATGCAGAAAGTCATCGTACAGATTTTACTGGAACCATTGTGGATATTCCTACATCTAATAATGGAATTGGATTTGGAGTTATTGCCGTAGATAAAAATAACTATAGTAATACTTTACCAGGAGCTACATTTAGTCTTAAAAAATATGATCCAACTACTAATTCATATACAGAAGTTGGAAAGTATGTTTCTAATAATGATGGAGTCGTTGAAATTACAAATAATATTGAATGGAACATCGCCTATGAATTAGATGAAGTTACTTCACCAACTGGATACGATGAAAACGATACCGTTTATGAGTTTGTGTTTGAAGATGGAACAGGAACAAGTAAGAAACCAGAAGGTTTTACAGGAGAAACTCATAAACAATCCCATATTCAATATGTTCCTCATACTAAAGATGGACCAGAGGAAGATGATGACGACTATTCTTTACCAGAAACCGGTGGAATAGGAAATGGTGTTATCTATGGATTAGGTGTTTCCTTAGTTTCTATGACAAGTGCAATTTTATATAGACGAAAAAGAAATGAAAATTAAAGCAAAAAGAGGTTAGTATTACTGTTTTAGTAATAAAACCTCTTTTTTGATAAATAATTAATAATAAAACAAAGATAATCTTTTTCAAAATACAATGAATCTTCTTAACTTAAAACACTAAACAAAAATACTTTTTTTCATGTATAATTAGAAAGTATGAGTATATTAACAGTAGAAAAATTAAGTCATTCTTTTGCCGGGCGTACTATTTTTGAAGACGTGAGTTTCCGTTTATTAAAAGGAGAACACGTTGGATTAGTGGGAGCCAATGGAGAAGGAAAAAGTACCTTTATGAATATTTTAACGCGTCATTTGGAACCGGAATCCGGTAAGATTCAATGGTCTAAAAACGTTAAAGTTGGTTATTTAGACCAACATACGGTTTTAGAAGAAGGTCTTACAATTCGTGATACTTTGAAAATGGCGTATGCGGATTTATTTGAAATTGAAGAATCAATTAATCAAGATTACATGAAAATGGGCGATGAAGACATTGATATGGATGCATTGCTTGAAGACATAGGAACAAGACAGGAGTATTTAGATCAACATGATTTCTATTTAATTGATTCCAAAATTGAAGAAGTGGCCAATTCCTTGGGAATTAGTGACTATGGATTGGATCGAAGTGTCAATGAATTAAGTGGAGGACAGCGTTCTAAAGTATTATTAGGAAAGTTGCTTCTAGAAAAACCAGATATTTTATTATTAGATGAGCCTACAAACTATTTAGACGTAGAACACATTAATTGGTTAAAAAACTATTTAAAGAATTATGACAATGCCTTTATTTTAGTAAGTCATGATATTCCGTTCTTAAATGAAGTAGTCAATGTGATTTATCATGTACAAGCACCGTATTTAACGCGCTATGCTGGGAATTACGATGAATTTGAAAGAGTCTATGAAATTAAGAAAAAACAATTGGAGTCGGCTTATGTTCGCCAACAACAAGAAATTGAAAAAATGGAAGATTTCATTGCTCGTAATAAAGCACGTGTCGCAACTCGTGGAATGGCCAATTCTCGTAAGAAGCGTTTAGATAAGATGGAACGCATTGAATTGATTAAAGAAAAACCAAAGCCAGAGTTCCATTTCTTAATGGGAAAAACACCTTCTAAGTGGATTTTTGAGGCTAAGGATATTGTGATTGGATACGATCGTCCTTTATCAAAACCAATGACTATCAACTTAGAAAAAGGAAAGAAAATCGCGATTTGTGGTGCCAATGGATTAGGAAAAAGTACATTGATTAAAAGTTTATTAAAGAAAATCGATGTCTTAGAAGGTTCTGTACAAAATGGCGATAACCTTCAAATTGCGTATTTCCAACAAGAAGAAAAAGCACCTTCGCTTTCTTGTATTGATGATTTATGGAATACATTCCCATCTTGGACGCAATATGAAATTCGTAGTGCCTTAGCGAAGTGTGGACTAACAACCGATCAAATTGAAAGTATGGTCTATGTTTTATCAGGAGGAGAACAAGCTAAGCTTCGTTTGTGTAAACTCATGAATAATCCAAGCAATGTCTTAGTACTCGATGAACCAACGAACCACTTAGACATAGATGCCAAAGATGAATTAAAACGAGCATTGATTGAATATCCTGGAACCGTGATTTTAGTTTGTCATGAACCAGAGTTCTATGAAGACTTTGTAGATGAAGTCTGGGATATGAAAGAATATGCGCTAAAATAAGGAGACAAGAGTATGGATGAAAAACTACAAGCTGAATTAATTAAAAAAGGTCGTGATTTTCTTCATTATGATGCCAGTGGTGAAGAATTTGTTTCGGATCAAATGAAAAAAATGCCGCAACCACCACTAGTAAAAGCACCAATGCGACAAGAAGCCATTGATCTTCCTACTGATTTTGAAAACTTAGATATGAACAATGACTTTAGAAGTGTAATCAATACAAGAAAAAGCAATCGTATTTATACTGATGAATCGTTAACACTTTTACAGTTGTCTTATTTATTATGGGCAACGCAAGGAATCAAATCCATTCGTGGAAAAAGCTATGCGACTATTCGTACGGTTCCATCTGGTGGGGCAAGACATGGATTTGAAACATATTTAGTAGTTCGTAAAGTAGAAGGATTAAAACCAGGAAAATATCATTATCTTCCTATGGGACATAAATTAGAATACTTAGGAGAAATTGAAGACATTGAAAATGTAATTAATGACTCTTTATGTGGACAAGCATGGGCTAAGAAAGCTTCGGTTGTGTTCTATTGGTCTATTGTGTGTTATCGCAATGAATGGCGCTATGGAATCAATGCCCATCGTCCATTGACAATTGATGTTGGCCATGTAGGAGAAAACTTATATTTAGCTTGTACAGCTTTAAAAATTGGTACATGTGGAGTTGCAGCTTATGACAATAATGTTTGTGATCCTTTGTTTGAATTAGATGGAAACGAAGAATTTATTATGTATACTTCACCTGTTGGAACCATTAGTGAAAAAGACATTGAAAAAGAAGATGACATCTATTCTTTCGTGAAGGAACAAGGACTATGAATTACAACGAAATCTTAGATCAAAGTCGTCCTTACATGGGAAATGTATGTAAATCATGTCCCGTTTGTAATGGAAAAGCATGTGGAAATAGAATTCCTGGACCTGGGGCAAAGGGTTCAGGTACAGTAGCTATGCGCAATTACGATGCGTGGCAAGATATTTATTTAAATATGGATACGTTATGCGAAAACAAAACAGTTGACACAACGTTTGAAGTATTTGGACATACGTTTAAATATCCTATTTTTGCTGGTCCTGTAGGAGCAGTAAATAATCACTATGGTGATTCTTATAACGATGTCAGCTACAATAAAGTCTTAATTAAAGGCTGTAAAGAAGCTGGAATTTTAGGTTTTACCGGAGATGGTGTAAATCCCGATATCATGGTTAATTCTTGTCAAATAATCAAAGAAAATGGCGGAATGGGAATTCCAACAATTAAACCTTGGCATAAAGATACATACTTTGAAAAGCTTCAATATGCCCTTAATTCGAATTCCATTGCCATTGCTATGGACATTGATGCATCGGGGCTAGCATTCTTAAAAAATGCCAATCCTCCTGCAGGAAGAAAAACGGTTGAAGAATTAAAAGAAATCATTGATCAAACACCGGTTCCTTTTATTGTTAAGGGTATCATGACCGTAAAAGGAGCCTTAAAAGCCAAAGAAGCCGGAGCAAGTGCTATTGTGGTCTCTAATCACGGGGGAAGAGTTTTAGATGGAACTCCAGCTACAGCACAAGTATTAGAAGAAATCGTACAAGCTGTAGATGGGTCTATGAAAGTATTCGTTGATGGTGGTATTCGCACAGGACAAGATGTATTTAAAGCATTAGCACTAGGAGCGGATGGAGTATTAATTTGTCGTCCTTTTGTGAATATGATTTATGGAGCCCAAGAACAAGGAATTCAAGTCTATGTGGATAAACTCGCAAGTGAATTAAAAGATGCCATGGAAATGTGTGGAGCAAGTAGTTTAAAAGAAATTACTCGTGATATGGTTAGATGTCAGTAATGGCATCTTTTTTATTTTAACTTTAATAAATTGCAATTTAACTTTTAAAAAGTTAAATTAAAATTTTAAAGTTAAAAACTTACTAAAAAAATTGTTTTTTGGTATAATACAAACGCCTTAAATGGGAGATGTAAATCCAGCAAATGTGCGTGTAATCTGAGACCAGGTTACACGTTTTTTTGTGGTTAAGGGAGGAAAAAATGGAAAATTTATCACAAAACAAGATGGCAACGCAGCCAATCAATAAATTAATGTTGAATATGGGAATTCCTATTATTCTATCGATGATGCTTCAAGCGCTATACAATATTGTCGATTCAGCCTTTGTATCTAATATTCCAGGAAGTGGAGAACTCGCTTTAAATGCACTAACAATCGCTTTTCCTGTACAAATGTTGATGGTAGCTATATCAATTGGAACAGGAGTCGGGGTGAATGCACTATTGTCAAAGAGTTTAGGACAAAACGATAAAGAAAAAGTGAATCAAACTTCTGGGAATGCTTTATTTTTAGGATTAATTATTTATGTATTATTTGTATTATTTACAATTTTTGGAATCAAGCCTTACATTGCTTCACAAACACAAAATTCCCAAATTAGTAAAATGGCTATTGATTATTTAATGATTTGTTGTGGGTTATCGTTTGGAATTGTGTATTTCTCTTTATTTGAAAAAATTCTACAAGCTACAGGAAAATCTTTTTATTCAACAATTGCACAAGTAAGTGGAGCCATTGTAAATATTATTTTAGATCCAATTTTTATTTATGCATTCAATATGGGAGTACAAGGGGCAGCTTGGGCTACGATTATTGGACAAGTGGCGTCTTTTCTAGTTGGTTTATTCTTTCATATCAAATACAATAAAGAAATTGAAAATAAAATACATTATTGTAAACCGAATATAATGATTATTTCTAATATTTATACGATTGGAATACCTGCTATCATTGGACAAGCTTTAATGTCTTTTATGACATACTTTTTAAATATTATTTTTATTCAAATTGGAGAAAATGTTGTCACAGCATATGGATTGTATTATAAAATCCAACAATTTATTTTATTCGCAGCATTTGGTCTAAGAGATGCCATTACTCCTATCATTAGTTTTAACCATGGTATGAACAATAAACAAAGAGTACAAGAAGGAATTAAATATGGAATGATTTATACGTTAGTCATTATGTTAGTAGGACTAATTTGTTTAGAAGTATTTGCCAATCCTATCGCAACATTATTTGGTTTATCCAATCAAACACAAGATTTATGTGTGAATGCCATTCGTATTGTTTCATTAAGCTTTATCTTTGCCGGAGCTAATATTGCCTTACAAGGAATTTTCCAAGCATTAAATAAAGGATTGGAATCTTTAATTGTATCAATTTGTCGTCAATTATTATTTGTGATACCAGTTGCTTATATTTTTGTACAAATGGTATTAAATGGATCAAATATCAATATCATATGGTATACCTTTATTATGAGTGAAACACTATCTTTACTTATTTCTTTGTTCTTTATGAGAAACGTAAACAAGAAAACAATTCAAGCTATGTAACTTGTTTGTATAAAATATACAAATAAGTTATAATGATACTAGTAAAGGGGATTGTCTATGTTGAAAATAAATTGTGATTACAATCTAAAAGATGATTTGAATTTCATACTAGAATCAGAAAAAATGAATGTTCTTGAATTATCGAAGAAGACAAATATATCAAGAAAGACTTTAGATGAGATTTTAGAAGGGAAAAAAACGAGAATTGATATTTATGAGAAGTTTTATGCTTACTTATATAAAAATAAGTATAGAATGAATCGTGTTAAAGAAGAATTTATTAAAGAAAAATATCATAATGTTTTATTTCATGGGTCTAAAAAAGGATTGTCAGAAATTTCTATTGAAGGGGCAAGAAAAAACTGTGACTTTGGTAAAGGATTTTATTTAGGAGAAAACTATATCCAGGCTCTTTCTTTTGTTTGTGAAACAAGAGATTCATCTGTTTATTCATTTCGATATACATTAGATAATTTAAAAATTAAAAAATTTCAGTGTGATATGGAATGGATGTTAGCTATTTGTTTTTATCGAGGACAATTAAAGGAATATGAAAACAATTCCAGAATATACAAAATTATTAAAGAAATAGAAGAAAGTGATGTTGTTATTGCTCCCATTGCGGATAATAAAATGTTTTACATTATGTCTCAGTTTACAGATGGAGAAATTAATGCCGATGTTGCGCTTCACTCATTGTCTGCTTCTAAGTTAGGGTGTCAATATGTTTTTCGAACAGAAAAAGCATTAAGTAACTTGATACCTGTAGAACGTTATTATCTATCAAATCCAGAACGAGATCAATGTATAGAGACATTGAAAGAAAGAAGCTATGAAATTGATACAAAGTTAAAATTAGCCAAAAGAGAATTTAGAAGTGGTTTATATATAGAGGAAATACTAAAATGAAAGAATTTGATCATAATGGATTATTGCTTGCGGATTATCAAGGAAAAATATTTGAAAAGTCTTATGATTTAAACTGTTCAACAGCTGTTTTTATGAGACGTTTTCTTCATTCGGATTTACTTGAAATTTTAGATAGAAATCAAAGTTTTTCTTTGTCGTTGGATGTAGATGAAGGAATCAATAGTATTGTGGAACAATTTGGACAAAGCAATTATGGAACAGAAAAGTTTTCAAGAGCTTCTTTATATTGGATTGGATATATGTATAGATATATTGCTTATACTAGAGAAGAATCAACGCACTTTGTCATGAGTGTCTTTCACTATAAACAAATGAATAATGTTTATTATTCATTTCATACCCAAGACCCTGAATGGTGTATTCATAGTTTATTAGAAATGAATCATTTAGATGAAAATTATTTAGATAAAAATTATCGCTTAAAACAAATTATAAAAGAAAAAGACCATTATCAATAAAAAGAGGATTTCAACGATCCTCTTTTTCTGTAACCTTTTCTGTTACCTTATCTGTAACCTTATCAGTCACCCTATCAGTCACCTTTTTACATTTTTTGAATCTTTATACTTTACTTTATACCCTTATGGGGTATATTATTGTTCTGGAGGTAAACATATGGAATGTAAATGTAAAAAAGAACCAAGAAGAGATGTAAAGAATCTTAAAAATAGATTACATCGCATTGCTGGTCAAATAAATGGAGTCGAAAAAATGATTGATGAGAATCGTTATTGTGGAGATGTACTTATTCAAATATCGGCCATTGAAACAGCACTTGAAAATTTAGGATACATTATTCTACAAGAACACTTAGAAACTTGTGTAGTGGATGATGTAAAGAATGATAAAACCAATATGGATGAAGTTATAGCTTTAATGAAGAGGCTAAAATAATGAAATACGATGTGAAAGGCATGAGCTGTGCTGCTTGTCAAAGTCACGTGGAAAAGGCAGTGAATAGTTTGGATGGAGTCACTTCTTGTAGTGTTTCTTTATTGACGAATTCAATGGTTGTAGAAGGAACGGTATCGTCTCAAGAAGTCATTAAGGCAGTAGAAAAAGCGGGATATCAAGCCAGTGTTCAGGGACAAAAACAAGAAAGAAAAACACAAGATCATTCTATGACTATTCGATTGATTTGTTCAATTGTTGTTTTAATCTTGTTGATGTATATATCGATGGGACACAAAATGTGGAATTGGCCTTTACCTTATTTCTTACATAACCCTATTTCACGTTCCATTGTGGAAATGTTGTTGGCTAGTATTGTAATGATTATTCATCAACGTTTCTTTATTAATGGCTTTAAAGGAGTAATTCATAAATCCATGAATATGGATACATTGGTATCCCTTGGATCTTTATCAAGTTATATATATAGTACCTATTTAGTATTAAAAATGCCTTTGGTCGATATACAAGAAGCCATGGTATTGTCTCATGATTTATATTTTGAAAGTGCAGCTATGATTCTTGTACTTATTAGTGTAGGAAAACTATTAGAAGAAAAATCAAAGGGAAAGACAACTACCGCTATTCAAGCTTTAATGAATTTAAAACCCAAAACTGCTTTAAAACTAATCAATAATAAAGAAGTTGAAGTGGATATTGAACAAATTCAAGTCGGAGATACCTTTATTTTAAAACCAGGATATCAAGTACCCGTGGATGGCATCGTTTTATCAGGAACCAGTAGTATTGATGAATCCTCTTTAACTGGAGAAAGCATTCCCGTTGATAAACAAAAAGACGATAAAGTCTATGCGGCTACAATCAATCAAGCTGGTTTTATTCAATGTCAAGCAACTAAAGTAGGTGAAGACACAACTTTAAGTCAAATCATTCAAATGGTACAAGAAGCCAGTAGTTCCAAAGCACCGATTGCACGTATTGCCGATAAAGTATCGGCTATCTTTGTACCCTGTGTGATTACCATTGCCATCATTACCTTTATTGGATGGATGATGAACACAAAAGATGTAGGCTATTCTTTAGAAAGAGCGATTAGTGTATTAGTAATCAGTTGTCCATGTTCACTAGGACTAGCAACTCCCGTGGCAATTATGGTAGGAAATGGAGTAGGGGCCAAACATAATATTTTATTTAAAAATTCCACTGCTTTAGAACAAACCGGTAAAACTAATATCGTTGCCTTAGATAAAACAGGAACCATTACGAAAGGACAACCTGTTGTTCGTATGATTCAATCATTTAATAATTACACAAACGAACAAGTGTTATCCTGTGCATCGAGTTTAGAAGCATTAAGTGAACATCCTCTTGCCAAGGCCATTGTTCAAAAGGGTAAAGAACAACAAGTGGAATTATTAGAAGTAGCTGATTTTGAATCTTTAACAGGAAATGGCATTAAGGGAAGAATGAATCATCACAACGTATTGATTGGTAGTGTTTCGTTTATACAACAATTCATTCGCATTGATGATTTTAATGATATTTCAAAGTTAGGAATGACTCCGGTGGTAGTGTGTTGTGATGAACAATGTATTGGAGTGATTGGAATCGAAGATGAAATTAAAGAAGATGCATTAGAAGCTATTGAACAACTTCATAAAATGAAATGTAAAGTTGTGATGTTGACAGGAGACAATGAATTATGTGCCAAAGCCATAGCTAAACAAGTCAACATAGATGAAGTCTATTATCAATTGCTTCCTGACCAAAAAGCCAAGATAGTACAAAACCTTCAAAAAGAAGGAAACGTATTAATGGTAGGAGATGGAATAAATGATGCTGTATCGCTTAGCCAAGCTGATATTGGAATGGCCATGGGACAAGGTGTTGATATAGCTATGGATGCTGCCGATGTCATTTGTGTACGATCTAAATTATTAGACGTATGTACTGCCATTCAATTGTCTCGTTATACATTAACCAATATATATGAAAACTTATTCTGGGCATTTTTCTACAATATATTAGGAATACCACTTGCAGCAGGTTTATTTAGTATACGATTAAATCCAATGATTGCTGCAGCTATGATGAGTGTATCTAGTTTTTGTGTAGTAAGTAATGCCTTAAGATTAAATTATAAAAAAGTAGGATTTGAAAAGGAGAATAAAACGATGATTAAAACATTAAAAATTGAAGGAATGATGTGTCCTCATTGTGAAAACAGTGTAAAAAAAGCACTTGAATCTATTTCAGGTGTAAGTCAAGTTGAGGTTTCTTTTAAAACAGGACAAGCTATTGTGACAATGGAAAATGAAGTAAATAATGAGGTATTAAAGAAAGTAGTAGAAGATAAGGATTATAAAGTGATTTCAATTCAATAATCTGTTATCATAAATATATGATTTCACAATATACAAAACAAGGCTATCATGGTTCAAACCAAGATGCGTGTGGATATTTAGAATTAGATGATAAAGTGATTATGGCTGTTGCGGATGGACATGGTCATTATCTTCATTTTCGTTCTGACATTGGAGCAAGACTTGCCGTTGATTCTTTTATTGATGTTTATCAAGATTGTACGAGTAATCCAGATGAATTGAAACAAAAAGAAAGTGAAATTCAGCCTTTATGGTTAGAAAAAGTCGATGAATTTCATAATCAGAATATTGTTTCGTCTTATGAATGGGCAAGAACTAGAGAATATGCACAAAACTATATTGATAAAAAGATTCCTATTGAAATTGCCTATGGCTCGACTTTATTAGGTGCGGTTTATTTTAAACAAGAAAATAAGTTGTTTATTTTAAGAATTGGTGATGGAGAAATTATGAAGGTTTCTTTATTTCATACCGTAAATTTATTAAAGAAAAATGATTATGGATCGGATTATGTAACAGAATCGATTTGTGAGATACCTGCGAAAATAAAAGATAACCTTGAAATGGATTCATTTAATAATGGATTAACACAAAAAGATTTATTTGTATTAGCGAGTGATGGATTGACTAAGTTTAAGAATAAAAAAGAAATCGTACATAAAATAAGAAAGGATCCTAATAATATGGCATCGCTTTTATCAAAACTAGATAATGCCGATGACTTAACATTAGTGATATATAAATTATGAAACAATTAATTGTGTTTAGTGATGCTCATGGTAGAAAAGAAGTCTTTGATTTTTTAAAAGAAAAATATCCTAATTCTCCTAAAATATATTTAGGAGATAGTCAGTTTACTAAAAGTGACATGGAAGAATATACAAATGATTTTATGTATGTCTTAGGAAACTGTGATTATAACTATCATATTAAACCTAAAACTTATAAAGACATTATTATTGAGTATCGATCAACAAATGAAGCTACACCAGAAGAAATGGTATTTACGTATGAAGGTGTTCATTTTATAGCTTGCCATGGACATCATTTATATGAAGATGATTTTCTTTATTTAAATGCCTGGAAAGCAGATTGTTTACTACAAGGACATACCCATGTCTTTAAAAACGAACAAGAAAATGGAAAATATTCGATAAATCCTGGTTCATGTAATCCTTTAAAAGTTAGAGAAATCAATAAAGATTGGACACGAAAACCTTCGAGTTATTGTGTTATCAATATTGAGAACAATAAAATACAAACTATTGAAAGAATTGATTGTGACCAAGTATAAAGTATTGTCATTTTTATACAACGTTTTTGTCATTTTTAACATCCATATTGAAAACATTTTAAGATTGTACTAAAGTTATAGTGTGTCAAAACATTTTTAGTACAATCCTTTTTTTTAAAGGATAAAAGAAAGGAGAAACCACTTAAATAAAACATAAAATGAAGAAAAGTATTTTGAAAATATGGAATATACTCTCCACAATACTGATTGTATGTTTAATCATCTTAGCGATTCTTCTAGCCGGTGTAAGACTCATAGGACTTACTCCTCTATCGGTTTTGTCGGGATCAATGGAACCAACATACCATGTAGGAAGTCTAATCTACGTCAAAGATGTTGACTACACCGAATTAGAACCAGGCGATGTCATTACTTTTATGATTGATGAAGACACTATGGCTACCCATCGTATCGTAGAAGTCGTGCCAGATGATGAAGATCCAAGCGTATTGCGATTCAGAACCAAAGGAGATGCCAATGAAAACGTGGATGGAGGACTTGTTCACTATAAAAATATAGTAGGAAGCCCTGTATTTACCATTCCAATGTTAGGATTCTTAGCTAACTTTATACAACATCCCCCTGGAATGTATATTGCCATAGCTGTTGTAGCCATTTGTTTTATCTTTATTTTCCTACCAGATCTACCAGAAGACGATGAAGATGAAACAAAGAAAAAAACCAAAGGGGATAAAACCAAATAAGGTTTACCCATAGAAAAATGCCACAAAGAAAAGAGGGAAAAAAGATGAAGGCAAAAACAAAAAAAGTTTTATTAACACTATGCTGTGCCTTTGCACTTGTAGCTGTAACAATCGTAGGAACTGTTGCATACTTGACAGACAAAGAAACAGTAACAAACACATTCACTGTTGGTAATGTAGCTATTACATTAGATGAAGCAGATGTAAACACTGATGGAACAGTAATTGCAGGAGCTGAACGTGTCAAAGCAAATGAATATCATTTGTTACCAGGACATACTTATACTAAAGATCCAATTGTTCATGTAACAACAGGAAGCGAAGCTTGTTGGCTATTCGTAAAAGTTGAAAACGGAATTTCAGCTATTGAAGATTCTTCAAACACTATTGCAGATCAAATGGCTGCGAATGGTTGGACATTAGTAGATGGTACAACAAATATTTATGCACGTGCTACTACAAATCAAGCAGGTGAAAATGTAGTTGTATTTGAAAACTTCAAAATCAGTGGAACAGCAGATGCAGCAGCTTACAAAGATGCTAAAGATGCTAATATTACTGTAACTGCTTATGCTGTACAAGCTGATGGATTCACTTCAGCAGCAGATGCTTGGAAAGCAGCAAATTTTCAATAAAATAAGTTAAAATTTAAAACACATATATAAAAGAAAGGAGGGAATATTGAAATGAAAAATAAAAAGACAGTATCTGGAAAAATGATGGTTGTCATGATGTCTTTGATGTTGGTAGTTGGATTGGTAACAGGTGGAACAATCGCTTGGTTAACTTCTAAAACAGAACAAGTAAAAAATACTTTTACATATGGTGATATCAATATTACATTAGCTGAAACAACAGGAGATAAGTACACAATTATCCCTGGAACAAACATTGAAAAAGACCCTAAAGTAACTGTGCAAGCTGGTAGTGAAGCGTGTTGGTTATTTGTAAAGGTAGATGACAGTAAATGGCCAGGTTTTAAAGATGACAACAAGAAAGTTGGTTATGCCATAGAAAGTGGATGGGATGCATTGGATGGTGAACCAGGTGTTTATTATCGTTTTGTGGATGCCACGGATGCTAAAGCTGGAGTTTCATATAGTGTTTTACAAAATGATCAAATTATTGTTAGCAATGAATTAACAAAAGAAGAAGCTAGTGCTGCTAAAACAGCTACATTAACATTCCAAGCAGCAGCCGTACAATATGAAAATTTAACAAATGTATCAACTGCTTATGATGAAGTTAAATGGTAAAACAAACTTTATTAAATTTAAAAAATTAATACGAGAAAGGAACAATTAAATTTTATGAACACAAAGAAAAAAGTATTATCAATGGCATTAATCGGTGGATTAGCTTTAACAGCCGTTGGAGGAACATTAGCGTATTTTACTGATACAGATCAACAAACTAACGTATTTACAGTAGGGAATGTAGATATCACATTGGTAGAAAAATTTGATCAAGGCGCTCAATTAATGCCAGGAACAAAAACTCAAAACAATGTTGAAAAAGCTGTAACTGTTAGAAATGATGGGAAAAATGCAGCTTATACTTGGATTGAAGTTTGGGTACCATCAGCATTAGATGATGGTGATGATAACTCTCCAACAGCTCCAGGATTAGGAAACAGCTTACACTTTAACTATGGTAAAAATGTAACTGAAACTAAATCTACATTCTTAGGAAGCAAAGAAATTGATGGTGTTGCTTACAATGGATATGTTCACTTTGTAGCAGGTTCTGCTCCAACAGCAGCAGGCGCTACTTCTGCACAATTATTAGATCAAGTTTATATGGATAAAAAAGTTACACAAAATGAAAATGGTAAATATGTATTAGTTGACGGAAAAACTGTTTATGACGGAACATGGAATATGGTTGTTAATGCAGTTGGATTCCAATCTGAGGGATTCGATACTATTGAATCAGCTATTTCTGAATACTATGGAAAACCAGTAGCTGATTATATTTGGTAATCATTAGATTTTAATTAAATATTTGCTCTGCACTGTTTGGTGCAGGGCTATATGAGAATATATGAATGTTGTTCGTATGTTCTCATATAGCCTAATAGTTAGATTAATAAATAATAAATAGAGGAGGAGAATTTTATGAATAAGAGAAAGGGTTTACTAGCTGCTACAATATTGATTTGTTGTGCTATTGCAGGTGGTGGAACAATTGCTTACTACACTTATGAAGATGTTGCTCATAATGTTATTACTTCTGGTGGAGTAACAATTGAATTAGTAGAGAAATCACAACAATCTGATGGAACATTGATTGATTTTCCTAAAGAAGGAATTACAGGAGTAATGCCAGGAGAAAGAGTTTCCAAGATCGTTTCTGTTAAGAATACAGGAAGTAGTGATGCGTGGATTCGAGTGGTAGTGGATACAAGAATTAATGATGTATCGAATACTTCTCTTCCAACGGAAATTCAAGTAGGAAATAATAATCAAAGTGTAATTCAATTCACAATTGATAATGAGAATTGGACTTATAGAGATGGTTATTGTTACTACAACAAACCTGTAAAAGCAGGGGAATCAACGAGTGTTTTATTTGATTCAGTCGTGTTTAATAAACATACTCCTAATGAATATCAAAACTGTACTTCTTATATAGATGTATGTGCACAAGCTGTGCAAGTTGATAACAATGGAGAAGATGTTTTACAAGCTCAGGGTTGGCCTGAAGAAAATAAACAATAAAGAAAGGGGAGAAAATAAATGAAAAAAAAGATTTTAGATCACTATAAGTTGATAGCAATCATTATTTGTTTAGCAATGGGATTCTGTATTAGTCCAATTTCTCCTATTTCGGCAAATCCAGATGATAACATTGAAATTACACAAGAAGTTGTTGACCAAGAAACAAATGATGAAACACAAATTCCAGAAGAACAAGAGGAAGAAAATACAAGTGAAGATATTGTTGATGAAGTAGAAGAGCCTGTGGCTCCACAAGAAGAAAATGTTGATTTTGTAAACATGAGTGTTGTTGAACAATATAACTTCATAATGAATTTAAGTTCTCAAGAAGAAATTGATTCATACTTACAGCAACTAAGTGAAGAACAATTTAATGCATTATCAGAATATGCAGCATCACAAGAAGTACAAGAACCAGTACAAAGCTATACATTTACAGAAGCAGGACCATTCCTACCAGCAGTAAATGTTGCGAAACAAAGTCGTTTGATGAAAGCATTGCGCGCTGTAGGTGACGATAGTAATTCTACATTAGTTGATAACAAGGGTATTGATACAAGTAAAACAGTAATAGAAAATAAAGATGGTTCATATACATTACGTCTTGAAAGTTATGTAACAGGACACACAACAACTACTACTGTCACAACATCAACTCCAGTAGATATTGTGTTGGTTTTAGATCAGTCCAGATCAATGGCGTATGACTTTAATGGGGATAGTACAAGTACAATTTCAGAGCGTCGCCAATATGCAATGAAAGAAGCCGTACAAGCATTTATTAGTGAGGTAGCAAATAAGTATTCAAATGAATGTGATAATCGTATGGCAATTGTTACATATGGAGAGAATGCAACAACTCTACAAGGGTGGACATTCGTAGATGGAGCAGGAGAAACTACACTTAAAGGAAAAGTGGCAGGACTTTCTAATTCTCTATCTGGATCAACAAATGCTGGTGCTGGTATGCAAACAGCGGAAACTTTAATGGGAAGTGGATATAACTATACAGGTGCAAACACAAATCGTCAAAAAGTTGTAATTATGTTTACGGATGGTGTTCCTACAACATTTTCAGAATTTAGTACAAGTGTTGCAAAAACTGCAATTTCATCTTCATATAATTTGAAGCAAGCAGGTGTGACAGTTTATTCAGTTGGTATTTTTAATGGAGTAAACCCAGATCAATTACACGGAGATAAAATAGATTATTCAATTCAATCAGATGTTCCATGTGATGGTAGTGTAGGTTCTGCTTGGGGAGCTAGCGTTATACAAGCAATTTTTGGCGATGTTCGAGGTGTAGACATTGCAGCAGGGAATAGATTCTTGAATTACCTGTCTAGCAATTATAAAGATGCAACAGAAATAGGTATTAAGTATGCATGGAAAAGTTTTGCAACTTGTTGGGAAATAACAAAAAATTTCGACCGTAGTACAGCAGAGAATTATTATTTAACAGCAACAGACAGTGCATCTTTAAATCAAATTTTCCAAACTATTAGTGAGAACATACAAACAGGTTCAGCTAGTGTTCAATTAGATAGTGAAACCATTGTACAAGATGTTATTTCTGATCAGTTCGAATTACCATCGGGAGCTGATGCAAGTAGTATCACTGTAAAAACAGCACCATATACCAAAGAAGGTGAATGGGGAGCTGAGGTTAATAGTGGTTTAACAGCAGAAATTGGTGACGATGGTAAAACAATCACAGTTACTGGTTTTGATTTTAGTCAAAACTATTGCTCTACTGAAACAGGACGTCAAGAAAATGATCCTAATAAACCTGGTGATTTCTACGGTCGTAAATTGATTATTGAAATTCCAATTGTCGTCAGAGATGGATTCTTAGGTGGAAATAATGTTCTTACTAACACGACAGATTCAGAAATAATTGCATCTAATGGAACAGTTATGGAACAATTTGAACAACCAAAAGTAAATGTTCCAATTAAGAATGTAACAGTAAATGCACCTGATAGTAATGTTTATTTATATGGTAGTTTAGATGTAGAAAATATTGCTACAGCTAGTATAGAAGGAATAAAAGATAAGAAATTTAAGTTAAGTGAAAACAGTTTATTAGGGTTAGAGCCTTGGCAATATGCATATGTTACTGTTAATGTTGAAGGATTAAATAATTATAAAAATTTAACACAGGATCAAAATTATACTGTAAAAGTCACATTAACCCCTGAGTCTGCAGACAAAGATTCTGTAGGTAAATCTGCTCAAGCAACAAATGGAGAAGACGATGGAAAAATTAGTGTATTTGTACCTGAACTAACATTTAAAGATTGTGATGTGTGGTATGGTGATATAGCACCTGGTGGATATACAAACATGAAAGTTCGTTGGATTCATGAATCTGGAAGTGAAAAAGTTGAAGCAAATAATATGATTGGTTCAGAACCAGCTATTACACCAAATCCTATAATTAGTGATAATGACTTATTGATAATAAATAATGTTAAATACATGAATTCTAGAAATGATATAAAAGTAAATGTAAAAGTATCTTTGTATAATGGGGAAAATCTTATTAAAGATAATGTGAATGAATTTGTTGAATTTATTCATGAATCATGTGAACCAGATTGTTCTTGGAAGGATCCAAGTGGCCTTAATGATGATGGAACTAGATTAGCATTCTTATTGCATCCACAAACTAAATCTTTAACAATCACAAAATCAGGTCATGATTCTATTGATGAAAATCAATCATATGTATTTATCGTGAATGGTAAAGATGGTACTCCAACACAATCAGTTCAAAACTTGAGGGTTGTAATAATTGTTAATGATCAGAAATCCGGAAATGGATGGAGTACAACCATTACAGGTCTTCCTATTGGTGAATATACTGTTTCAGAAGATACTAATTGGAGTTGGAGATATTTATTAGATGGAGACAATTCTAAAACTGTAACAGTTACAACATCAAGTAATGGTGAAGTTTCTTTTACAAATAAACGAGAAACAGAAACAAATCATGCAACTGATAGCAACAAATGGAAATGGCTAAATGGTGCGTCATATTGTGACAATAGATTTTCTAATTAAGAAAGGAGACGATGAGTATGAAAAAAATTAAAAATGGAATTTTAAAAAATGCGAATCGTCTTCGCTTTAAAAAATCTTTTGTTCTATTGGCATGTGCACTATTCTTATTAGTTGGTGTTGTTGATGGAACTGCAGCTTTCTTAATGACAAAAACAGATAATGTCCAAAATAATTTTGAATATGGGAATGTAGCTACTAGAGTTCAGGAAGATTTTGATGATAACGGTTTAGTAAAAAGTAATGTAAGCATTCAAAATACCGGAAATATTAGTGCGTATATTCGTGCTACTGTTGTTGTTACTTGGCAAGATTATGAAGGAAATGTACTTTCTGACATTCCTAAGGAAGGTACAGATTATACTATTATCTATACTGCTCAAGGATGGAAGCAAGGAACTGATGGTTATTGGTATTATCAAACAGCCGTTCCGGCAAGTAAATATACAGGGCAATTAATTTCTGGTTGTAATCGAGGAGCAACAAAGGCACCGGTTGATGGTTACACTCTTCATGTAGAAATCTTAGCGGATGCTATTCAGGCTGAACCTGCTAATGCTGTTAAAGAAGCATGGCCTAATAGCCCATTAGGAGGTAAATAACTATGAAGAAATTATTTAAATCTCTTAGTGTAGTTCTTGTTGCCTTTGTGATGGTATTAGGACTAAGCAGTAATGTATATGCTGCTGATAATACTTTAGTTTATTCTGGTAAAGAAGAAGGATTTGGTTTTGGTGGTAGTGAATATACTCCTACTGATTTCTTTCATAACTTTAAAGGTGTAATGCCTGGCGATGAATTAGATGAAAATGTATCTATTTTAAATGATGCATCGGATTGTTCTGAAATTAAGGTTTATATTAAAAACATTGTTCACGATGAAAATGAAAATCCAATGAGTCCTAATGTAGATCTTGAAGAAGAAAATGAAGTCACAATGAATGATTTCCTTAATCAATTGACTATGACTATTACAAGTGGTGGAAACACTATTTATAGTGGTAGTGCTTATATTCAAGGAATGAATGAATACATTTATTTGGGTACTCTTCAAAAAGGAGAATCCCTTGATTTAAATATTCATTTAAGTGTTCCGATTGAATTAGGAAACGAATACGCTTATCGTGTAGGTGAAGTTGACTGGAGCTTTGTATCTGAAGCATTCACTTATGAAACAATTAATGTTTCTAAGACATGGAAAGGCGATAATAAAAAGAATCGTCCTACTTCTGTAGATGTTCAATTATATAAAGATGGAAAAGAAGATGAAGTGATTCAATTGTCTCAAGACAATAATTGGACATATAAATTTGATCATTTAAGTGATGAATACGAATGGACAGTTAAAGAAATTAATGTAGATTCAAACTACAATGTTTCTTATAAAATTAAAGGCGATAACGTAGAAATCATTAATAAACGTAAAAAAGGAACGAACACTGGTGTTCAATCTAATACTGGTTTATATATTGGTTTACTAGGAATTAGTGCTTTAGTTATTATTGTATTAATTGTTTATCGTAGAAAACAAAATAGTTAATGAATAGCCCTTGGTCAAAACCAAGGGCTATTGTGGTATGTATGAATAAATAATTCTAATTTGGTCGTTCAAAAACAATTTTGAATATTTTGTTATATTATAGATTTGAGTCTGTTTATTTATTGCCACATTAATGTGGTTACATATGTGCAATTAGGCTTGTTTCTTTTTTAGAATTCATTCGATATAATTTGTACGTATCAAAGATTTGAGGAGGAAAAATATGAAACATATTAAAATTGCAGCTGGATTAGCACACGTAGATTATGGACATATTGCGGATATTGTTAAAGAAGCATCTGATGCTGGGGCTGATTATATTCATTCTGATGCAGCAGATATGCATGATTTAAGAAACATGAAACTTATGGGTGGATGGCAAGTTATTAAAGGTATGAGAGATTATACAGATAAACCAATTGAATGCCACATCTATACAGAAAGTATGGACATCATGTTTATTGATCAAATTTATGATGCTGGTGCTAATATGCTAATTATTCCTGCAGAGCATTTTATTGGAGCTCAGTTGGCATATATTATTAACTGGTGTCGTGAAAGAAAAATTAAAGTTGGTTTAACTGTTGGATGTTATACTCCTCTTTCATTTGTAGAAGAATCAATTTATGATATTGATCGTTTACAAATCGTTACTCATGGAGTTGACGAAACAGATGGACATGATAACTGGGGTTGGCGTCGTAGTGTAATTGATTTAGTTAAACGTGCAAGAAAACTAATCGATGAAAAAAATCCTAAATGTGAATTAGCAATTGATGGAGGATTAAGACATGATAATATGGAACCACTAATTGAATGTAACCCAGATGTTATTGTTTTATCTAGTGCTATTTTCAAAGATCCAGATGGTATTACAGCTGGTGTTCAAAAATGTCGTAAAGCAATAGATGAGGCAGCTGAAAAATTTGGATTGGAGTAAAATTGATTGATGGATAGTCGCATTCAATCAGAACAATCATTGGGATCATTTATATATGATTTAATATGGTTGACAATTTCTAGTATTTTAAGTGCAGTAGCAGTTAATTGGATTTTCATATTTACGGGATTAGCACCAGGTGGAATCACGGGAATGGCAATTATTTTATCAACAGTAACAAATATTTCTGTTTCTACTATGACTCTATGTATTTCTATTCCTCTATTGATTCTTTCTTTTCTTATTTTAGGAAAGGCATTTGGTGTGAAGACAATTTATGTTATTTTTATGAATCCATTGATGATGGCTATTGTGCCTAAAATTGATTTATTTGGTAATATTGCTTTTTTAGGAAATATTGGTGGATTATTTTTAGGGGCCATTCTTGGTGGTGTTTTAGTTGGTATGGCAGTGGGATTAGCACTGAATCATCAAGGTGCAACCGGTGGAACTGATGTGATTGCTTTGTTGATTCATCATTTTTTAAAAAAATTCAAAGTACAAAATATATTAGTTACTTTAGATGGTATTGTAGTTATATTATCTGGGTTTATTAGTAAAGAGATTTTTGTTGCCGTGTTTAGTTTGATAAGTCTAATTGTGATTAATCGAGTTATTACATGGTGCACAGATAAAAAATTAACAGTAAAAGAGGCATAGTCCTCTTTTTTTAGAAGGTGATAAATATGTCAAAATATAGTGCATACATAGATAAATATAAAAATGAAATATTGAAAGATTTAGATACGCTAGTGTCTATTCCTAGTGTAAGTAATGAAGACAAAGCTACTTTAGGTATGCCCTTTGGTCAAGAAGTAGCAGATGCTTTTTCAGTTTTTGAAGAAATTGCTAGACGATTAGGATTCGAAATAGAAACAGATGATGGATATGCGATAAGTGCTAATTATTTAAATGGAGAAGACTATATTGGTATTTTAGGACACTTGGATGTTGTTGGTGCTCAAAATATAAATGATTGGGACTATGAGCCATATAAATTGACGATTAAAGACAATATATTATATGGCAGAGGAGTTAATGATGATAAAGGACCATTGCTGATTAATTTGTATGCAATACGAATCTTGAGAGATATGGGATGTTCATTTAATAGGCCTGTAAAAGTAATTGCTGGTGGTGCTGAAGAAACGACATGGAATTGTATGAAACATTATTTTTCTACACATAAACAACCTATTATGGCTTATTCTCCAGATGGTAATTTTCCAATTGTGAATGGAGAAAAGGGAATTTTGACATTTGAAGCAACATATCCTAAAAAGGATAGTGTATTTCAAATCGTGGATATTCACGGATATGAACAAGACTATATGATTCCAGGTTATATTGAGATTGTGGTACATTGTGATAATTTACAAAATGTAGATGAACAATTACAACATAAATTCAAAGATGGAAATGCTATATTTGCGTTTCATGGTAAATCAGCTTTGACAAGAAATCCTCAAAGAGCAGAAAATCCGTTATTTGAGTTAGCAAAATTTGTTATAGAAAATAGTATATATTTCGATGCAGGTTTTGTTTCACTACTAACAGATGTATCCAATTATTTGAAAGACCCTTATGGGAAGGATTGTAATATTTTTTATGAAGATATAGATATGGGAAAAACTTCAATTGCTCCTTATATGTTAACCATGCAAGAAAATACATATGCTATTCGTATGGATTTAAGATATCCAAAAGGAATAAAGCCAGAATACATTGAAGATAAGTTAAAACAATTATTTCCTACATTGCAAAAACTAAGAGAAAAAAGATTGTTATATGTTCCGAAAGAATCGGAATTAATCAATAAATTATCACAGGCATACTTTAATATCACAAAAGAAGTAGCTGAGCCTTTAACAAAAGGTGGTGCAAGTTATGCTCGTGTGTTGGATCATGGAATTGCTTTTGGAGCTACATTTGATGGCTATGATACAAAATGTCATCAACCTAATGAAAGTATGCCATTAAATGATTTATTAAAAGCTCTTGAAATATATTGTGAATCAATTTATTTATTGGCTTGTGAATAAAATGTTAAATTTTTACCGTATCAATCCGTAACTTTATTTAATGGTCACGAAATTGTAAACGCTTACTCCTATTGATATTATAAATTCAGAAAGAGAGGATCGAGACAATATGTTTAAAAAGATTCAAGCTAAATTACAAACTTTTGCCGGTGCCATGATGGTACCAATTATCTTGCTTGTTATGGTTGGTTTCTTCGTTGGTATCGGTAGTGCATTTACTAACTATATTCTTGAACCAGGAGGATTCTTCTATAACATTTTCTCCATGTTAGCATCATGTGGTTTCTTCTTTATGAATACATTGTCAATGTGGTTCGCAGTGGCTATTGCATTTACATTGGCAAAAAAAGAAAAAGGATGGGCTGCTTTTGCTGGTTTGGTACTATTCTTTACTTACACAGCTGGAATTGGTAACTGGGCAAGTTTGAATGGAGTTACCCAAGAAACAATAGCAATTGAAAACTTAATGGCTTCTGGAATGACTATGGAAGCCGCTATGAATTATAATGCGTTATTCGGAGATTTCTTAGGAATTTTTACTTATAATATGGGAATGTTTTCCGGACTAATTGTTGGTCTTGTTGCTGCATTAGTACATAATAAATTCGTAGATACTAAACTACCTGAAATGTTTGGTTTCTTCGCAGGAACAAAAACCGTTATAATCATGGTAACAATTCTTTCTGTTCCTTTAGCAATCATTACTTATTATGTATGGCCATTTATTGGTGGGGCATTACAAGCCATTACAACATTTATTGGTGAAAGTGGATTACTTGGAACATTTGTATTTGGTACTTTAGATAAAGCTTTATTGCCATTTGGTTTACATCACTTAATTGCTTTCCCAATTGAATATTCAAAAGTTGGTGGAACAATGACAATCGATGGTGTTGTATATGAAGGTGTAAAAAATATCATTAATGGTCAAGCTGCTAGTAAAACTGCTACAGGATATATCACACGTAACTTTACAAACGGACGTTTATTATTCCAATTAGGTGGAATTCCGGGTGCAGCATTAGCTATGTATAAATGTGCAAATAAAGAAAATAGAAAAGCAGTTGCCTCATTATTATTACCAGCTGTATTTACATTAATGATGGTTGGTATTTCTGAACCATTTGAATATACATTCTTATTTGCCGCTCCACAATTATATTGGTTAGTTTATGCTCCATTATGTGGTATATGTTATGTATTAGCAGAAATTACAAAAATCAGTATCAACGGAACAGCATTGTTCTTTATGATTCCAAACTTATTCCAACCTCAAAAAGTGCATGCGATGTCAGCTCTTTGGTTGATTCCTTTAATGTTTGTAGTATACTATGCTGTATTCCGATTCATGATCGTTAAATTTGATTTACAAACACCAGGTCGCGGTGAAGCGCAAGTTCATTTATTTAGTAAAAAAGAATATCGTGAAAAAGATGGAGCTAATACAGTTTCAACTGCAGAAGATTCATTAGAAGCAAGGATCATTGAAGCCTTAGGTGGTCCAGAAAATATTGAAACAGTGACAAACTGCGCAACGCGTTTAAGAGTCACAGTAAAAGATGATTCTATTGTTGCAAGCGATGATGATTGGAAAAATTATTTAAAGGCAGTTGGTGTTGTACGCGGGGATAAATCTTTACAAATCATTTACGGTGTTCAAGTACAAAACATTACAACGAAAGTAAAAGATATTCTTAATATTGATTAAAATTCTAAGGCAAGGTATCAATCTTGCCTTATTTTTATTTAGGAGGATACGATGAATAAACAAGAAGTCAAAAAGAAACGCATATTTTTAAAAAATGAAGAAGCTATTAAGTATGTAAAATATATAAAAGTTATATCTATTATCTTAATATTACTAATTTGCTTATATACAGGATTTTTGTCTGCATTATTAAAACAACCATTAACAGATGTAATATCCAAAAATATGTCTGTAGTCTGTGGATTTATTATTGCAACAGCATCTTTATTTACTTATTTTGTTGCAGATCAATATATCAAAGATTTTAATGAATATAAAAATATTGAAGGGAATCGATTTAAATTATTGGCTATCACATTTTTTAGTGCATGTTTTTTGAACTTTGTAACAATGATTTTGGGTATTCTTGCTTTAAATAAAATATATAAATGGAAAGGGTACTTTTCATTTGGAAAAATGATGACAAAAATAAAAAAGGAAGGCCAATTAGGAATTTGTGTTGCGGTCTTTGTAGTTTTTGCTATCTTGTTTATATTAGAAACAACTATCGGTTCTCTTGTTTTGAGGTAATCGTATGAAATATAAATTAAAAATTAATAATTGTACATGTGAAATGGGCTATCAACTAGGAATGTGTATTCATGATTATTTAAAAAATAAAAATGTTGACAAATACTGTATTTCTATCACCTTATATAATAAAGAAGTATATAGATATATGTCGGATGCATGTATTATTGATAATGGACGCTGGTTAGATAGAAAAAAGAATTCTTGCTTGTATTTTGGAATGTCTACATTAGAATTGTTTGAAAAAAACGAAGGAAATGAAAAGAATTTAGTTCAAAAATACGGCTTAAATCATAGTGATTACACATTTACTCCAGGAAGTATTCCGATTGTATTAGAAAATGATCAAGTAATTGGTGCATGCACAGTTTCAGGAATGAAACCTGAAGAAGATCATCAAAGTATTTTGGATGGATACGCATTGTTTATGAGTAGAGAGTAGAGGTATGGAATGGAAACTTATTATCAACCGAGTAAAATATATTTTGATTTTAATGCTTTAGAACAATTACCAAATGTTTTAAAAAAATATGGTAAAAGAATATTTATTGTAAGCACACCAGATGAACCTTTAGTTCCATTATATAATCGTGTAAAAGATTTATGTGTGAATAATGGATTCGAATATTATCATTTTGATCAAGTAGCACCGAATCCAAGCACAACGATGGTTGAATTAGCACATAAAAAATTAATTGAATATCATGCTGATGTTATTTTAGCTGTTGGTGGAGGAAGTTCTATTGATACAGCTAAAGTATTGGCTTTGGCAAATCAAGATGAAAATATAGATTGGGATATGTTATTTGAAAAATTTGATTCACCTTATGAAGATTATGGAATATATTCAGAAAATGTTCTTCCTATTATTTCGGTTCCAACTACGTCTGGAACAGGCTCTCAAGTAACACAAGCGGCTGTAATTTCTAGAAATCATGATAAATGCACAATTTATCATCCACAATGTATTTCTAAAGAAGTTATTTTAGATCCTAATCTTGTAGCAACGTTACCTTTAAAAATGAGTATGGCCACAGGTTTCGATGCATTCACGCATGCTTTTGAAAGTTATTTGAATGTACATCATAGTGTTTATTCACGTTTTGATAGTGTAAATGCTATTAAATTGATTTGTGAATATTTACCAAAACTTCATCAAGATATTACAAATATAGAGTATAGAAAGTATATGAGTTTATCAGATACTTTGGCTGGTAGAGCATTATCGAATTCAGGAGCTGATATTCCTCATCCACTTAGTGAGATTATTGGAGGGGTAACAAATATAACTCATGGTGTTGCATTGGCATGTGTGTTTATTCCATTTATACGTGTAATGAATTACAAACACGAAGAAGATTTCGCTAAATTAGCAGATGTTATGGACCCATCAAAGACAAATCATTCATCAAGTGAATTAGTAGGCATTGTAGAAAAATTCATGGAATCAATTGGAATGAAAGTGACATTAAGTTCAATGGGAGTTACGAAAGAACAATTTGATGAAATATGTAATTCACCTATTTTATATCATCTTCCGTTTGCATCTCATGATGAATGCATTGCAATATTAAAACAAGCTTATGAGTAAAGTGGATGCTATTTTTATAGATTTAGATGGGACCTTATTGAATTCTGAAAAAATAGTTAGTATTAAAAATAAACAAACTCTAGTTCAGTGTTTAAATAAAGGCATTGATATATACTTGGTGAGTGGTAGACCAATATTTTTTGTTGATGCAATTGCTGATTCAATTGATTACAGATGTCATAGAATTGCATTTAATGGAGCTGTTTCAAAAATCGGAAATGATATATATGCACATAGTGTTGAAAAAGATAATCTTAAAATACTATGGGATGCTATTCAAAAATATTCTATTAATAAATATTATTTTAAAGGAATTAATTCAATTTATTGTAGTGATGATGATTCTAGATTTATGTATTCTGAGTTAGAAGAAATCGGTAAGATAAAAGTTTATAAAACCATTCACTCTTTTGAATCAATTAGTGATGATATTTATAAAGTGTTACTGATAGATGAAGATGATAAAAAACTAGAAAAAATCATACACGCTTGTCAAAATCATCTTTCGATTACATCATCTCATATTCATAGTTTAGATATTATGAAAAATAACATTAACAAAGGTGATATTGTTAAAAAAATTTGCGATGAAAAACAGTATAAACAAACAATGGCATTTGGTGATGATATAAATGATATCTCTTTACTAAATGTTGTTTCATTAGGATTTGCTATGAAAAATGCTGTAAAATGTCTGCAAGATAAGGCAAAATATATAACGGAATACACAAACGAAGAAGATGGGGTTGCAAGAGAAATATATAAAATCTTGAGATAACATGGAAACAATCCATGTTATTTTGTTAATTATACAGCCTACAATATTCTAGTAAGGAGATATTTATGAATCAAAGAATTGTTCGAATTATTCAATTACTATTAAATCAGGAAGAACCTATAACTGTTGATCAAATAAAAGATGTTGTACAAGTTTCAAATAAAACAGTCAGAATGGATCTTAAAGTTGTGCAAGAAATTTGTAATTCATTTGATATTGAATTAATAAAAAAACAGGGAACAGGTATTCAAATGATTGGATCTGATTCCGCAAAACTATCTTTGAAAAATAAATTCTGTTCTCAAATTGAAACAAATCAAGAATATTCTCCCGTGGCAAGGCGGTCATATATTGCACTTAGAATATTAACGGCAACAGATCCTTGTAAATCAAGTATGTTAGGGGAAGAGCTTTATGTATCGAAAGCTACGATAAATAAAGATATTCACTCACTAAAGGATTATTTTATACATAAAAAGTTAGATATTATTTCAAATAACATGGGTATATATGTAAAGGGAAAAGAAAGACATATTCGAGATTGTATTTTTGATTTTATGATTCAAAATGAAAAATACAATAAATTAAGCGAGTTAATATTAAATCCTAATTACAAACCCACAGACTATTTTATATATCCATCAATTGATTACACAGATACAAATTTTTATGATCTATTTAATGTGGTTTTAAACACTAATTTATCACTGTTTAATAATCTGTCATTTGATCGTATGCAAAGACTTTTGACACGAGTTTTTATTTCATATATCCGTATATTAGATGAATGTCCAATAACTTTATCTGAAAATTTCATCAAAAAATTAGAAGTATCGAGTTACTATCATGAAGCAAAAATTATTTGCCAAGCTATTGAAAAAGCATATTCCATAACTATTGACGAAAAAGAAGTACACTATCTACAAGTACATATACAATCCATCGTTTCTGAATCGAAAGAAACTAGCACTAATGCAAGTGCAAAAATTATGGCTTATCAATTAATTCATGGATGGATGAAAATTTTTGATTATCCGTTTGATAAAGACGAAGAGCTTTTTAATTCTTTATATCAGCATTGTAAACCGGCAATTACAAGATTTGAACACAATATACCGATGGAAAACACTCTTTTGCCAGTTATAAAAAAACAATTCAGAAATACATTTTTAATAACAAGAGATTGTTGTAAATCGATAGAAAAAAGTTTTGGATATTTTATAAGTGATGATGAGATAGCATATTTAACGTTACATTTAGTAAATGCACTAGACAGACAAAAGAAAAAAATAAATGTACTTTTAATTAGTGAGAATAGTGTAGGGGTCAACAAACTTCTACAACAAAGATTAAATACGTTAGTTCCATATATGAATGTATCTAGAATTATTGATGTCTTGTCTTATAGAGATGAAGATATAAGTGAGTATGATATTCTTCTTTCAACTACAAGTGCAGCAATAATTACTGATAAGCCAATGATCAAAATAAGTCCGATATTAGATGAAGCGGATATTTTAAAATTAAATACTGTAGGATATGAATACTACAAGAAAAAAAATGATCCTATACAACACATAATAAAATAAAAAAATCTAACTGTTTTTTTGCTAGCCTTGGTGCTGCAAAAACAAGTTGTTTTCAAAATAAAATTATTGAAAAAGATAAGTTTGAAAGGTGGAATATACAATGTTTAATTTATTTAAAAAAAATAATTCATTAGAAGTAGGAAGTCCGATAAACGGGGAATGCGTTCAATTAGAAGAGGTTAATGATTCTATGTTTTCACAGAAAATGCTTGGTGATGGAATTGCCATTATACCAAGTGGGAATACCTTTGTATCACCATGTGATGGAGTAATTTCAGCATTTTTTCCAAGTCTACATGCATTTGGAGTTACAACTAATGATGGAATTGAAATATTAGTACACATTGGGTTAGATACAGTAAATGAAAATGGAAAAGGATTTACATCCACAATGGTACAAGGCAAAAAAGTAAAAAAAGGTGATGTAATTGTTACAGCAGACATGGATTATTTGAAGCAAAAATATGATATGACAACGATGATTGTTGTAACAAACGCAAAAGAAAAATCCATTCAAGAACGCAGTGTAAATCAAACTGTGAATTCTATGGATACATTATTTGTTTTAAAATAAATTATTAGTATGCAATAAACTAAGAATTGTCAACGAAATATAATAGACGAGTCGGGAGTTTTTCTATGAAAACAAGGGTTTATCGTTACCGTTTTTGATAAAAATTCAATTTTGGTAACGATAAACCCTATTTATGCATTCTTACTCACTAATTTGATATGCTTCTTATAGAAAGAAATACCAATGATAAAGAAAGAAGAAATTCCTTCTTGTTTCATAGTTGTAGTATATTGTTTTGCTTCAATTTGATGAATGGCATCATTTGCACATTGTTCTAGTTTTTCTTCTAGATTGAATTCATTTATATTTTCTCTAAGTACTTTTAATTCAATTATGATACCTGGCATTTGTTGGGTTTTACTTAAAAAATGTTCAATGTTAAATTGTATGTCAAGATAAAAAGAACAATATAAATCAAACTGAGACATAAATAAGAGAAGTCGTTCATGTGATTCAAAAACAATTAAATTTAGATTTTATGCCAGCATTAGGAGAATTCTATAAATCAAAAACATATTTAATATTAAGAGAAACCGAAAATGGTTTATGGGCTGAATCTGCTGACTATATAGCTGATTGTTTCTTTGAAGAAAAAGGAATTGAAAGAACAGTATGAGTTCTTGATTCCTTTTTTTATTTTATTTACACTTAAACTATGAAAATTGTTATTTGTCCAGACTCATTTAAAGAAAGCATGGATTCCTTTGAGGCATGTGATGCCATAAAAAAAGGAATTCAAAAAGTAGATCCAACTATAGAATGTATAGTTTTACCCATGGCTGATGGAGGAGAAGGAACAAGTGAAGTATTAATAAATGCTACGGGTTGTCATATACAAACAGTCAAAGTACATAATCCCTTTAAAGAAATAATAGAAACAAACTATGGAATAAACCAAGAAGGACTCTGTGTGATGGAAAGCGCATCAAGCTGTGGCATTCATTTAATCCCCAAAGAAAGAAGAAACCCTACTATTGGATTAAGTATTGGACTCGGTGAAATGATGTTAGATGCTCTAGAAAAAGGAGCCAAAGAATTTATTATTGGACTAGGTGGAACGGGAACAAATGATGGAGGTTTTGGTTTATTGTATGCTCTAGGAACAAAGTTCTATGATGAAAATAATAATATTCTTCCATGTGAATTGTCGTCTATTCTAAAAATTAAAACCATAGATTTTAGTGAAACTAAGAAAAAATTAGAAGGAATAACTATTACGGTTGCTAGTGATGTAGACAATGTTTTTACTGGTAATAGCGGTGCAACCTATGTGTTTGGACCACAAAAAGGAGCAAATACAGAACAATTAGCTTATTTAGAATCTTGTCTAGTACACTTTAATGATTGTTTAGAAGTTGATCTGAACACCATTCCTAAAACAGGAGCAGCAGGAGGACTAGGAGGTGCTTTCTATTTACTAGGAGCGAATCTATCGAGTGGCATTGATATGGTTTTAAAAGTTGTGAATTTTGAAGAAAAAATAAAAGATGCCGACTATATTTTTACCGGAGAAGGAAGCATTGACTCTCAAACCATTCATGGAAAAACAATATCAGGTATCTTAAAAAAGGCATCTCTTTATCATATTCCTGTTATTGCCTTTGCGGGAAGAATCACATCCGATGCATCAAATTTATATGAAATCGGACTGACAGCTATGTTTTCGATAACCAATGAAGCTAAGAGTTTATCCCAAGCTTTACTTGATGGAAAAGAGTCGTTAGAACAAACAGTAAGCAATGTTTGTCGATTAATTAATAGATAATATATTATCCAAAAATTGACTTTTTAGCATAAAATAGATAAAATATTATCTATGGATAACTTTAGTTTTTTAAGATCACCACAAGACATTAATATGGAAATTGTTCAAAGAGTCGTAAAAAGAAGAAAGGAAAAAAAGATAACGCAACAAGCATTAAGTAAAAGAGCGAATGTAAGTTATGGTTCGATTAAACGGTTTGAAAGAACAGGTGAAATATCATTATCATCGTTAATTAAAATCGCATTCGCATTAGAAATGGAAGATGACTTTGATTATTTATTTGCGAAAAAAGGATATTCTTCTATACAGGAGGTCATTGATGAACAAAAATAATGAATCTGTTTTCAATTTTGAAAATAAAGTAGTGGTTGTAACAGGAGCAGCTAAAGGAATTGGAAAATGTATTAAAGAACAATTTGAACTAGCTGGTGCTCATGTATGTAGTATAGATATTTTAGAGAATGATTATTTTGTTGGTGACTTAGCCAATAAAGAAACACTTGAACAATTTGTTCAAAAAGTTATTAAAGACTATGGACACATTGATTATTTAATTAATAACGCTCTTCCTAAAATGTGTGGTATTACCAATGGAAGCTATGAAGACTTTGAATACGCTCTAAAAGTGGGTGTGACAGCTCCTTTTTATTTAAGCAAATTATTTATGCCATATTTTTCTAGTGACGCAGCGATTGTGAATATCTCTTCTTCAAGAGATCGTATGAGTCAACCTGAAACCGAAAGCTATACTGCAGCGAAAGGAGGCATTGCCTCTCTTACCCATGCTTTGGCAATGAGCTTAGCTGGTAAAGTAAGAGTGAATTCAATATCTCCTGGTTGGATTGATACGAATTACACAGTATATGAAGGAGCCGATGCCATCCAACAACCCGTAGGAAGAGTAGGGAATCCAATGGATATAGCTAATATGGTTTTATATTTATGCTCGGATATGGCAGGATTCATTACCGGAGAAAACATTTGTATTGATGGAGGCATGACTAAACAAATGATTTATCACGGTGATAATGGATGGACTTTTCATTGTGAATAATAGTTAAGGTGCATTTTAACACAAAATGCATCTTGTTTTTTTATTATGATAAATTACGAAGATAAATATAATAGTTATTATTTTATTTATGGTATAATATCAATAACTTCTAATAAAAATATTCTAAAAAAATAACTAACAATATTCCAATATAAAAATACAAAATTATTAGAAAGCTTAAATCCAAAAACATCAAATCCAATATTAAAAAATCTTCGAGTTTAGTTATTTTTATTTCACTACTATAAATCAAAATATTTATCACATTTAAACGTTTTAAGAAAGAGAGGAAAAATATGGGAAACGAAATAATTGTTTTTAAAGACGGTGAATTAGAACTAGAGGTTACTGTAAGTGAAAATCGCGAAAATGTATGGTTGACACAAGATCAAATGGCTGAATTATTTGATGTAGATAGAACACGTATTACTAGACATATCAGTAATATTTATAAAGATGGTGAATTGCTAGAAGAATCAACATGTGCGGAAAACGCACTAGTTCAAATTGAAGGTGAACGAAAAGTAAAAAGAAATGTTAAATACTATAATCTTGATATGATTATTTCAGTTGGATATCGTGTTAAATCAAAACGTGGTATTACATTTAGAAAATGGGCATCGAGCATACTAAAGGATTATATGATTCAAGGTTATGCGATTAATCAAAAGCGAATTGAAGCTTTAAATAAAACTGTTGAAATTCAATCTCGAATAATAGCGAACACATTAGAATTAGATGAACAAGATGTTTATGATGTCGTAATCAAATATTCTGAGGCATTAAATTTGTTGGATGATTATGATCATGGATGTGTAAAAAAACCAGAAGGAATTTCATCTATTTATCAGTTAACATATAAAGAATGTCGTAATTTAATTGATAGTATGAAATTTAGTGATACTTCTACTGTGTTTGGAGTTGAAAGAGAAAAAGGAAAACTTAATGGGATTCTTGCTGCCGTATATCAAAATGTATTTGGAAGTGAACTATATCCTAGTATTGAAGAAAAAGCGGCGAACTTGTTGTATTTTCTAATAAAGGATCATCCTTTTGTTGATGGCTGTAAAAGAATTGGTGCATCCATCTTTTTGGAATTTCTAAATAAAAATAATCATTTGGTTATTAATGGCAAACAAATCATCTCTAATAGTGCTCTTGTCGCAATTACTTTAATGATTGCAGAAAGTAGAGCCGATGAAAAAGATGTAATGGTAAGACTTGTAATGAATTTTTTACAAGATAATATTTAATCAATGAAACACAGAAAATCACATCGATCTTCTTTTTAATTGAATAAAAATACGGCTAATCCAAGATTTAATCTTAAATTAGCCGTAAATAATAATGAATTTATCTAATGCAAGCAATGCTTTACACGGTGTAAGAATGACTTTCTTGATAATTCATAGTTTTATTTTAAAATGAAATTATCAATAAGGAGTAAAAACATATGGAATTTGCTAAACAAATTAAACAAATACGAAAAGAAAACAATCTCACCCAAGAACAAATGGCTAAAAAACTTAATGTGACCAGACAAGCAATATCAAATTGGGAAAACAATAAAAACTTACCAGATTTAGAATTGATTGTATTAATATCTAAGGAATTTTCTGTTTCTCTTGATGAATTAATTTTAGAGGAAAATAATATGACAACGAAATTAATTAAAGATGGAAGTGAAACAAGACGAACAAAAATGAATTTAATCATGGTGATTATAGGTGTTGTTTTGTTGTGTATAGGAACACTTTGTTTAATTATTAAAGGATTGAGTGTTGAATATATTGATGCCAATGGTATTCTACATGAAAACTTCTTTTTAGTTCCTATAGGATTTTTATTTATATTAAGTGGCACTATGATTTTTTTTATAACCGGAATTAAGAATATCATTCATCGCATAAAAAATTAGGGTACATTTTTAAAAATGCACCCAAAATATTAATTTAATTAATAAAATCAAACAATGAAATAAAATGTCGATTAGAATAGAAACAATTAAGACAATAAGATCCCATTTCTTATTCATTGTTTATGACCCGATACAATATCATAATACACATTGGAAGTGATTTTATAGACAATGACATAGAATAAACCAAATATGAAAATACAAATACCCGTTACAATTAAAGAAAGCGTAACATTTCTTAGATTAAACATAGCCAATAATTTTTGTACAATGGGAAAGGCAAAGGTAACATGTAAAGCAGCCATGATTAATGGTAAAAAGAAAATAGTCAACATTTGGGAATTAATGCTTTTACGAATATCTTCGTCTTTCATTCCTACTTTTCGCATAATCTCAAAACGATTCCTATCTTCATATCCTTCACTAATTTGTTTGTAATAAATGATTAATACGGTAGCAGCTACAAAAATAATCATTAAGAAAATAGCTAAAAAGAAGATACCTCCAAAAATACTATAAAATTCACTTCGTTCTTGCTCTTTAAATTCTAAAGAAAAAGGAGAATTGTATTCTATGCTTAAATTACGCAAGTGATTATAAAGAATTTCATTTAATTGAAATTGTTTTTCTTTTGATAAATGGGTATCAAATTCATATTTGTATTTAATAAAACAAGGATATTGTTCATCGAGTTGAGAATTAAAACAATTTATTACGGGATTTATATCTTTCACAACCATAAAAATAGAAGGAATAATATTCATGGCTGCTTCACCAGAAGTAAGCATATCATCTACTTGTTTTTTAATAACCCATTTTGTACCATCTTCCAAAGAAATCGAATCATCGTTATAAGAAGTACGAACACAGTGCATCAATATTTCATTGTCCTCAAGAACTTCATTTTTGTTCATTGACACATTATAAGAATCAAGTGAAATAAGATAAATATTAGCTACATTATCCATTGTTTGGGCATTGGCTTCGTTCACTTGAGTGGAATCTAATATCAATTTGCCATTTTCAAATAAACCAGTCGTTGATGCGATTGAATATTTCTTTAAATTGATGGGATTTACATTTTGTTCTTTAAGTAAAGCATCCACTTCTTGTTTATAAAATACTTCATTTTCATCATAAAAAGAAAGAGAAAAATCATAGGGATATCGTTCATTTAAGCTATATTCTTTCCCAAAATATAAACTCCCAGCGCCCATCATCATAACAATAACCATCGTACTTAATACACAAATGGAAGCAAGCCCAGCTCCGTTTCTTTTCATACGATAGCTCATTGAGGAAACGGATACAAAGTGATTTTTTTGATAGTAATAGTTTTTGTTTTTTTGTAGGATTTTACACAATACTACCGATCCTGAAATAAACAATAAATATGTGGCAATAATGACCAAACTAACGGCGATAAAAAACCATGCTAAGGCAATTAAGGGACTTTCAATGGAAAGGGCAATATAGTAGGCAATTGCTAATAGAATAAGGCCTACAATTCCGAATACATAATTGGCTTTGGGTGGTTTTTCTCCTATTTGTTCACTTTTCATTAAAGTGATGGTATTCATTTTAAGAATAGAAAACCAACTTTTTATAAAAATTAAAACGAAAATAGGAATAAAGACAATAAAAGTATAAATAACTGCGGATAAATTCATCGTTAAATTATAATTAATGGTTCCATCCATAAATTGAATTAATAATAATTCATTCATCTTTGATAATAAAAAACCAGAAAATAGACCTAAACAAATGGAAATTACGAAAATAATAATTGTTTCCCAGGCTAATAAAATACTTAAATGTTTCTTTCCCATTCCCAACATATTATATAAACCATGTTCTTTTTGTCTTTGTTTCATTAAAAAAGAATGTGTGTAAAACAAGAAAATAAGAGCAAATAAGGCAAGGACAAAGGATCCAAAATTCAACATCATCGCAATGCTTTCGCCACCTGGAATTGTTTCCATACTTGGCATTTGTATAAGATAGCGAATAATATAAAACATCATAACCATGCCACTGCTTGTAAGAATATAAGGTCCATAGGTTTTCTTATTCTTTTTAATGGCATTCATCGCAAAGTTTAAATAAAAACTTAGTTTCATAGTGAATTACCTCGTGTAAGTAAAGAAGTCAATGTATCCGAAATCATTTGATAGAGTTGTTCATTGGTTTGGTTTCCTCTATAAATTTGATGAAAAATTTGACCATCTTTGACAAATAAAACACGTGAAGCATGACACGCTGCTTTAATGGAATGCGTAACCATTAAGATTGTCTGTCCTTTTTCATTGATTTGACTAAACAAAGAAAGAAGTTCATCACTTGATTTAGAATCAAGGGCTCCGGTTGGTTCATCGGCTAAAATGATTTTAGGATGGGTAATTAAAGCACGAGCAATAGCGACTCTTTGTTTTTGTCCACCCGATAATTCATATGGAAATTTCTTAAGTAAAGAATCAATGCCTAATTGTTTGGCAATAGGATCTAGTAATGCTTTCATTTCTTTATGATGTTTTCCTTGTAAGACTAAAGGAAGATAAATATTATCTTCGATAGAAAATGTGTCTAATAAATTAAATTCTTGAAACACAAAACCAAGATTGTCTCTTCGAAATTCAGCTCTTTGAGATTCCTTTAATTTTGATAAATCAAATCCATCTAATAAAATGGTTCCACTAGTAGGACTATCCAGACTAGCTAATATATTTAATAACGTGGTTTTTCCTGAACCAGATTCTCCCATAATCGCAACGTATTCTCCTTGTTCAACGGAAAAATTGACATTTTTTAAGGCTTCGACTTTATTTTGTTCAAAGCGATTGGTGTATATTTTTTGTACTCCTTTTACATTTAAGATACTCATATAAGTCCTCCTTTTTCTGTCTAAATTCTAACAAGAAGAGTGTTTGTCATACTATTTTGTTTGCTTACAATTTCACTCAAATTCTAACAGTTTTGTAAGAAAAAGAGATATATTACTTTTTGTGATCCATATATTCATGAGCAAGAATGTCTTTTAAAACTAACATCGCATCGAGTTCACTATATCCATAAGTTGCCTGTAAATCATTAAACATTGTCCTTATTTGTCGGGAGTATTTAGGAATATCGACTTCATTTTGATAAGTTTTTAGAACAGGATATTTAGTACTCCAAGCTTTAGTCCAATCGGTTTTATTTTGATTTTCTTCATTGGTGTTTTTAATAATATTTTCAATTGAATTCATAATTATTTCTCCATTTTTTCTATTTCCTTTACAATAAAAAGATTCGCAAGTTCAAATGCCTTAATTCTTCTTTTAGCTAATGTGATTTGTGACTTACATCGACTCGGATTTTCTTTCGATTCCAATGTTTTTAGTGTTTCTTCTAATTTATGTAGAGTTGAATCGATTTGTCTTTTAGCTTCCACTAATTCTTCTAATGTATATTCCATAAATTCTCCTATTAAAAACTCTTTTCTATATTATATAGAAAAGAGCAATTATTATTCTTTTTCTAACTGAACTTGACTTAAATCAATATAAACGGTTGTTCCTTTATCTATTATGGAATCAATGGAAATATCGTGTCCTAAGTTATCACATACTCGTTTACATAAATATAAACCAAGACCACTTGCCTTAGAATCCATTCTTCCATTGTATCCAGTATAACCTTTTTCAAAGACACGAGGAAGATCTTCTGAAGCAATACCGATTCCGGTATCTTGAACACAAAGAATGTTTTTGTCTTTCAAATAAATAGAAATACTTCCTTTGGGAGTATACTTTAACGCATTGGATACAACTTGTTCTATCACAAAGGATAACCATTTTTCATCGCTTATAATAAAAGCTGAAATGGATTCATAATTTAATTTAATTTTTCGTTCAATGAATTCAGGGGCAAATTTTTTAATTACTTGTCTTATGACATCATCTAAATCCACTTCATGAAACACATAGTCAGTATTATTTGAATCCAATCGTAAATATGTCATAACCATTTCGACGTATTGTTCAATATGGAATAAATCAGTAGATAATTTAAAAGAAAGAGGACTATCTTCATTTTGAAGATGGAGTTTCATAGCCGCAATAGGTGTTTTAATTTGGTGTCCCCATGTTGTATAGTAATCAATCATGTCATCGTATTTTTGATCCATCTGTGTTTTATAGTCTCTTTGTTCCTGGATTAACTAATGAATGATTTGTTGGTAAGCCTCTTCTTCAATACTTTGAGACATAGGAAAAGATTCATACAACACTTGTATTTGACTTAAAGTTTGATGTTTCTTTTTTACATAATAAAAATCAATAATAAAGAAAAGAATATTGATGACTATACATAGTAAAAAAGGATAATATAAACTTCTTAGAGGTAAATCATATAATAAAAAACTTATAAAAAAGATAAAATAAACTAAGGTAATACAAATGATTATGTTCTTTCTTTGTTTTAAATATTGTTTTAATAAATTCATAATCAATCCTCGATAATATATCCCATTCCAAATTTAGTCAAAATAAAATTCGTTAAACCATAGGAATCCAGTTTCTTTCGTAAACGATTCACATTAACAGATAACGTATTTTCATCCACAAAGCTATCGGTTTTCCATAGAGCATCCATTAGTTTTTCTCTAGACACAATTTTTCCTTTGTTTTCCATTAAAGTTAATAAAATACGATATTCATTTTTAGATAAAGATATTTTTTGATCTTGATATGATAAAGAACCATCTCCTAAATTTAAAATGGCTCCACGATGTTCTAATAACGATACATGATTTGAAAAATCATAACTTCTTCTAAGTAATGCTTGAATTTTGGCCATTAATAAACTTTGATCAAAAGGTTTGGCAATAAAGTCGTCAGCTCCCATATTCATAGCCATAATCATATTCATATTATCCGAAGCAGAGGAAATAAAAATAATAGGGACTTTTGATACTTTACGAATTTCATTACACCAATGATAGCCATTGAAAAAAGGCAAAGAAATATCCATTAATACTAAATGAGGATTAAAAAAGGCAAATTCACTCATTACATCACGAAAATTTTCGGTAATATGAACTTGTAGATTCCATTGTTCTCCTTGAACTTGAATAGCCTGGGCAATGCCACGGTCATCTTCAACAATCATTATTTTATACATACTAACTCCATTTTTTTAATATTTTTATCTTCACTATCAAATGAGCCAATGTGCATAATTTGTACACTTACTCCTTCTTCAATTGTTATAAATTAATCCTTAGAACAATTGATTTTATTCTTTTTATAATTAAACGCCATGTTGACTCTCTTTAATAAATGAAATGATTTCATCCGTTGTGATTTGAATTTGTTCAAAATTTGAAATCGTAGGATTTCCATCTCCTTCTTGGTGTCCATAAACTCCAAAATAAGAATGACAACCCCCTTCAATGATTATTTCTTTAAAATCATCCGGAAGATGTTTTTTATTTTCATTATATTTATCTAAATTTAGTACATGGTCTTCAGATCCATAAATAGATAATACATCTAGTTCACTCGAAATATCACTTGTCGAATAAGAACCCAATAAAATTAAACCACGATAATCTTCAATGTGTTTACTTACATACGAAGCAGCCATTGAACCACCCAATGAATGTCCACCAATATACCAGTTTTCAACTTCAGGATATTGAGCTTGAATATCATCAGCTGCATTTATGTCAAATACCGCTAGATTAAAAGGCATTTTCACTAAGACACAAAGAATCCCTTGTTTAGCGCATTGTTCCATTAAAGGAATATATGCCTCATAATCAACTTTTCCCCCGGGATAAAAAATAAAACCAGTTGTAGGATTCGAAGGCATAAATTCATAATTTCCATTATCTAATTTATTAATCGTAACATTGGTGTTGTCTATATAAGAAGCAATTTCTTCTTGATTAGCAGGATAACTGTCACTTAAATAATAAGCCGATCCGCCTATTAAAGATATACAAATAATGAGTATAACTAATAGTAATATTTTTTTCTTTTTCATAAAGATATTCCTGGTATATTCTAATTGACTCATCTAATAGTCATTTAGAATATACTTTTACTTTCTATCAACACTTTTAAACCGCGGTTGATAACGGTAATTGTTATTTGTATGATTGAAATATGTGAACGTGGATTTGTATTAT
>JAQYFP010000036.1 GCA_028723085.1 Erysipelotrichaceae bacterium | reverse complement strand
GTGAATCCTCAAGCTTTCATTTTTGGTGGAGGACTTGCCAATGCTGGTCATCAAATAATGGATCCAATTCAAAAATACTTTGTTCATTATTGTTTCCCAGCTCAAAAAGAAACACAATTTAAACTTGCTACACTTGGAAATAGTGCTGGTGTTTATGGTGCTGTAAAACAAGTATTAGACTAATAAAAGAGCCATGTCACTTTTTAAGACATGGCTTTTCTTTATGCGATTTTTTCTAATTCATCTTTCCACATTTGACTTGAGGCATCACTTGGCATGCGCCAATCTCCTCTTGGTGAAAAACAAATGCTTCCAACCTTTACTCCATCTGGCATACAATTGCGTTTGAATTGTTGCGTAAAGAAACGATGATAGAAAGTGTGAATTGCTTTTTTAACTGTTTCTTCATCAATGTCTTTAAATGCTTCTTTACAACATTCATAAATCTTTAAAGGTGATTCGTGGAATCGTAGCATATGATATAAGAAGAAATCATGAAGATCATAAGATCCTAATACTTCTTCTGTCTTTTGTTGGATTTTACCATTTTGATCTGGTGGAAGAAGTTCAGGAGATACAGGTGTATCGCAAATATCAAGTAATACATCGCGTAACGATTCTTCTTTTAGAGCATAGCTTTCAACAATATAGCGTACTAGTGTTTTAGGAACAGAAGCATTAACGGCATACATGCTCATGTGATCTCCATTATATGTACACCAACCCAAAGCTAATTCACTCAAATCTCCGGTACCTACAACAATACCATTATATTTATTCGCTAAATCCATTAGTAAATAAGTTCTTTGACGGGCTTGTGAGTTTTCATAAGTAATATCGTGTACATTTTCATCGTGGTGAATGTCTTTAAAATGTTGTTGTACACCAGGAACAATACTAATTTCTTCACTCGATACATGGAGTAAATCCATTAATAATTGGGCATTGTTTTTTGTTCGTTTAGTAGTACCAAAACCAGGCATAGTAATGGCATGGATTCCTGCGTTGTTGTATCCATTCATTTTAAATGCTTCATTACAAACCAATAAAGCTAAAGTTGAATCCAATCCTCCCGAAATACCAATAACTACTTGATTACAATGAATTTTTTTAAGACGAGTGGCAAGTCCTTGAGCTTGAATACTAAGGATTTCCTGGCATCTTTCAATTCGTTGTTGAGATGTATGAGGAACGAAAGGATAAGCATCAAATGTACGTGTACACTGAATAGTATCGTATGCTTTTGATTCATATTCGATTTCAATATAATCTGTTACATTATCTTCCATACTTGTTTTATAGTGAATACGATCGTGTTGTAAGTGTTGAAGATCAATTTCTGAAATAATATATTTTTCATTGAATCCTTGTTTTAATAAAGACCCATTTTCACAGATTAAATTATGACCCGAAAATACTAAATCGCTTGTACTTTCATCACATCCAGCTGATGCATATACATAGGCACTATATGTACGAGCACTTTGATTTTTTACTAAATCGGTACGGTATTGTGTCTTGGCAATAACTTCATTTGAAGCACTTGGATTTACTAAAATATTAGCTCCTGCTAAAGCGTGAGAAGAACTCATTGGAATGGTTACCCATAAATCTTCACAGATTTCGATTCCGATAACGGCGTTACATGTTTTATCTTTGAAAATAATTTTATTAGAGATTGGTACAATTTGATTTCCTAATTGAATCGAATGCGTATCTAATTCTTTACCAGATGAAAACCAACGTTTTTCATAGAATTCATTGTACATAGGAATATAGGTTTTCGCATAGATTCCTAAAATTTGTCCATTGAATAAAAAAGCAGCACAGTTATATAATTTATTCTTTACGACTAGAGGAAGACCTACAACAACTGCCATATTTTTAGGAATTTCATGAGCAAGTTCAATAACAGCTTCTTTTGATTTATTTAATAAAAGTTCTTCATAAAATAAGTCTTGGCATGTGTAGCCACTGATACATAATTCAGGAAAGACAGCCAATTGTGTATCTGAATCCAGACTATTTAGTATATTTAAAATTTCTTTTTTGTTTTCAGAAGGATTTCCGATGGAAACACTAGGAGTGCAACTTGCGACTTTATAAAATTGAAAACGATTCATATTTAACCTCATTTCTGTAGAATAAGTATACACCAATAAAGGCAAAGATTGAATTCAAAGAAATTTAGTGATACTATTTTTATGTGAAAAATTGGAGGAAAATCAAATGAGTAAAAGACCTGTTGTTTTGGTCGTAATGGATGGAATTGGAATCCGTGAAGACAAAAAAAATAATGCCGTTGCATTGGCTAATACACCAACATTGGACAAACTATGGGAAGAATGTCCACATACACAATTAAGAGCACATGGACTTGCGGTAGGGCTTCCTACAGATGGTGACATGGGAAACTCTGAAGTTGGTCACAATGCTTTAGGATGTGGACAAGTATATTCTCAAGGAGCTAAATTAGTTAACGAAAACATTGAATCTAAAGAATTATTTAATTCAAAAACTTGGAAAGAATTAGTTGCGAATGCTCAAAATACAAAAATGCATTTCATTGGATTATTATCTGATGGAAATGTACATTCTCACATCGATCACTTAAAAGCTTTAATTGCGCAAGCTAAAGAAGAAGGTGTTAAAGAAGTACGTGTACATGCTTTATTAGATGGACGTGATGTTCCTGCTACTTCAGCATTACAATATGTAGATGACATCGAAAACTTCATGGCTGGATTAAATGATGATTCATTCCATGCTTGCATCGCATCTGGTGGTGGACGTATGCAAATTACTATGGACCGTTACGAAGCTAACTGGGCTATGGTAGAAGCTGGATGGAAAATCCATGTAATGGGTGAAGGAAGACAATTTGATTCTTGTACACAAGCTATTGAAACTTATAGACAAGAAACAGGTGTTGTTGACCAAGATTTACCTGGATTTGTAATTGCTAAAGATGGAAAACCAGTGGGAACAATTGATGACGGAGATAGTGTTGTATTATTCAACTTCCGTGGAGACCGTGCCCAAGAAATTTCATTAGCATTTGATGGTGATGAAAGCTTTGATAAATTCGATCGTGTTAAAGTACCTAATGTTAAATTTGCTGGTATGTTACAATACGATGCTGATTTACAAATTCCTAAGAACTATTTAACAGAACCACCAAAAATTAAAAACACATTAACAGAAGAATTATGCAAAAACGGAATTCGTGAATATGCAATTAGTGAAACACAAAAATATGGACATGTTACTTATTTCTGGAATGGAAACCGTTCTGAAAAATTTGATGATTCATTAGAAACATATGTTGAAATTCCTAGTGATGTTGTTCCATTTGATCAACGTCCTTGGATGAAAGCCGCTGAAATTACAGATCAATTATGTGAAGCAATTGAAAGTGGAAAATATGATTTCTTACGTACAAATTATCCAAATGGAGACATGGTAGGACATACAGGAAGTTTACCAGCAACTATTATTGGTGTTGAATCAGTTGACTTAGAATTAGCTCGTGTAATCGAATCTGTTAATAAAGTAAATGGAATTTTATTAGTTTGTGCTGACCACGGTAATGCGGATGACGAAAGTAAGACAAGTCATACATTAGCTCCTGTTCCTTTCATTGTTTATGGAGCCGATGTTAAATGTAAACAAGATCCAAGCTTAGGATTATCTAATGTAGCTGCAACTGTAGCAGAATTATTAGAAGTAGAACCAAATCCAAGTTGGAATGAATCAATTATTGAAAAATAATATATTAGAGTGTTGTTCTCAAAAGAGAATGACACTTTTTTTTCTTTTTGAGGGTAACCAAAATCTTTTGGGGTTTATCCAAAAACTTTTAGGGTGAACTTTTGGGGGATGAGAAAAATCAGACCCCAAAAGTTGATTTTTCAAAAATTAATAAGTACAAAATTAAGGACTTGCCAGAGCAGATAATTGTCT
>JAQYFP010000035.1 GCA_028723085.1 Erysipelotrichaceae bacterium | reverse complement strand
AAAAGTTGTTTTTATAATGCTCAAAAAGTACTCTAAATGATTCTGACAATGAATCAAGAGTACTTTTTAAATTATAGAAGCATAGAAAAAGAGGATATAACTCTTTTCAAGTGACAAATCACTTAACTGTTATATCCTCTTTACTGTTTTTATAGATCTTTTCCAGTTAATAACTTATAAACTTCAAGATATTTATTAATTGTCTTTTGTTCAATATCTTCTGGTAAAGTCCAGTTCGCATCTTTATTGGCTTTTAACCAATCACGAGCAATTTGTTTATCAAAAGAAGGTTGAGAGTGACCAGGTTGATATCCTTCCAATGGCCAGAAACGAGATGAATCAGGTGTCAACATTTCATCCGCTAAGACGATATTTCCATTTTCATCTAATCCAAATTCGAATTTAGTATCCGCAATAATAATGCCTTTACTTAACGCATAGTCAGCACATTTTTTATAAAGAGCGATTGTTAAGTCTCTAATTTGTGTCGCATATTGTTCACCTTTACCAGGGAAACATTTTTCTAAATGAGCAATACTTTGTTCAAAGCTAATGTTTTCATCATGGTCACCGATTTCAGCTTTTGTGCTAGGTGTATAAATTGGTTCTGGTAATTTATCAGATTCTTTTAATCCTTCAGGTAATTGAATACCACATACCGTTCCATCTTTTTGGTAGCTAGCCCATCCTGAACCTGTGATATATCCACGAACAATACATTCAACTGGAATCATTTCTAGTTTTTTACACATCATTGAATTTCCATCGAATTTTTCTTGTTGGAAAAAAGATGGCATGTCTTTTACATCGGTACTGATCATGTGATTGGCTACAATATCACTTGTGTAATCAAACCAGAATTTAGACATTTGAGTTAAAACAGTTCCTTTTTTGGCAATGACATTGTTTAAAATGACATCAAAACAACTAATACGATCAGTAGCGACCATAATTAAGCTGTCGCCGTTATCGTAAATTTCACGTACTTTTCCTTCTTTGATTGGCTTCATTTCGAATTCCTCCTAATTAATACCTCTATTATATAAGATAAATTGAAAAATGTTAGCTAAAAAGTGTAAAATAATAAAGAATGTGAGGAAATTTATGACAAAAGAAGAACTAGAAGCTACTTCTTTGGTAGAACTTAGAATAAAAGCAAAAGAAAAAGGAATTAAAAACGTATCAACTTTTCGTAAAGCTGAATTAATTGATTTATTAATGAATATGGAAGTCAAAGAACAAAAACCAGAAGAAAAAATGGCCTATGGGATTTTGGAAGTTATGGACGGATATGGATTTATTCGCTGTGACAATTATTTGACAGGAGAAGACGATGTCTATGTATCGGCTAGTCAAATTCGACGGTTTCGCTTAAAAACAGGAGATATGTTGATGGGAAAAATGCGCGAAAAAAGCGCAACAGAAAAATACGGAGCGCTATTACGTATTACATCTGTTAATGGTGTAGACCCTGAACAAGCAAAATTAAGAAGAGCCTTTGAAGATTTAACACCTATTTTTCCAAACGAAAGAATTCACTTAGATACAAGTCCAAAGATTTCAATGCGCATTGTGGATTTATTATCACCGATTGGAAAAGGACAAAGAGGAATGATTGTGGCACCTCCTAAAGCAGGAAAAACCACTTTATTAAAAGACATTGCCTTAAGTGTACAAAAATCAAATCCGGAAATGCACTTAATCATTTTATTAATTGATGAAAGACCAGAAGAAGTAACGGATATTAAAGAGACAGTAAAAGGGAAAAATGTTGAAGTCATTTATTCAACATTTGATGAACAACCGGAACGTCACAAAAAAGTATCAGAAATGGTAATTGAACGAGCAAAGCGATTAGTGGAAATGAATGAAGATGTCATTATTTTAATGGATTCCATTACGCGTCTTGCCCGGGCTTATAACTTAACCGTGGCCCCAAGTGGTCGTACTTTATCTGGAGGATTAGACCCTGCAAGTTTATATATGCCAAAACGTTTCTTTGGAGCCGCTCGTAATACAAGAGAAGCCGGTTCACTTACTATTTTGGCAACGGCTCTAGTGGATACGGGATCGAAAATGGATGATGTAGTATACGAAGAATTTAAAGGAACAGGAAATATGGAACTTGTTCTTTCTCGTAAACTTCAAGAACGTAGAGTATTCCCAGCTATTGATGTCGTTAAATCAAGTACACGAAGAGAAGATTTATTGTTGAGTAAAGAAGAACAAGAAGCAGTAAGTGTAATTCGTAAGAGTTTAAATGGCTTAAAACAAGAGGAAGCAGTGGAAAACTTAATTGATTTATTCACTCGTACGCGAACAAACGAAGAATTGATTTCATTTATTCGTTATAAAAATTCAGTCTCATTTCGATGAGACTTCAGACTGTTGACAAAGTGGTCGACAGTCTTTTTAAATTCTGATATTATTGTTGTGGCAGAAAGTGACTCCGTTGACCCAAGAAAATGACGAGCTTTCTGCCTTTTATTATGCTTAAAATGGTATAATAGTAGTGGG
>JAQYFP010000034.1 GCA_028723085.1 Erysipelotrichaceae bacterium | reverse complement strand
CGAAAGATCTCGAAGGACCCGGTGGCGATAGCGAAGTGGAAACACCTGAACACATTCCGAACTCAGAAGTTAAGCACTTCAGCGGCGAAAATAGTTGGGCTTGCCCCTGCGAACATAGCACGTTGCCGGATCCTTTTTTTTGCGTTTTTTTATCTTGTTTGTTATAGTTTTTATATGAATATTAAAAAGTTAGTTAAATCCAAAATATTTTATATTGCGCTTGCGATTATTTTACAATGTATCTTTATCTTTTTTACTGTATACTATTTTTCATCAAAGTATTTTTTTGTTTCTATTTTATTAATGTTGTTTAGTGTTTGTACATGTATTTATGTTATAAATAGTGATACGAATTCTAGTTCTAAATTACTATGGGTATTTGTCATTATGATGTTTCCTATTATGGGTTGTATTTTATATTTACTTTTTGGAGGGAAAAAAATTCCTAAAGAGCTTACTGTTCAAGATAGACAAGCATTAAATGATTATAAAAGATATATCCAACAAAATCAGATTACACTAAAAGATAGTAACGATTTACTTCTACATCGTATGGCCTTAATGGCCTGGAATAATGGTTATTTTCCTCTTTATTCAAATTGTCAAACCCAATATTTTTCTACAGGTGAACAGCAATACAATGCGATGATTCATGAATTATTAAAAGCTAAAGATTTTATTTTTATTGAATTTTTTATTATCAATAAAAGCGTTATGTGGGATACAATTCTTCAAATCTTGCTTGATAAAGTTCAAGAAGGAGTCGATGTTCGCTTGATTTATGATGATTTCGGATCTCTTGAATTTTTTGAAACTGATTATAGTAAATGGCTGAATGATAGAGGAATTAAAACGCATGTATTTAATCAAATTAAACCGCAAATTGAAATTCAGATGAATAACCGTGATCATCGTAAAATAATTGTGATTGATGGAGAAATTGGTTTTACAGGTGGATGTAATATAAGCGATGAATACATTAATACAAAAAAACGATTTGGATATTGGAAAGATATGGGATTAATGGTTAAAGGACCTTGTGTTGAAACTATGACGGTATCTTTTCTTCAGATATGGAACTATCAAGCATCAATTAAGACAGATTACAATGATTTCGTATTACCGAATTCTTGTTTTTCATATGAGAAAAATGGTTTTGTTTTACCTTTCTTCGATTCTCCTACGGATGATAAATTTGTTGGAAAAAATATGCACTTAAATATGCTTAATAACTCTTCACGATATTTTTGGATTACGACACCGTATTTAATTCTTGATAGTGATATGGTATCTGCTCTTGATTTAGCAGTTGATAATGGTGTTGATGTTCGAATTATAGTTCCTGGTATCCCGGATAAACGTATGGTTTACGATGTTACTAAGGCAAATATTGATATACTTGTACGCAAAGGTGTTAAAATTTATGAATATACACCTGGATTTATTCACGGTAAAGTGTGTCTTAGTGATGATCGCAATGCTTTAGTTGGTACTGTTAACATGGATTTTCGTTCGTATTATTTACATTATGAATGTGGTATTTGGATGCGGGATACTAATTGTATTGAAGACATTAAACAAGATTTTAAACAAATCTTTAAATCAAGTCATCTTGTCACTTTAGAAGAATGTAATAATGTAAATCCTGTAATTCGTATTTATCGTTCGATACTAAAGATATTTAGTCCATTATTATAAAAGGAAAGAACATAAAATGACATTCTTTCCTTTTTTTTATTAGATTGTTATCATATTTTCAGGTTTAACATATTTGTCAAATTCTTCTTCTGTTAAATAATTTAACGCTAATATTGCTTCTTTTAATGTTAAATTATTTTTGTATGCGTATTGGCTTGCTTCACCAGCTTTTTCATATCCAATGATTGGATTTAAACAAGTAACTAGCATTAATGAATTATTTAAATTCTCGTCGATTACTTCTTTGTTTGGTTTTAATCCATTTAAGCAATGAATTGTGAAAGAATGTATGGCATCAGCTAACAATTGAATGCTTTGATCTAAGTTATAGGCAATTAAAGGCATAAAAACATTTAATTCAAAGTTACCTTGACTTGCAGCAAATCCAATAGCTGCATCATTTCCCATAACTTGAACAGCTACCATAGTTAAAGCTTCACATTGAGTTGGATTCACTTTTCCTGGCATGATGCTACTTCCTGGTTCATTACTTGGAATTATTATTTCACCAATACCGCATCTAGGGCCGGAAGCTAACCAGCGAATATCGTTGGCAATTTTCATACAGTTGCATGCAAGTCCTTTTAATGCTCCAGATACAAAAGTACAAGCGTCTTTGCTTGTTAAGGCATGGAATTTATTATTGTCCGGTTTAAAAGGTAAGTTTGTTTTCGAAGCAATAATGGAGCAACAAACTTCATCAAAACCTTTTGGACAGTTTATTCCAGTTCCTACCGCAGTAGCACCACAAGCAAGTTCATACACAAATTCTAAACTTGAAAGAATTTGTTTTTTAGAATGTTCTAACATAGAACGATATCCACTTAATTCTTGAGATAAATAGAGTGGTGTTGCATCTTGAAGATGTGTACGCCCTATTTTTATAATACCTTCATTTTCTTTTTCAAGTCGCTTAATTGTTTCAATGCATTCATCAATAGAAGGTAATAACTCAGCAGTAATTTTGGTCGCAATCATAATATGCAAAGCTGCGGGAAAAGTATCATTTGAACTTTGACTTTTATTGACAGTGTCATTTGGATGAAGAATTTCTTTTTCAGCGTATTCGTTTCCAATCATAGAAATAACTTCATTTAAATTCATATTCGTTTGTGTTCCTGATCCTGTTTGCCAAACACGAAGAGGAAACTGATCAAGATAATTTCCGTTTTGAATTTCTTGGCAAACATGGACAATAGCATCACATTGCTCTTCTGTAATTTTATTAAAGTGATGATTTGCTGAAGCACACGATTCTTTTAAAAGCGCAAAACTTTTTATGATGGATACTGGCATTGTTTCCGTTCCAATTTTAAAGTTTTCTAAACTTCTTTGTGTTTGACTTTTCCAATATTTTGAGTCATCTACTTCGATTTCACCTAAGCAATCTTTTTCAATTCTTGTTGACATGAACAGTTCTCCTTTAGATATAAAATAGTGTATCATTTTTTTGAACATTTGTCTGAATATGTTAAAATTAAAACAAGAAAAAATGAAGTAGAGAGGAGAGCTTTGTGCGAAGAATTAATGCATATGAAGCCTATTTAGATGACTATGACTATATTGTCGTCTACATGAAAAAGAATTTTTATAATGGAAGAAGCAATTCATTTTATTTAAAAGATCAAGACGATAATATTATTCCTTTAACGATTCGTTATAAAGATTCATACAATGACTACACTAAGTATAAATTATTGATTAATGCTCCGATAACAATCGGAAATGAATACTATGTTGTGAATGAATATGGACGAAGTGTTTTATGTAAATATGGTCATATTGTAAAAACTTCAAAATTTTATGAAGATTATTATTATCCAGGAAATGATTTAGGCTTAACTTATACAAAAACAAAATCAATATTTAAATTATGGGCACCTGTTGCTTTGAAAACAAGAGTTCACATTTGGAATGACGAAGAAGACAAAATAATTAGTATGAATCGTGATTCCAACGGTATTTTTTCATGTGAAATTGATGGAAATTTGTTAGGAAGTAAATATACTTATTTAGTTCGTGTTAATGGAGAGTGGAATGAAGTTTGTGATCCTTATTCATCGTTTAGTGGTCCAAATATTCATTATAGTGTTGTAGAAGATATTGAAAATCTTCATATGCCAGAAAAAATAAAAACAGAACGCTTGGAATCGTATTGTGATGCCATTATTTATGAAGCGAGTATTCGTGATATGACGAGTCAAAAAAGAATTGGAGTCCATTATCCGAAAACATACTATGGCTTTGTCGAAGAAAATGAGATTACTCAAAAGAAACTAACAGGTTTTTCTTATCTTAAATCACTTGGAATAACACATGTCCAATTGATGCCAGTGTTATATTTTGGAAGTACGAATGATCTTCATCCGGAATTGAACTATAACTGGGGATATGATCCTATGCATCCTAGAGTTATGGAAGGAAGTTATTCATCGCATCCTGAAAATTGTCAGGAAAGAATTCTAGAATTTGCGAATCTAGTACAAGAGTGTCATAAAAACAATATAAAAGTAAATTTGGATGTTGTCTTTAATCATGTGTATGAAAAAGAGACATTTATATTGGATAAAATTGTACCGAATTATTATTTTTTAATGGATAGAGAAGGTAATTTTAGTAACGGTAGTTTCTGTGGAAATGATATTGATATGGTTGCTCCTATGTCAAAAAAATATTTCTTAGATACGATTGAAAGACTTATAAGATGGTTTGATATAGATGGTTTGCGATTTGATTTAATGGGTGTATTAGATGTTAAATTCATGAATGAAGTTGAACGGTTGTGTCATAATATTAAACCAGATTTCATGATTTATGGAGAAGGATGGAACATGCCAAGTTTTGTTCCAGAATACATGAGAGCATCACAAAATAATCAAGATAAAATGCCTCGTATAGCTCTTTTTTCGGATCGTTTTCGTGAGGTTATTAAAGGTTCAAATGGTGATTTAAATCAAAAAGGGTTTATTCAAGGATCTAATAATGAATTAGACAATGTGAAAAATTGTTTGGCCGCTTCTTGTTTAGATTATTTCTTTGATTCACCAGAAAAAGTAATCAACTATGTAGAATGTCATGATAATCATACGCTTTGGGATAAATTAAGAATTAGTTGTTTTCATGAAGACGAACAAACACAAAAGAAACGTCAAATACTTGGAAATGCGATGTGTTTGTTAGCTCAAGGAATTCCTTTTTTACATTCTGGACAAGAATTTTGCCGTACTAAAAAAGGTGTAGATAATTCATATTGTCGTAACGATTCTATAAACTTGATTGATTATAATTTGCGTAATAAAAACATGGATGTCGTTGAGGCAACAAAAAAATTAATTCAAATTCGAAAGACTCATCCTTGTTTTAGATTAAGAACGCAATTAGAATGTCAAAACAATTTATTCGTCTCGTATATATTAAAGGATGTCATTGTTTATAATACACGAAAAGATATGGATCACTGTATTGTGTTCTTTAATCCTAGTAATGTTCAACATGAATATACACTAGACCGTGAGGCTACAATCTTATTTGATAGTGAAAATCAAAACGATAGTACAACCACAATTGTACAAATTCCTCCTGTTAGTGTAGTTGTCGCTTGTTTTAAATATTAACTTGACTAAAAAAATTCGAAGCATATAATAAAAATAATTATATATAGGAGGACGTCATGGCTATTATTTTAGAAGAACCATCAAGAACATTTAGTGAGTATTTATTAATTCCTGGATACACATCTGAAGATTGTGTACCTGAAAAAGTGAGCTTAAAGACACCGTTGGTAAAATTTAAAAAAGGTGAAGAACCTGCATTATCAATGAATATTCCAATGGTATCTGCCATTATGCAATCAGTAAGTGGACCTGAATTAGCATGTGCTTTGGCACGTGAAGGTGGAGTTTCGTTTATTTATGGATCTCAATCTATTGCTTCACAAGCAAGAATGGTTGCACAAGTAAAACAGACAAAGGCAGGATTTGTTCCAAGTGATTCAAACATTTCACCTGAAGCTACGCTAGCTGATGTATTAATGTTAAAAGAGAAAACAGGACATGCGACAATGGCAGTCACTGATAACGGACAAGAAGATGGAAAACTTGTTGGTATCGTTACAAGCCGTGATTATCGTGTATCTCGAATGGATTTATCGACAAAAGTAAAAGAATTTATGACTCCATATGAAAAATTAATTGTTGGAGATGCGAATATTTCTTTAACTGAAGCTAATGATATTATTTGGGAACATAAGTTAAATCAACTTCCTATTGTTGATGAACAACAACACTTAGTGGCATTTGTATTCCGTAAGGATTATGAGTCACATAAAGATCATCCATTAGAATTATTAGATGAACAGAAACGTTATATTGTTGGTGCTGGAATTAATACACGTGATTATGAAAAACGTGTACCTGCTTTAATTGAAGCAGGAGCTGATGTTTTATGTATTGATTCTTCTGAAGGGTATTCATGTTGGCAAGCAAATACAATTAAATGGATTCGTGATAACTATGGGGACAGTGTAAAAGTTGGTGCTGGAAACGTTGTAGATGGAGAAGGATTTAGATTCCTTGCGGAAGCAGGGGCTGATTTCATTAAAATTGGAATCGGTGGTGGTTCTATTTGTATCACACGTGAACAAAAAGGTATTGGACGTGGGCAAGCAACTGCTACATTAGATGTTGCTAAAGCTCGTGATCAATACTATGAAGAAACTGGTGTATATATTCCAATTTGTTCTGATGGTGGAATTGTTCATGATTACCATATAACATTGGCCTTAGCATTTGGAGCTGACTTTGTTATGCTTGGTCGCTATTTTGCACGTTTCAAAGAAGCACCAAATAAATTGGTAACAGTAAACGGAAACTATATGAAAGAGTATTGGGGAGAAGGTTCTGCTCGTGCTCGTAACTGGCAACGCTATGATGTTGGTGGCGATGGAAAAATGTCGTTTGTAGAAGGTGTTGATTCATATGTACCTTATGCAGGGGCTTTGAAAGATAATGTAGCTATGACGCTTTCAAAAGTTCGTCATACAATGTGTAACTGTGGATGTATGTCAATCCCAGAACTACAAAAGAACGCAAAAGTTACGCTTGTTTCTTCAACTAGTATCGTTGAAGGAGGAGCTCACGATGTGGTTGTTCGTGATCAAAATTTTGATGCAAGAGTAAAATAGAATATTTTAAAATCAAAGCTAGATGAAACTAAAATCATTTAGCTTTTTTATATTATTTTGGAATGTTGTCCTAGGAAATAAAGAATGATAAAATAATCGCATGAAAAATGATTTATTTATGGATTCAAGTATTTTGTATCGAACAACACAAAAGTACTTTGACAAAGAACTTTCACAATATCAATTGACATATGCCCAACTTCCGGTATTGATTATGGTTTATGAAAATGAAGGTATTTCGATGCAGGAAATAGCTTTACAGGGATTATATGATAAAGGAACAATTACTAAGAACGTTCAAAAGCTCGAATTATTAGGATATTTAAGTGTTGTGAATTCAAATAAAGATAAAAGATCAAAAGAATTATATACAACATCTAAAGCAAAAGAAGTTATGTCTTATGTTTATGAAGTTCGTAGAGATTGGTGGAAACAACTAAATGCGAATATGACAAATGAAGATATTGAACGGTTTTCAAATTATTTTGTGATTGTAGCTCAAAATGCGAAATCTTTAATTGATTACCAAAATACAAACGTGAAATTCTATGCCCATCAAAAAGTGAATTTAAATATGTATCCCAATCAGATAGCTACCATTTTTTATACTGGTGGATGTAATTTTAAGTGCAAATATTGTCAAAATCCAGAACTTGTGTTTCTAAAACAAAATATTTGTCAGCTAGAAGAAGAACAAATATATTCTTTTTTAGAAAAAAGAGTGAATACTATAGATGCTATTTGTATAGCAGGAGGAGAACCATGCATGCATGAAAATCTAAGTGATTTTTTGTGGTATGGCAAATCATTGGGGTATAAAATGTGTGTTAAAACCAATGGAAGCTATCCAAGTGTTTTGGCATCTTGGATTGAGGAAAACTTATTAGACTACGTAATTGTAAATGTTAAAAACTCTAAAAAACAATATAATGAAACAATCGGTTTAAATGAATTTAATATTGATAATATTGATAAAACAATTCACTATCTTAAACAAAAAAATGTGCCATTTTATTATGACATAACCTTACTTAAAGAACTTCACACTAAACAAGATGTATTGGAAATGGCAAAATGGCTACAATCAGATGTGAAGTGTCGGCTTCATTTTCAAAACTTTGATCAAGAACAAAGAGATGAGTTTTTTGATTTATTCAGAAAATATTGTCCAAATACAGAAATAGAGGAAATATAAGATGATATCAGTTGAAAAAAGAGATGGAACACTGGTTAAATTAGATATCAATAAAATATATAATGCCATTGATAAAGCATTTCAATCCGTACCCGTTGAAACAGATTCAAATATTATTGATTTTTTAGTATTAAAAGTAACAGCTGATTTTCAGTCTAAAGTAAATGACGGGGTAATATCCGTTGAAGATATTCAAGATAGTGTTGAAAAAGTGTTATCACAGGCAGGATATACAGAAGTTTCTAAATCATATATTTTATATCGCAAACAAAGAGAAAATCTTCGTCAGTTAAAAAACAGTAACGATCAATATATTTCTATTATTGACTCATATATAAATGATGTGAATTGGCGTAATACAGAAAATTCTATGGATTCCTATTCAGTAGGAGGGTTAGTGTCAAGTAATTCGGGAGCTTTAACGACGAATTATTGGTTGAATCATGTATACGATCAAGAAATATCAAAAGCGCATTTGAATGGGGATATTCATATTCATGATCTTGACATGTTGACAGGCGATTGTGCGGGTTGGTCAATTCATCAAATTATTAATGGAGGACTGAAAAGTGTAGCCCGCAATATTTACTCTAAACCGGCTCGCCACTTATCTACTATTTGTAATCAGATAGTGAATTTTATAAGTGTCGTACAAAATGAATGGGCAGGGGCACAAAGTTTAATTCGTTTTGATACATATCTTGCTCCATTTGTTAAGATTGATCACTTATTATATGGAGATGTGTATAAATGCATGGAAAGTTTCATTTATGGAATTAATATGCCAAGTCGTAGAGGGTCAACGATTCCTTTCACAAATATAATTTTAGATTGGACTGTACCTTCTGAAATGAAAGACATTGAAGTTGAAATCCAAAATAAGAAACAAGGATTTACATATGGTGAATGCCAAGAAGAAATGAATTTGATTAATCAAGCTTTAATGGAAATCTTTTTAAAAGCAGAAGATAATGAACGAGGATTTCAATTTCCAATTCCAACGGTTCGTATTCAATCTGACTTTGATTATGAAAATGGTAAACATACCCAGTTTTTATTTGAGTTAAGTGGCAAATATGGTCTACCTCATTTTGTGAATGCGAAACAAAATAGAATAAAGAGAAGTGAAGAGTTTACATTTGATGAACATATTTTAGCCATAAAAGAAGGTGGATACTTTGGGTATGGCGAAAATATGGGAAGTATTGGATCAGTTACATTAAATTTAGCTAGAATTGCTGAAGAACAGAAAAATGAACAGGATTTCTTTGATAAACTGACATATATTTTAAATTTAGCTTGTCGTTCTCTACATGTTAAAAGACAAGTATTAAATCAACTTCTTGATAATGGATTGTATCCTTATACAAAACAATATATTTCATCTTTTGATCATCATTTCTCAACAATTGGTATTATTGGAATGCAAGAAATGTGTCAATTTGCTTGTTGGATAAGTGGTGATTTGATGAGTGATGAAGGAATTGATTTTTCAAAGAAGGTATTTTATTTTATAAAAAAACAATTGCTTGTGTATCAAGAACAATATCATGAGCCGTTTAATTTAGAAGCAACACCTGCAGAAGGTGTCTCATATCGTTTTGCGAAACTTGATAAAGAGTTTTTACGTAAATTATATTATACTAATTCATCAAATTGTCCTGTTGATGCAACGGATGATGTATTTGAGGCTTTAGATGTTCAACAACAGTTACAACAGGAATATACAGCTGGAACGATATTTAATATTTATTTGAATAAACCTATTTCTTCTAGCAATAATGCGAAAAATTTAATTCGAACTATTTGTCACAATTATGATATTCCTTGTTTCACGATTACGCCAACATACTCATATTGTCTTGAACATGGTTACATAAGTGGTGAACATGAGACTTGTCCATATTGTGGGAAGCCAAGTGAAATTTATTCAAAAGTTACTGGATATATTCGTTGTTTAGATGAATGGAATGATGGAAAAAAACAAGAATATGAAGATCGAAAATTGTTCATCGTTGAATAACTTGTGAATTTTTTAATTATTTCACTTGATAATTTTTCACAAAGGCTCTATTATCTAAAGAGAGGGTAAAAAATGAAAAATGTACCAAAAGCTACTTTACAAAGATATCCAATTTATTTAAAAGCATTAAATCGATTAGACAAAAATGGTATTGAACGAGTTATGTCTAAAGAATTAGCGGCAATGGTTGATATTGAACCAACGACAATTCGTCGAGATTTTTCTTTTTTAGGTAATTTAGGAAAACAAGGATATGGATATAATGTAAAGAAATTAATTGAAATTTTTAATAAACAATTAGGTGTTAACTTTGATGAAAAAATTATTTTAGTGGGAGCTGGTAATTTAGGTAGTGCCTTATTGAACTACAACAAATGGGATTATGTCGTAGGTGAAATTACTTGTGGTTTTGATGCTGATCAAAGCAAATGTGGATCTCATTTTGGAGTAGAAATTTATCCTATGGATGAATTAGAAAATAAAATTCCTAAAGGATGTCACATTGCCATTTTAACTATTTCACATGACATACAAGAAACAGTTAATCGTTTGGTGGAATGTGGTATTACCGGAATTGTAGATTTCACACATCAGCATTTTTCAGCTCCAAAAGGGGTTGTCATTAAAGCGGTTGATGTGGTATCATCAATTCAAGAATTAGTTTTTACGACAAATTCTATGAATCAAAAAGCAATGAAGTAGAAAGCCATTATTGGATTTTTAAGAGAGCTTGTGGTTGGTGGAAACAAGCAATGAAAATAAATGGACAACAGCTACTTGGCTAAACTGGAGAAATTAAGTAGACAGTTTCGTATGGTGCGTTAAACCGATTGAGTCGTTTCTTATCGAAAAAATAGGATGGTACCGCGGTTAATAATCGTTCCTTGGAGGGACGATTTTTTTATTGTCAGGAGGAAATTATGTTAGTTAAGAAATTAAAAGAAACTTATGAATCAATGAATAACGAAAAAGTAGTTTTACAAGGATGGGTTCGTACAAATCGTAATTCAAAAGCCGTTGGTTTTATTGAATTAAATGATGGAACAACTTTTTCAAATGTACAAGTTGTATATGAA
>JAQYFP010000033.1 GCA_028723085.1 Erysipelotrichaceae bacterium | reverse complement strand
ATCAATGAAAGCTGTTTGTCCTTTATCTAATTGAACACTTTGACCATTGGCTGAAATTGTTAGCGATCCATCTAGAACGATAACAGAACCAAAGCTTTCATCGTCTACATTCCAAGTTGTTTGTCCATCAACATCCACTACATATGTTGTGAATTCATGACAAGTTGCCATCATTGTAACCTTAGCATCACCTTGAATAGTAGTTGGTCCACATGGTTTGAAATCTGATTCCATAGGATTTAAATTAGAAACATCAATGGCTTTTTGAATATGAAGTTCTCTTGGTTTACCGTCTTTTCCAACACGACCAAAGTCATATACACGATAAGTTGAATTTGAATTTTGTTGGATTTCACAAATTTGAATTCCTGCTCCAATGGCATGAATAGTACCAGATGGAATAAAGAATACATCTCCTTTATGAACAGGAACAGCCTTTAATACATCTAATAAAGTATTATTTTCAATTCGTTCTTTAAATTCTTCTTTTGTGATAGCTTTATTTACACCATAGTAAAGGAAAGCACCTGGTTCACAGTCCATGATATACCACATTTCTGTTTTTCCATATTCATGTTCAACACGAAGTGCATATTCATTATCTGGATGGACTTGAATTGATAAAGACCCTTTCGCATCAATAAATTTAATTAAAATAGGGAAATTTTCAAACGCATTTCCTTTTGTTCCTAAAACACCTTTACCTACGATATCTAAATACTCAGGAAGTGTTTTTCCTTCATATTCCCCTGAAGCCACTGTACTTGGACCATCTGGATGAACAGATAACTCCCAGCTTTCCGCTACGATATCTAAGTCTGTTTTCTTACCGAAGTTTTCTTTTAATTTTGTTCCTCCCCACAAGTAATCTTTAAATGCAGGGTTTAATTTAATAATTGACATAACATTACTCTCCTTTGTACTTATTATAGACCATTTTCATTATATTAAACATTATTTTTTATTAAGGATTTCCTTATAATTTGTTTATTTTTCTGTGTTATTTTAAACAAGAGGGAAACACGATGAAAAAAATTATTATTAATCATAATCATTTTGCTTACAGGATGCACGAGTTATGCACCTAAAGGTACGAACCTAATTCATATTGTCTATCCCAAAGATGAAACCAAGGCTTATTTATATTCCTTTGATTTTAAAACAGGAATAGATCGTCCTTTATGTTTAAATGAAAAATGTGATCATAAAAACTGTGCTACAACTTGTTTTTCAAAATATAAAGACTTAGACATTCATTCTGTTTATCGTTATCAAGATACCATATATGTCTTTTATACAAATCATTCTCAGTTTTATATAAATAAAACTAATCCGGAAAAAGAAGAATCGGATGTTGTTTATTTTAATGAAGAATGTACTTTTACGGATTATCAATTTATTAATAATAAACTCTATATTAATTTATCGAATTCTTCTTGTATAAGTATTGATTTAAAAACAATGGAATTAAATACATATAATACATATATTCATGTCATTTTAAATAACGACGAAGTCTATGGAATATTAAATAACTGTGATTTAGTTAAAATTCAAGATGACAAACTCATTCCCATTGAACAACAAATAATAAGTGAAGCTTATTTAGGCTACTATGATAATCAAATTTATCAATATAATTCTAAAACAGGTAAAATCCAAGTTCGCAATATTATGAATGGAACATGGGAGAATATGTTAACGATTGGTTCTTGTGATTCTTTTAAAATCAATTTAATTAATGAATATGGCATTGCCTCTATTGTTAAGGAAATGAAATATGAAGATGTATTGGTACAAGTAAATATTCAAACACAAGAAATCATCAAAATGAATCCCTATGTTGTTTCTCCATATAAAAATGAGTACATTGTTCAAGATGATTGTGGATATTTATCTTATGCCTTTAAAAAAAAGACCAATAATGGTCTTAGTTTAGTTCATGTATTTTATTATGAATTAAAGAATCAAATTTATTTAATATATCAACATCTGTTTCTTTGGAAACAATATAAGACATTAAATCCAATATCTTATTTTTATCATTTCCTAATAAGAAACAAATATATTCTCCTTGTGAAACGGTAGGGACATACAAACGTGTTAATACTTTTTTTGAATATCCGATATCATCAACAACGATAAACCCTAATTTCAATAGTCTTTGAAGTACTTGTTGTACTGAATAGACGCTCATGTCTTCACATTGGTCAGCGATTTGTGATGCGGATAAGTTAGAAGAGGAATTCCATAGGACATCCATTATTTGGATTTCCCGGCTAGTTAATATCTTTTCCATAATGTTATATCAATCCTTTACTTCATTATATACTAGAAAATCATTCAAATAAAGGTCGTTTCTTATGAATTTGTGTCCTCACTTAATCTAAAATAATATAAAATAATGACAGGGAGATTGTTTTTCTCCCTTTTTTTGTTCTAAAATCAAGAAAGGAGGAATTTATATGTTTGATACACAATTAAAAATAAATTATTACTTTAATGAACTTTGTAAGATTCCACATGGTTCGTATCACGAAAAAGAACTATCCGATTATATTATGAATTTTGCCAAGGAGCATCATCTTCAATACATTCAAGATGAACTTTATAATGTGATTATTTTCAAAGAAGCGTCTGAATCATTTGAAGGAAAATCCATTTTACTTCAAGCACATATAGATATGGTTAATGAAAAAGACAAAGATTCGAATCATAATTTTGATACGGATCCTCTACAAATCTATGAAAAAGACAATTGGTTATATGCCACGAAAACAACACTAGGAGCTGATGATGGAGCTGGTGTTGCCTACATGCTTGCCTTATTAGATGATGACACTTTATCTTTACCCGCTTTAGAATGTGTATTTACTGTTCAAGAAGAAGTTGGTTTATGTGGTGCAACGTACTTAGATACTTCCATGTTGAAGAGTAAAATGATGATTAACTTAGACTCCGAAATCACGAATCAAATTTGTATTTCAAGTAGTGGTTCAGTTGGTTGTGATATTTCAAAGGAAATCACTTGGCATAAAAATGAAAATCCATGTATTACCGTTGAAATTGATGGATTATCCGGAGGTCATTCTGGAGGCGATATCAATAAATATAAAGGTAATTCCATTCGTATTGTAGCTCGTATTTTATATTATTGTATGACACAAGGAATTGATGTTTCGCTTGTATCTTTACAAGGAGGATCGAAGGTCAATGCGATTCCAAGAGATGCTTCCGTTACTTTTAGTACAAGTCAGGATATACATTTTGTCACTTCGACTATCGAATCTATTTTTAATACAATTAAAGAAGAATTAAAAGAAAATGATCCAAATGTATTCATGAATTTATCGCAAACAACAAGTGATCAATGTATTGGTTTAGAACAATCTAAGGAATGGATTCAATATTTGTATTTATCCATTAATGGTTGTCTAGAACTATCACAGCGTATTGAAAATTTACCGCTTTGTTCCTTAAACTTAGGACTCACAAACATTGAAAACAATCAATGTACAGCGAGTTATTTTATTCGTTCCCCTGAAGAATCAAAACGAAATGATGTCTTAATGCAGTTAGATGGACTTGCCAACTTATGTCATTGTCAAACAAGCCATGGTGAATCGTATTCCGGATGGACTTGTGATAAAGATTCTAAATTATTAACGACTTTCAAAAAACTTTATTATGAAAAAACAGGAATTGAGTTAAAAGAATACGCAACCCATGGTGGTCTGGAAACAGGTGTGTTCAAAGGAAAGATGCCAGATCTTGATATTATTACTATTGGACCAGAAATGGAGCATATTCACTCTCCTAAAGAACGTTTAAATCTTGTTTCTTTTAAGAATATGTATGAGTTATTAATTGAATTTATTCAGTGTCTTTAATTAGTAAACAAAAAAAAAGAGGATTTCAAATCCTCTTTATTTATTATCTATATTTTCTAGAAAAAAGACGGTATAATTTGTTGATTTTTTGTGAGTCACAATAGTTGTATCTTTCTGATTTGTACCATTGTGGACAATTTCTTTCTAAATCATACATTTGAAAATAAACATTACCATACATCATAATTAAACCCTCCAACTCTTTTGTTTTCTCTTTGTAATTGTATTATAGAACCAATATGATAGAATTAAAATAGCTTGATAGCCTAATCATTTAAGTATATTTTGTGCTTATAGCACAAATAAATTTATAAAACTTTTTCATGAAAATTTTCATTTGTTTACAATGTGTAAACAATAAATACAATAGTCTATGTTTTATAAACAATCACATATTTGTATATAAACTATAAACAATTAATCATAAATAGGAGGCAATATGATATCTTTAGATGACTTATATGTACAAGTACAAGAACAATACAAATTAAACTGGATTGCTGGTAAAAAAGGTGGGGTTCACCCTGTTGGTTGGGTCCATTTAGTTGAAGATCCTAAAATCATTCAATTTCTATGGTCCAATGACTTAGCTTTAACACTAGGCGTAGGTTTTCAAAGTGAACAAGCACTAATGGATTGTATTATTCGTTTAGTACAAAGAAACTGTGTAGGCTTAATCATTAATACCGGAGAATATATCAATGAAATTCCCGAATCCATTATTCATTATTGTGACCAACATAATTTCCCTTTATTAACACTTCCTTGGGAAATTCATGTCAATTTATTTATCAAAGACATTAGTATTCGTTGTCAACAAGCAACCATTAATGATGAAAAAATTGCGTCTTATTTTATTAAAGGATTTAAAAACGAAGAAAAATTAGATCAATATCGTGAAGAATTAAGTGAATATTTTGATGTAAACAATGATTTTCAGATTACTGTTATTGATGTGTTAAAAAAAGATGAAACCGAAATACAAAAACAGAAAATCCAAGCTCGTCTTCGTTTTTATTTTGGAAACATCAACTGTAAGTATTTATTCTTCTGGTATGAAGATCATTTAATTTTGATTACCAATAGTTTACCTTTGCCTAATTTATATTCTATGTGTGAAAAAATGATTCATGTTTCTAAATCAAAGCTAGGAAATCTTCCGATTCGTATTGGCATTGGAAGTAGTCTTCATGATTTAAAATCAACGGCCAAAAACTATAAAAGAGCCAAAGCAGCTTTAGAATACGCACATCGCTTTGAACAAGAACTAGCTATTTTTTCAAATATAGGTTTCTATCAAATTTTATTCAGTGTGGAAGACAAAGAAATTTTAAATGATTATTATCATGAGTGTTTAAATCCATTAATTGAATATGACAAAAAACATCATTCTCAATTAGAACTTACTTTTGAATATTATTTAAAATACAATGGAGCTATTTCCATCATTGCCCAAGAACTATTTACCCATCGTAATACTATTAATTATCGTATTCAAAAAATAAAAACTTTATTAGACAGTGATTTAGATGATTCCCAGGAATTATTCAAGTATTCTTTAGCTTACATGGTAAAAGACAAGGAGGAAGAATAATGATTACTTATCGAGATGCGATAATACAAGATGCTCAATCTTTTCTTACTTTTTTAGAACAAATTGGATCTGAATCCGATAATTTAACATTTGGACAAGAGGGTCTAGGAATTACAGTTGAACAAGAACAAGATTATATTCAATCCATTATTGATTCTAATTCTGTAATGTTGTTAGCTTTGGATGGTAATGAAATTATTGGAAACATCAATATCAACGTTCTAACAAGAAATCGTTTAAAACATAGAGCTGAACTTTCTATCACGGTAAAAAAAGCGTATTGGAATCAAGGAATTGGAACGGAATTAATGAAACAAGCTCTATCACAATCAAAAAACAAAAACCTAGAAGTCATTTCTTTAGAAGTAAGAAGTGATAATAAGTCAGCAATTCATTTATATGAAAAGTATGGTTTCACAAAAATAAGAACTTTCCCTAAGTTTCTAAAAATAGACAATGAATACATTGATTGTGATTTGATGAATTTGTATTTATAACACATGAATCAAAATAGCCACAATATCAAATAAATGGTTATCACAAAGTTCTAACGATTTTTTTACCGAGGCTTTTACCAAGGTTATTACGGAGGTTAATATAGATATCTTACCTACATTACGCAAAGATTTACCGAAATCGTGTAATAAATACCCATATTATCATAATGTTTGATAATGTAAATACGGAGGTTATTACGGAGGTTAAACGAAGTTATACCAAGGTTGTTACCAAGGTTAATGCAGAGCCAAGGTTAATGCAGAGGTTATAAACGTCAGCATAAGAATGCACAAAATTAGGTGCCAGATTTTTTACCAGTTTTGGTAAATAATTCAGCACCTCTTTTTAATAATGGTTACCAGGTTTCGGCTTTCTCAGCCGCTTAAAATTCCAAGCTATCCGTATTCAAGAGGAAATACTTCATTCCCATAATCACAAAGCCTTCATCGTTTCTCCAAGGCTTCTTGCTACCATTAACAATAACAATCTTTTTGAAGGAATCCGGGATGTTGCGCAGAGAATTAAATTCCTGTGTCTGTTTTTCTTCCGATGCCATATCGTATGCTACCTGGATATAATATCTTTGATTGCCCTGATTTACTACGAAGTCAACTTCCAGTTGTTTACGAACACGGTGTCCATCCTTATCCTTATCATATACATCGACAACACCCACATCTACATTGTAGCCACGAAGCAACAGCTCGTTATAAACAATGTTTTCCATAATATGTGTTGGTTCTTGTTGCCTAAAATTCAGTCGAGCGTTTCTAAGCCCCAGATCAGTAAAATAATACTTCAAGTTTGCACCGATATATTTTCTACCTTTGATGTCATATCGGCTGGCTTTGGAAATCAGAAAAGCTTCTGCCAATAGGTTGATATGATGAGAGATTGTCTTGTTGGTATAAGTCATCTGGCGTTCACTGGTAAACGTGTTCGCAATTTTTGATGGATTGGTAGGTGCCCCGATTGCAGACGCAAGAACATCAACCAGAATTCCTATTTCATCCACACTTTGAATCTTGTTTCTTTCAATAACATCCTTCAGATATACATTGGCAAAAATGTTTCTCAGATAATCTGCTTTCTGTCGCTCACTTTGGAACCCTACAACCTGCGGCAATCCTCCATAGGTCATGTACTCGTCCCAGGCATCGTCATAATCACCGTCATAGACAGAATAAAACTCTGCAAAAGAAAGCGGATAAATCCTTATCTCATCACCTCTGCCACGGAACTCAGTCACGATGTCACTGGAAAGGAATTTGGAGTTGCTACCGGTTACATAAACATCTATGTTGCTCATACGAAGCAAGCTGTTCAGAACTTCCTCAAATCGTGGCATAAACTGGACTTCATCTAGAAGCAGATAGTATTTGTCAGAATCTTTCATTGCGTCCTTAATGTAGCGAAAACACACCTTTGGATCTCGCAGTTCTTCGTTTTCAATGCCATCTAGAGCAATTTCGATAATATGGTCTGCATCAACACCACTTTTCAAAAGGTATCTTTTGAAAATCGTAAATAGCAGAAAAGACTTTCCGCATCTACGAATACCCGTAACAACTTTTATCATGCCGTTGTCCCTACGTTCGATTAGCTGTTGTAGATAAACATCTCTCTTGATTTCCATAACTTCACTCCCATTTTCCGTGTAGTTGCACATTTTTTAGTAATGCAATTTTATTACAAAACAAATTGCATTTCAACGTCCATTCCCATTTTATGTGTATCTGTATGTTTTTATGTAACGCCGTCGAAAAAATTTATCAAACCTTTTTTCAATTTTTTAAATGTCCTGGTGTTTTTGATATTAGTAGATAGGAAGGTAATGAAGTCAATCAAATTTTCACCAATTTCATTGTTCAAATATGCATCCACAATTACAACAATACCATTGTTTCTTTGCCTTTGATTTCACTCCACCTGTTACCAATAAACTCATTCCACCTGTCATTAAAGCAGCTCCCACTTTAGCTGAATTTACTTTTTTCTTAGGCACAGCTTTAGTTTGCGTTTTGTGGTTAGTAAGTCGAAATGGATGGAGTGGATTTAGGTTTAGTGTTGTTTTTGTCTTTGAAACATATTCCATATTGTCTTCGTACAACTCAATGTTGTGACTACCACATTCAGGACATGTCATAGAACGATTACTGTTTCCAGAACGAATTACTTTTGCCATAGAATCATCCCTTTCTTACTTTATTCTACTTCCATTTTTAAATTAACACATCGATTATATTGATTCCTCCTTCTTATTTGTATCTTATATTTTAATGCGACATTATTGTTGTCAGTTATAAAAAAATAGACTTGTCCTAAGACAAATCTATTCTGTACGAATGGTAATGGATTCAATAACGGGTTGTTCACTTGCTTCAATTGTTCCGTTATCATCGGTTGGTTGTGCTTGTTCGCATATTTCATCAACAATATCCATTCCTGATAAAACTGTTCCAAAGGCAGCGTATTGACCATCTAAGAACGTTGAATCCGATTGAACAATAAAGAATTGTGAACTAGCCGAATCATAGGCTGAGCTTCGTGCCATCGAGATTGTTCCACGCGTATGTGATAATTCATTATCGACTCCATTGGCTGAAAATTCTCCTTTAATGGTTTTATCCGATCCTCCGGTTCCATTTCCATTGGGATCTCCTCCTTGCATCATAAAACCATCAATAATGCGGTGGAACGTTAGGCCATCATAGAAACCAGATTCCGCTAAATCCACAAAGTTTTCCACTGTCTCAGGTGCTTGTTCACTGTCTAATTGCACAACAATTGTTCCATAGTCTTTAATTTTAATGTCGGCAAAATAAGTAGGTGCTGGTTTAAATAATAGATATCCACATACTAGAACTACTAAAAGAATTGGTATAAGTAACCATTTTTTCTTACTTGGTTCTTTGTGGGTAAATGCTTCAATTTTGTCTTTACACTTGGCATCAATTGGTTGATATGGATTTTTATTTTGTTTCAAACAATTGAATTTATAGTGTTTCATGTCTTTATTGCTTTGAAAACAATATTGAATGTAGTCTTCTAATACTAGTTCATCAAAAGATAGAGCATCGGCTAATTGACGAATACTGAAATTAGAATATAAATAGGATTTAATAATAAATCTTGTTTCCAAATTAAATGTATTTAATTTTTCATTGATTTGTTCAAAAGGAATATCTTCTTTCATGTCAAGAATTTCAATTGTTTCTTCAACACTTGGTTTGGCATCTTTCCATTTTTGAGCATTCAAAGACAATTTATTTTCACAAATACGAATTGTAGACTTTAAACACAAGTCATTGAATTCTTGAATTGTTTGAATATTTTTTTGAAAGAATATTTTCCATATTTCATCATAAACTTCTTCAAAGACAAAATCCGTTTTGGTTTTGTCTTCTAATAAGAAATCACAAAAGAAATAAACTTTTCCTTTGGTTTGTTCATATAAAGCTAACACTGCTTCTCTTTTTTTATTCTTTGCGTCTTGTATCATTTTTTCCATATTAAGGCCTCATTGTATCTGAATCTTGTAGTACATAATCTATTTTTAAGTTATCAATTATATCCATGTCTTCTTTTGAAATTGAAAAATCAAAGATATCAAAGTTTTCTTGAATACGACTAGGCGTCACTGATTTAGGTAAAGGAATAATTCCTTTTTGAAGGATATAACGAAGACTAATTTGTGATGTTGTTTTATGATATTTTAAAGCTAAATTCTTTAATTCTTCGTTTTCTAATATCGTTGTTCTTCCTAATGGACTATAGGCTTCTACAACAATGTCGTGTTCTTGACAATATTGAACTAATTCATCTTGGGTAAGTCCTGGATGAAATTTAATTTGATTAACCATTGGTTGTATTTCCATATCCATAATTTGTTCTAAATGATGAATCTTAAAATTAGAAACACCAATAGCCTTTACTTTTCCTTGTTTATAAGCATCAATTAAAGCTTGCCAAGTATCACGATTCACTTGTCTTGGATTTTCATAGCCTAGTTCATTGGCTGGCCAATGAATTAAATATAAATCAAAGTAATCCAATCCCATGGCTTCTAATGAATCGTCTAATGCCTTTAGAGTAGATTCATATCCTCGATATAGATTCCATACTTTATTCGTAATAAATAAATCTTTACGATCGATTCCACAATTATGAATGGCTTTTCCAATCATTTCTTCGTTTTTATATATATGAGCTCCATCAATGTGGCGATACCCACATTCAATTGCACACTGAACAGAAGAAATCGCTACTTCATCATTAGGTGTTTTCCATGTTCCATATCCAATATCAGGAATTTCAATTCCATTTCTTAGTTTCATAGTGCCTCCTTAATTGATTGAAAATGAAGGAAAATTCCTTCTTTATCTAATTGTTCCATTGTTTCCAATGAAGCTAATTTAAAATCAAGAGCTTCTTTGGATTGAATACAAACATCTTCTTTATCAAAATCCAATATAAATTTATAAACATCCACAAAATAATTATCCCCAGGATTTTCTCTATGATAACTCATCACAAAGCCACCTTCAGCATTTGAAACATCTAATCCCGTTTCTTCTTTTACTTCACGAATGACAGCTTCTTTAGAACTTTCACCTGCCATACAAGCACCTCCTGGTACTTCCCACCAACCAGGTGCCCATGCTTTTGTCATCACTCTTTGGGTAATTAAGTAGTTTCCTTCTTTATTTTGAATAATTCCTAAAACAGATAAATGATATTGACCAGGTTTTAAAATCCAATCATTTTTCTTCATTGTTTGTCCTGTTAATTGTTTATTTTCATCATAGATATCCCAATATTCCATATATTCACCATCCTATAAATTGATTTTTAACCATGATACCACTTTTTCAAGTAATTCATCTACTTTTGTATAGTCTTTTGTCTTGGCATTAAATGTATGATTGGCTCCATCTATTTCTAATAAATCAGCATATGGGTGTTTACGTGCAAATCTATAACTTATTTCTGGATTTAAAGTAGGGTCTTGTTTCCCTACACAAACTAAAATAGGACGATGGTAGTTATATATTTCACTGGAATGTATTTCACAGTCTAAATAAAATTGATTAAACAATAATTCAACTCTTCCATCACTTGGATACATAAACGTATATCCTTGTGTTTTTAATTCTTCTTTATTTTGATTTGATAAAATATCAAAAGCATATGGTTCTTCTACATTCACTGCTCCATTAAAAGTAACCATACACTTACTATCTAGATCAGAACACAATAAGGCAATACGAGCTCCCATACTATGTCCCAATAGCCCAATACGACTTGAATCAATATGATCACAAGAACACAAATAATTAAAAGCTTCCTTTGTTTCTTCAATACATATTTTTGTTCCATAGAATTTACGAGAATAACGATTTTCTCCCATGCTGCAAAAATCTATACGAGCACTCGCAATTCCATTATTAGCTAAAGCTTGAGCTGTTTTCGTAAATAAATACCCATCTCCTTCTTTATATGCTAAAAATCCATGTAACAGTAACATACAAGGATATTTTCCATCTAAATTTGGATACGTAATCACCATAGGTATGTCATGTGTATTAGTCGATATAAATATTCTTTGTTCAATCATAATAGGTCCTATCTTTCATGTATTTGTTTTACACTCATGTGTTCAATATCAATATCAATCATAGAAATAAAATCAAAATCTTTATCAATTTCTTTTTTTACTTCTAATTCATTGGGATAATACTTATATCCCAATTTCCAAATCATTTCACGCATCTGCTCTTTATCTTCCATAATCTTAGCTTGTCCAAAACAAACAACACTTGAAACATAATATGCCCAATCATCTTTTAGTATTCCATCATTCCATGTAGTAAAACATACTTTAGAATTTCTATGAATGGAATCGAGTTTATGTCCCTTTTTAGCACAATGAATATAAATATGATCATCTTCATAATAAAAATTAACAGGAATCGTATATGGATATCCATCATCTCCATAAACCGATAAAGCCCCTCTTCTATTACTTTCAAGTAAAACAATACCCTCACTTATATCCAATTCATTCTTAGTTCTTCTTATCCCTCTAAACATATAAACTCCTTCAACTTTTCAACTATTATCTTGTCTGCATCTAGCCAATGAACATCATCTAGTTCATCTTGATGTAACCATTGTATATGATTGTGTTCATTTAATGAAATAATTCCCGATTCAATTGAACACATAAAACAAGCCATCGATAAATGAAAAGAAGGATAATCCCATTCCACACTATCAAAATAAGAATCCACATGAACCATTACATCCAATTCTTCTTGTATCTCTCGAACTAAAGCATCCTCTAACGATTCATCTTTTTCAACTTTACCACCAGGAAATTCCCATAGACCTTTAAATTCACCATAACCTCTTTCACATGCCAAATATTTCCCATTATCTACAATAATAGCAGCCACTACTTTAATGTTTTTCATATCAAAACTATATTACCTTCTTAATTTAAAATCAAAATAAACATCATCATCTGCTTCGTGTTCCATATCTACATGGAATAAATAAGCTCCATTTGGTTTTAATGAGTTTTCTATGAATGTCATTTTTCCTTTTCCTATATATGTAAAAGGAAGAACAATTCCATTTTCTTCTTTTGTTTTCTTCACAAATATATGAACACATTTACTCATTTTAATTGCCATTAATTCTTTTTGGGAGATGTTTGATACTGTTTCCCATTGGAATGTTTTTGAATCAATATATCCATCATCATAGTTTAAGTTTTCTTTTACAGTATTTCCTTTATGAATGGTTACATAAATATATACAACTCCATCATATATATCCGTTCCTTTCATATAGTCTTTAGGATTTTTAAGTAATAGTTGTTTAATTTGGGTCTTTTTATACGATGCCCATAGTTTAAATGTTTGATTTTCTTCTAGGTCTGAGAATTCAATTTCATATCGACTAAGTCCATATTGAATTAAATCTTCTAAGTATTGTTCTAATTCAATGTTTAGATCAATATCATTTAAACTAAATACATTATTTATACACTTAAAATAATCACTTTCTATCATGTATTGAATCGCATGATCAAATGATTCTTGGCTATAATATTTTGTTTTTTGTTTAATGATATTTTCTAATTCCTTTATTTTAATGTTTCCAGCGTGTTCAATAACTTCTTGTACAATTAAATATTCATAGTCACGCACAATGGGCAACATATCTGAAAGATATTTAATGAATTCTTCTTGTCTTGTATTGAATACAGGTAAATTATCTTCATTAATGTTCTTTAAAAATCCATAATACGAATAGTTCTTTGTTCCGGATATTTTTGACTGCATGAACTTTAATAAATCAGGGGCATAGTCATTATTTAAGTAATCCATGTGTTTTGGATAGTCACTTGCTCCTATGTATTTTTTAAAATTCTTATAGTCTTGTTCCAAGTATTTTCTTGTATTAAAATTCACATCATCGATATAAGCCATAATTTCTTTTTTACTTAAATCATCAAAATGAATTTCAACACCATAATCACTTAAACCAATACTCTTAAAATCTTCTACAACTAGATCTTTTACCAAATTCTTTTCCATTACGAAGTTTTTAGACAATCCTCCTAGGGCAAAGGCAATTTGTACACTTCGTTTATAGTCATTTCCGATAAAGTCTAATACCGTGACATATTGTTTTCCTTCATAGTTTCTTAGTCCACGTCCTAATTGTTGAATGAAAATCGTTTGTGAATCCGTTGGACGAAGAAATAAAACCATGTTTACGCCTGGAATATCCACTCCTTCATTTAAGATATCCACTGTAAATAATATTTCTAAATCAGAATTATCACTTTGAAGATCGTTATAAGCTCGAATACGTTCTCCAATACTGTTTTTTCCTGTTAAATATTGCGTATGATAATAGTCTTCCATGGCTTGAGACATACGAATCGCATGCGAAATATCACGACAAAATGCTAAAGCTTTTAGTTTTTGTCCTGGAATACGATGTTTTTCAATCATTTTATATATAAAGTCACAGTGTTTTTCATCTGAAAATTGTTCAATGAATTTATGTCCCTTCGTACTTTTTTCACTATATTCAATTAATTCATCTCGAATTCCATAATAATGAAAAGGAACAACTAAGTGATTCATAATCGCATCTCTTAATCGAAGTTCATAGGGAACATTTTGATCAAATAATTCAAATACATCTTCTCCATCCATTCTTTCAGGAGTAGCAGTAATTCCAAGTAAAAACTGTGGCTCAAAATATTCTATTATTTTTCGATATGTACTAGCTGTGGCATGGTGACATTCATCAATAATAATGTAATCAAAGTCATGGGGATTAAATAATTCCAATGAATTAGCCATTGTCACATTCGTTGAAAACACAAAATCTTTATCAAATTCTTTGTAGTCTTTATTATAAATTCCATAGCTTTTGTTAGATCCAAATATTGTCTGAAACGTTTCAAAAGATTTCATTAAAATAGAACCTTCTTGAACAACATACAACAAACGATCTGGATTAAAATTTAAGGCATCAAAAGCCGCCAAATAAGTTTTTCCACTCCCTGCTGCAGAACAAATAAGTGCTTTACTAGCTCCCATAGCACGAATTCGATTCAATTCTTTTAGAGCTTTTCTTTGCATGTAATTAGTTTTTGTAGAAGCATTGGCTACACTATAGTCCATGTCCCATCGTTCAATGGCATAAAATAATTTATTTTTATATTCTGAAATTAATGATTCATCTAATAATACTGTTTTATCCCATAAATAATTAAATTCTTTTTTAGCCTCGTCATAAGAAGAACCAATAACCGATACATCCCATTCAATATTCTTTAATAACGCATATACCGTAATATTAGAAGACCCAATTAATAATTCATTATAATCATCAAATTCAAATAAATATCCTTTTGAATGAAACCCATTGGTGTTTCCATTTAAATCCTTAAAACACTCTATATCTAGATGACAACTAAACTGATTATTATATTTATTCTGTAAACCATAAAAATAAGTTAAAGAATCAACATCTGTAAAATTCTGATACGTAGAAGTAATTATTTTTCCCTTAGCTCCTCTAGCTAGTGCTGCTTCAATATTAGGAGCAATCAACTTCAAACCCGCTTTTTTAATAAAACTAACGGAAAAATAAAAACTATTACATAGATCAATGTTCTTCCTTAACTTATCAATAAATCTTTCTTCACTATAATTCGTATAAAACTTACTAGACATATCATCACCTGAAGCTATTATAGCAGGTGCTTTGTTGAAAATAAAAGAGTCTGTATTTGACCATAGTTCCAATATGTGATCTAATTATTTTAGGTGATTAAAGTGGAAAAATTATTTTTAGATAAACCCGTTGATAAATCGATTTTATGGGATGGAACAACAATACCGATTGAATCATGGGATTCATTATTTTCAAAGTTGTCTTTTACGCTAACTAAAGGTGAAAAAAGAAGTATTCCAGTATTTTTAAATAATATTGAATATGAAGCAAAGCTAACTTATGTAAATGTTCAAGGAACACGAAAAATCATTCAACTCCGCTATAACCCTAGCAGCGCTTTATCAAATAAATTAAGAGAAATTTATCCTATTAGCACAAAGGTTTTAGTTGATAAAGAAAACATTCCTTATCAAAATGATTTAAACACTATACAGTTTTATGTAAATGATCATGATCAAATTATCATCAAATGTTTTCCACAATCAACAGACACAATAAGAAGAGAGGAAATCAATATGGATAATGGAAATGATATTTTAACTTTCTACATGAAAGAAATGAAATCTAAATATCCGCAATTTAAGTCCTATCAAGATTACCATTTGTTTACTTTACTCTGCATGAAATTCTATTTCTTCTCAGAAAGAAGTTTCGACTTTGATCCAGACAATATTCTTCAATATTTAACAGATGGTTCAAATGACGGTGGTATCGACGCGATCTTTAACGATCCTAACAGTGAAGATAATGATGTAATTGTCATTCAAAGTAAGTACTATAATAGTACTTCTTTAAAAAGTGAAGATGTAATTGGTGAACTTTATAAAATCAATGAAACTTTAAAAGATCTACAAAACAATCGTGTTAGTAAATATAATGAAAATTTAGTTTCTGCCTATCGTAATGCGACAGGGCAAAAAGGTGATAACGGTGAAATACGAATTTATTTCTTTACTTCTTATGCACCTAAAACAACTAGAGAAACAACTAAACTAATCAGAACTTCAAATAAATTTTTAGAAAACTACTCAGTAGAGTTAAATTTTAAAAATGACATCGAGCAACAAATTCAGCTCTGTGAAAATGATAGTTCATATGTAGAATCTGGTAAACTTAAACTAGATAAAGTTAATAATTATCTAGAATATGAAGATTCTGTGATCGTTAATGTATCAGCTCTTGACCTTCAAAAATTGCAGAACATTAAAGGTAATGCACTACTTGGAAAGAACCTTCGTTATTTTGTTCGTAACAAAAACGTTGATACAGCTATTGATCAAACAATATCAAAAGAACCCGACAACTTTTGGTACAAAAACAATGGAATTGTAATCATATGTGATGATTATTACTTTGATGGTATTTATATTAAACTTGAAAAGTTCTCTATTATTAACGGAGGTCAAACAACATATAAAATTGGTCGTTCTGATATTGAAAAAGATTTTTACCTTCAATGTAAAGTCATTAAATCAAAAGGATCTAGTGAAAAGGAGAAAGACAATTTTGCCTATGAAATTGCCGAATCAACAAATTCACAAAAACCTATTAAGAAGGCTGATTTAAAAGCAAATTCACCTGAACAGCTTCGTCTAAAACAAAGACTTAAACATGAAAATGTTTATTATTTAACTAAAAAAGGTGAAAAAGTTCCTAAACAATTTAGTGAACCACACCAAAGTGCCACACTTGAACAAATTGGTAAAATTGGATTGGCTGCTATTGTTCAACAACCTGGATCTGCTCGAAGCAATCCACAAAAAATGTTCAACGAACAAGTTTACTTCAATATTTTCGGTGACCAAGTGGAAGCAGGAGTTTTAGCTGATTTATTAAAAATACAAGAATATTATCGTCAATTTTTAAAAACTGATTTATCACGTTTTGATAAACAAGAAGTTTTGCCGATTATCAAAAATGGACTTACATATCAATTAGCTTGTATTACTCTTCTATTTAAATTAGAAAACAATGTATTCTCATATGATACGTTAGGAAGATATTTTAATGATTCTGACGAATTAAAACAAGTACTGAAAAACATGGGCGATATGAAATATCTAATTAAACATAATTATGATAATGAAAAAGAAATGTTTTTTGACATATTCTCGGCAATTGGTGCTGAAGTACTTGGTTATTGTTTTTCAAATGCCTTACAAAAAGCTTTGGAAAACCAAACTACAATATCTGCTGCCAACTATTTAAAACTTGATAGTAATTACTATAGAGAAATCATCAAAAGATTATGGTATATATATAAATCGAACAAAACATTAAACTCAAATATTAAATTATTGGCTCATAAATAAATATTATAAAAAACTGAATATTTTAAACAGACAAGGTATTATTTTCCTTGTTTGTTTTATTTTTAGAAAAAAAGGCATAAAAAAAATCCTTACAACGTTTAAATAAGGATTTTTTCCCCTCGTATATTGGATATATACTTTGGTTGAATTTGCATTACAAGTATATCATTTACACTGATATTTGCAAGCATATATTTTTAAATAAATTTATTTTTTTGTTTTATTTTATGTTGTATTATGTGGTTATGAATAACTTTGATTGGAATGGAAATGATGAACATGATTTGTTTGATGATTATATGAATATGGAAGCTATGAATGATTCTTCTTATTCTTCTTCATCTAAGTCAAATCATAAAAAGAATATTGATGTTGGATCTGCTCCTGATTCACTTCAAGTTATACTGGCTCTTTGTATTCTTGGATTTGGATTGGTTCTTCCTTTTGTTGCGGATCTAGGAGTTCTTGGTTTTTGTCTTAGTTGGGGGATTTCTAGTATTCTTACCATTCTTATTTTGAGTGTTTGATATCTGAAAAGATATCATTTTTTTATTTAGACACAATTGTCTAGTGATTCTTAGTCTGTGTCGTGGTAATTTGAAGATAGATAATATAGTTTGTATGTAGGAGGAAATCATATGGATTCTAAAAATATAGGATTGTTTTTAAAGGAACTACGAAAAGAAAAGAATCTAACCCAGGAAGCTTTAGCTGAAAAATTAATGGTATCGTCTCGTTCTGTTTCGCGTTGGGAAACGGGTTCTAATTTACCGGATTTGAGTTTATTAATTGAGTTATCACAGTTTTATGGTGTTAGTATTTCCGAAATTATTGAGGGTAAAAGAATGAATGAAGAAAAGAGTGATGTCATGTGTGTAGTGGATTATAGTAATGAGAAATTAAAAATAGAAAAAAGAAAAATAGTTAGTATTTGTCTTGTGGTATTTGGTTTATTTATTTTAGTATCGGCTTTATCAATTTTCCCTAATGATAGTAGTTGGTCGAGTATCTATGCGATATTAGGTAGTTTGTTTATTATTGTTGGATTGACTTTGTGTTGTAAAAAGAAATTGATTTGTATTGGTATATGTATAATATCTTTCTTTTCCTTTTTTATGATTTCTGATTACATTTGTGTAACACAATTCAATCAAGTTCCTCGTTTTAGTTATTTAAAATCATATGGAGATAACGTGATTGAGCATAAAACTTTCTTTTATACTGTTATTCAAAGAAATCCGGGAACAGAAAATGAAATCATTGAAATAGAAAAATAGTGTGTTTGTGGCACACTATTTTTTGGTTTATTTTATTTTAATTCAGGCCAATACTCTTTGTTTGCTTCGATCATATCATCTAAGATAGCTTTAGCTACGTTCATACTTGGTACTGTTTTGTTTAATGTGAATGCTTCTAATGCTTTTTGGTAAGAACCTTCAATGCATGCTTCTACAACTAATTTTTCAGAATTCAATTGTTGCATCATTAATCCTTGTTGGAATAAAGGAATTGGGTTTTGAGCAATAACTTCTGGTCCATTTTTACCAATGTATGCTGGTACTTCAACCATGGCATCATATGGCATATTAGGAATCGCTCCACGGTTTTCTGTGATAACTAAGAAACGTGCTTTAGTATTGTTCTTTAATGCGATAGCTAAATCGGCAATCCAATCTCCATGGCTTCCTGCATAGAATGATGTTTCATCCACAACTCCTGTTTCAATGTATTTATCGATTCCATCGAATAAGTTCTTTTCACGGCTTTCCATTACTTCGTTGGCTCTTGTGTATTCTACATTTGAGTGTTCAACGAATTCTTTTTGTTGTAGGTAATAGTTTAAGTAAGTATTTGGTAAGTAGTTAGGGAAGTTTTCAAGGATTTCGTATTCTCCTTTCCATACATAGTACCAACTACCTTTGGCGTGTCTATTTCCTTTTGCGCTTTTATTTGAAAGAGCTTGTTTGTCTTTTAAATACGCATCTGGTAATAGAATTTCGTGTTCTTTGATATAGGCACGAAGTGGTTCCATTAGGTCTTTTCCTTTATATTCAATTGAAGTAAACCATCCAAAGTGATTTAATCCAAAGTAATCATAAACAATATTTTCTTTGTCTTTAATTTCCATAGCCGCTGCTACAACGTCAATAATGGCAATTGGCATGTCACAGATATTAATAATACGTGCCTTTGGTCTTAATTTACGACATGCTTCCGATACAATGGAAGCCGGGTTTGAATAGTTTAAAATCCAATAAGTTGGTTTAGCGTATTTTTCTACGTCATCGATCATTTCAATCATAGGGAAAATGGTACGCATTCCATAGGCCATTCCACCTGTTCCACATGTTTCTTGTCCAACGCATCCATGTCTTAGAGGAATTTTTTCGTCTTGTTCACGCATTTTATATCCACCTACACGCATTTGTGCAAAGATGAAGTCTGCGTCTTTATAAGCTGTTTCTTTGTCTGTTGTTTCAACTAATTTAATGTCTGTATGAAGTTCTTCTTCCAACACCCATTTAACCAATACCGCAACTTTTCCTTGGCGAACTGGATCAATGTCGTATAAACGAATTTCATCTACTTCTAGTTCTTCTCTTCTTAAGGCAATTGATTTAACGATTCCAGCAGTGTATGTACTACCTCCACCAACAATAGTAATAATCATATTTGTATTCCTCCTTTAATTGTTGTTCATGTAATCTTCAATGGCATTTCGCATATTTGCGACTTCTAAGCCATATACAATTTGAATGTCATTGTCTTTTTTAACGATTCCACTGTTTTTAACTTTATTAATTAATTCTTCATTTACTTTAGATAAATCATTCACATTTACTCTTAATCTAGTAAAACAATTTTCTAATTCATTGATATTATCTTTTCCACCTAAACCAGCTACTAAACTCGCAATGTCTAGTGAATTATTTGTGTTTTCTTTTACTTCAACTTGTTTTGTTTCTTGAACAGGAATTGTACTTGATTCTGTTTCAGCAGCTACTTCTTCTCTTCCTGGTGTATGGTAATTAAATTTCTTAATTAAGAATGAGAAGACAACGAAGTATAAAATAATTTGTACGATTCCTAAGATAAACATTGTAGGCCAATGTGTTTTAGAAACACCTGCTGATACGTTTAATAAAACCGAAGCCAATAAGTTTCCACCACAGAATGCGGTAACATCGAAGATCTTTAATAAGGCAATGAATAAACCCGCAAAACATGCATGTAATACCCATAATAAAGGTGCTGCGAAAATAAACATGAAATCAAGTGGTTCAGTAATTGTTCCTAAACAAGCTGTTAAGATTAAAGGAATAATAGTTGCTCTTGTTTTTTGTTTATTTTCAGGATAAGCCGTATGAATGAAAGCCAAACCAATTCCAATGTAACCAAACATTTTAGTGAAACCAGTTGCCATATAGTAAATACTATCTGAGAAACGAGGAATATCCATTTGTAGTTCACTCATAACAATGGCATATGCTCCCGATACAACTTGATCTCCTACTTGTAGTGTTCCCCCTAATGGTGAGAAAACAAATGGAGTAGATACTAAGTGATGTAAACCAGTTGGAATTAATAAACGTTCTAAGAAACCATATAAGAATAATCCAAATGTTCCGGTATTTTTAATGACATTTGCTAGAGCAGCGATTCCTTGTTGAGCACAAGGCCAAACAACATTTCCAAAACATCCAAATAAAACAGCTACAACAAACATTACTAAGAAAGAGAAACGAACACCTGAGAAAATTTGTAATGCTCCCTTAAATGTTTTTTGACAAGTACGATTGAATACATATCCAGTTAAACATCCCATGATGATTCCACCAAATACACTCATATCCACGCATTGAATTCCTAGGATTTCAGCTTGTCCTGTTCCAATTAATCCCACAAAAGCATCAGCAGTCGCTAATTGATCTGTAAGAGTTAATAAAGTATTTGATGTTTGTAAGAAAATTAAATAAGATAATAAACCAATTAAAGCAGCTTGATATTTATCTCTTTTTGCTAGGCAAGCAGGAATTCCTACCGCAAAGACAACACTTAAGTTATTGATGACAATCATTACTCCATCGTAAATAATTTGTCCAACAATTTGAATTGGTTTCCATTGTAAGAATGGTAAAAAGCTTGTAATTGTACTATTTGTTAACAGAACACCGACAACCATAATCATACCTGCAACAGATACATACATTAATGGTTGTACCATGGCCTTAGAAAACTTTTCTAAAGCTCCCATTATTTTTTGTTTCATTGTTTTCTCCCTATTTAAAAATTTTTGTTAAGTGTACCAATAAATACACTTCCTCTTCTTCACTTAATTCATATTTAAATTTATCCAAAATAAAAGTCTTTAGACGCATTATATAAACTTCATTTTTTGGATTCGTTTCCAATAAAATATGATGTAAATTATCCATACCCTCATCTAATTTTTCATTCCCAATTTTCGTATCACTAAAAATACGCTGAGCCAAAAACTTTAGATGCGTAGTTAAACGCATAGTATTAAAATCCTCATCATTTAAAGAAACACCATACACATCTTTAACAAGAGCCAATGCCTCTTTGACCAATGTCAAAGTATTAATTGTAGCGGACTTATCCATAGAAGAACTCACTAACTGCAAAGCAATGTATCCAGATTCATAATCAGGTAAAGTACAATGACAAATTTCATTAATTTGTTTTACTCCCCAATACGCAATTTCACATTCCTTAGGATATAACATCTTTGTTTCGGACATCATCAAGTATGGAAGCTCAATATTATTTTCCAATCTCTCAAGTGCAAAACTAATGTGGTCTGTCAAAGAAATAATAAGCTGATCTTTTAAAACTAATCCCTGTTCACGTGCATACTCTAAAATCACTTCAGCTGCCTTTAAAGCCTCTGGTCTAGTATCTTTTAAAAGTTGCATGAACTTTGTCTGCAAATCATTTTGTATATAGTAAACTTTTTCTATTTTATTGCGATCAATTCGATCTCCTGCCTTACGATTAAATCCAACACCCGGACCAATGACAATGGCCTCACCTTTATTGGGAATAACCGTAGAAACCGCATTATTATTAAATACCCTAATTGCTTTCACTTACGTTTGTCCTTTCTATTCTCCATATTCGATAACGATATCTTTTCCACATTTTACATTTTTATTACTATATTTTTCTTTTACCCCATGACTAGCTTCATTTAAAACAATCATCATAGTTGTCATGTCTAAGTTATGGCTTTTCATAAACTCAGCATCAAATTCAATAATAGGCTGACCCATCTTCACATCACAACCCTGTTCCACTAAAACAGTAAAACCATTTCCACCTAAGGCAACTGTATCAATGCCAATATGAACCATAACTTCAATTCCATCTTTTCCCGTTAAACCAAAGGCATGTTTTGTTGAAGCTACCATTGTTAAGTTTCCATCACATGGACTAACTACTACATTTCCATTAGGAACAATTCCAACTCCATCTCCCATTGCCTTTGAAGCAAATACTTGATCATTTACTTGTTCAATAGGAATACACTTTCCATCAATAACAGCTACAAGTTGTTTATTCTTATTTTTCTTAAGAAATGAAAGCATCTTTTCCTCCTTTCCAGCGTCTTTTTCGATTTTTCAAGAAAGGATTAAAAAAGGCATGAATCCCCTCTATCATCGAGAACTCATGCCTAATTGAATAGTCACATGTAAAATATTTATTTACGAAATGATTTTAAACCATTTCGAAACCGTTTTCAAGAATTATTTTTAAAATTTAGTTACAAATTAATTTACGATACTGTTCCCTTTCACTTTCATCGTAATTTAGAAAAGAATAAGTATCTTCAAAAGATTTGTGATATTCATTCATAATCAAGCGAATTGTATCAACTTTTTGATTCATATATTTTTCACGCTCTTCAGTTCGACCAATATCAATTCCCTGACTAATTCCTTGAGTGATTCCTTTTTCTAAAGCTCTTTGTTCAACAACCAAGTAGAATTCTGAATAATTACACATCTTGCTCATCTCCCTTTCTGTTAATCCTAGTATACCATATTTTTTTAATGTCTCTTGTTTCTGGGCATATGTTTCTTGTTTGATAAATATGTCATAAATCATTCGTGTGACTGGATGATCTAATGATTTATCCGACATATAAATCATAATATCCGCGTGTTTTCCTACATCTTGTCTAGAT
>JAQYFP010000032.1 GCA_028723085.1 Erysipelotrichaceae bacterium | reverse complement strand
AATGGACTAAGTCCTTTTCTTTTTAAGTTAATTCGTTTTGTATTGTAATATTCTATATATTCTTCTATAGCTTGTTTCAATTCATCTAATGTTTTGAATTCATCTTCATGTCCATAAAACATTTCATTTTTAAGAATCCCAAAAAAATTCTCCATGGGTGAATTATCAAGACAATTTCCTTTTCTGGAAAATGATTGTTTAATTTTTCGCTTTTTAAGTTCATTCATATATGTTCGATTTTGATATTGCCATCCCTGATCAGAATGGAATATTAATCCTTCTAAACTATCAAACTGATTGAATGCCTTATCGAGCATTCTTTTTGTCTGCTCAAAATTTGCTGATTGTGATATATCAAAGGCTATAATAGATGAATCATGCATATCAAGAATCGGAGATAGATATAGTTTTCCACATGAAATTTTGAATTCTGAAACATCTGTTGTCCATTTTTGATTTGGTCCTGCTGTTTCAAAATGTCTTACCATTTTTTCTTTTCCATCAACTATTTCTTTTGAAAGAAGAAGATTTTTCTTTTCTTCACCATTGTCTCCTTTATAAGAGTTGTATTTCTTGTTTCTTCCTTGAATACCTAATAATCCATTAGATTTTAATACGTTTCTGATTCTGTCCCTTCCAACACCAAGAATAGATAGAGTGTTATCATCAATAGCTAAAATAATTCTTCTATAGCCATATCTAGACTTATTTTCTTCGTATATTGGCTTAACTACATCTAGAATTTCTTTATCCTTGTTTTCTCTTCTTTTTACTGATTCAAGGTGTTTATGTTCTTTATAGTAACAGTATGTGGATTTTGCCATTTTGATGACACTTAGAATGGACATTAATTTATACTTAGACCTTAGTTCATCGACAACAGCTACTTTTTCTTCTGTTGTCGGTCCATTCTCTTTTGAACTAAGGCGTCCAATTTTTTTAGGTATTCATTTTCAATCTGAAGTTTTTCTAATTCATTTAACAGAAATTTTTCTCTTTCTTTAGGATCTGTAATATCTTCTAGTTTCAATTCTTTCTTGTTGTTTTTCATGCTTTTTGGTCTACCTCTCTTATCAGATTTTAAACCATCAAATCCTTCAGATAAATACCTTTTATAAATTCCGGAAATAAATTCAACCTGTCTTCCGTAGGAAACTGCAATTGAGTTAAATGATTCTCCCTCATCCGCTCTTCTACAAATCTCCAATTTATCCTGAAGAGTTAATTTGGATTTATTATGTTCCAGGCCGGCTTCTCCTAATTGGTTATAAATACGAACCCAATTTAGTACTTTGTTATGAAATGTCTCGTGAGAACATCCTCCCGGATCTTCAATATATGTTCCATTTAAATATTTCTTTACACATTCCAATTTAAATTCTTTTGTATATCGCATATTAAAAAGTGAACCTCCTAAGTTGGTCCAACTTATTCAGTTCACTTCAGTAAGCGCTCTTTTTTTATTTGTGATACAATAGCTCTATGAAATATAAAAGAATATTTACAATTGTTATTGATTCATTTGGTGTAGGAGCTATGTACAATGCAAAAGAATATGGAGATGAAGGAACAAATACTTTTGCCCACATAGATCAGAACATGAATCCATTTATGATTCCAAATTTAATGAAACTTGGTCTTGGACAAATCCAAAAATCTGTCCATGCCCAAATCGATGAACATCCAATGGGATATTATGGAAAAATGAATGAGCTTAGTGTCGGAAAAGACACTATGACTGGTCATTGGGAAATGATGGGATTGCACATAACAGAGCCGTTTATTACTTTCGAGCACTTCCCTGATGAATTAATACATGAACTTGAAACCAAAACAGGTCACATTGTCATTGGAAATAAGGCAAGTAGTGGTACTGAAATTTTGGAAGAACTTGCAGATGAAGAAATCAATTCAAATTCAAAGAAAATGATTGTTTATACTTCTGCTGATTCCGTTCTACAAATTTGTGGAAATGAACAAACAATGGGATTAGATGAATTATATCGTTGTTGTCAAATAGCACGAGATATCACAATGAAACCAGAATGGAAAGTAGGTCGTATTATTGCTCGTCCTTATGTAAAAGAAAATGGAAAATTCATTCGTACCAGCAATCGACATGACTATGCTTTAAGTCCAATTGGAAAAACCGCATTAGATGTATTAAAAGAAAATGATTTTGATGTTATTGGTATTGGTAAAATCAACGATATTTTTAATGGACATGGCATTAGCGAAAGTTTACATTCTAATTCTTCTGTTCATGGTATGGAACAAACCCTTGAAATTATGAAAAAAGATTTTACTGGTCTTTGTTTTGTGAACTTAGTTGATTTCGATGCTAAATGGGGTCATAGACGTAATCCAATTGGTTATGGTAAAGAATTAGAGTCTTTTGATGTTTTATTGGGACAAGTTTTAAATGATCTTCGTGATGATGACTTACTAATCATCACAGCTGATCACGGAAATGATCCATGTCATACAGGAACGGATCATACTAAAGAAATGGTTCCATTAATGGTATATTCAAAATCTATGGTTGCATCAAATGCTCTTCCAATACAGGATTCTTTTGGAACAATTGGAATGACAATTTTAGATAATTTTGGTTTGAAACCTCTTAAAAATCATGTTGGACATTCAATTTTAAATAATTTAATGTAACTTTTTTGAAACAAATGTTATAATTTATCCTATGAGGTGAATAAAATGAGAATTGCTTATTTGGTATTATATACCGAAAAAAACTTTGAGGAAATTACAGAAAACTTAGATAAAATTCTTGATGCAGGAGACGATGCATATGTCATGATTAACGATGCTGATTTGCGTGATGAAGTCTTTTTAGCCTATGCAGATGAACCACGTTTACATGTATCTACTAAACAAGATTCTGCCTTGCCTGCTGATTTATCAACTCCTAGAGGTTTTATATGCCAAATCGAAGAAGCATTGGATTACGAACAACAAGATGATTTTCAATACGATTATTTCATCACTTTAACAGATGGTATGCTTCCTTTAATTCATAAAGAACAAATGGATGCATTTTTAAAAGAACTTAACCACAAAGACTGTTATTATGAAATTACAAATTCAAATGAAAATAAAGAATTACAAGAACGTCTTGAACAATATGCCTTCTTTACAAATAGCTATGATTTCCAAAAATCAAAAATAATTCGTGGAATGAATAATATGACATCGAATATTGTCACTAAATTTAAGAAACGTGACATTGAAGACACTGTCTATTTGACATATCCATGGTTTATTTTAACACATGAAAGTGCGACAGCCTTAGCTGATAATAAAGCTTACTGTACAACAAATTTTATGATGTGCCAATATCCTGAAGAACTCGTATTTGGTACAATGTTACATAAATTTTCAAATGTTGAACATGTAAATAAAGATGTTTGGCTTATAGGTGAAACAAATTCATATCTACTAATGTCACCAGTAAAACCAGTCACTATGGATCAAATCATAAATAATAAAGATAAAATATTTGCTGGTAAAATTCATAGTGGTACGAATTTAGATGTATATCAAAATACATTTGATATTTATTGGCCAATTACTGAAGAAGACATTGAAGATTATAACCAACAACACTAAAAAGGTTCTTTAAATTCATGAGGTTCCAAAACATCATAGCCATTTATAAGCAAATCAAGGTGACCAAACTTTAGTGTGGTTTTCCCGTATTTAAAAAGCTCTGAAAAACACATATGCAAAGTGTGTATCAGAGCTTTTTTAGTAGTATTTAAAGATAAGAATGGTCATCAATCTAAAAACATCATGGATTTTAAAGGTTCATACCATCCTCATCCAATTTTAAATATTCCGTAAATTACAGTAGGATTAAGTTATCTTTTTTTGTGTGTTTAAGTATTGCTTTTTTTACGTTCTAATGTATTTTAAAGATAGAATTAAACAATTATTACAATCGAAAGGAGCATCAAATGAATTCTAAATCTAAGTTTTTCTATAATATAGACATATTACTTGTTGTGATTTTATTTTTGTATCTCTGTTTTAAATATAAAATTATTTGGATTGTATTCATTTCTTTAATATATGTTGGCTTTAGAATCTTATTATTTCAATGTGTAGATCATACAGATTCTAAATTTGGATTTCTTTATTATGTTGATTTTGTGATTATTACCCTTATATTAACGTATCAATGTTCTACATCCGAGTTACCTTGGATTATAGTGATGCCTCCTATTTATATATATTTTAGATCAGCATTGTACAGATCTATAAAAAAAATTAAAGGGTAACTGGAATTTTGACAAACAAAGAAGCTCTAAAAAGTATATGTGTAAAGTAAAAAATAGCAGGATTGTCCCGCTATTTTTTTCTTCTTTTCTTTACTTTTTTATCGGAAAGTGACTGCTCCATCGTATTCCAATCTGTATCTAATTGTTGTTGTGTTTGCGAATAATCTGGTTCATTTTGAGAACGAATAAAATCATCTCTTTCCTTTAATCTTAATCTTGTTTTTAATTTATTAACAGCACGTTTACACAAAGTTAAATGATAAGCATAAACAAAGAATAAAATTAAAGAAATCAATAAAATAATACCACTCGCAATCAAAGCCTCTAAGAATCCATTGATTTTAAAGGTCATGAAAATAGTAACCCCACAAATGGCCATAACAACAAAATATAAAAACATAGTCGAACGATATGAATTAGCTTGTCGTTTAAATAAATTAAATTTTTCTAAATCATTATCAATTGTCTTTTTATATTCACCAAATCCCAATTCATTGCGAACAAGGAACCATCCTGCTTCATGATTTTTCTTACCAGGACGTTGAGCCATTAAAGTCCATCCTTCTTTTTCCCATTCTTGCCATTGGTCATGACTCGGATCATCAACAAAGTAAATCAATTGATAGTAATAATCTTTAGGAGCACTTTGTCTAAAATAATATTTATTTCCGTTTGCTTTTATAAAATGATAACCATCACGAGATTTCTTTTCTAGATATGATTCTTCTTTTTCATATTCCGTAATATAGAACTTTTTCTTTTCATAGAAAACATCTCCTGTCATGTCTTCATCTATTTCATATTCAATATTTGCTTGTTCTTCTTGTGGTTGAACTACCGGTGTATCCATGACAAAAGAATCAACAGATTGACTTGTTTCAATGTCTTGTTGGGATTCAAAAGGAGCGATATCCTCTAAAGCTTCGTTCACTTCTTTTTTCGAACGTTTTAAAACTCGTTTCTCAGCCATTGTTAATCCTCCTCAAATAAATAAGAATAGTTTCCATTTTCAAAAATTGGAACTTCTTTTCCATCTTTACAAGTGGCAATTATACTTAAATCACTTGTACCTATCATAAAGTCAACATGAGTTAGAGAATCATTCAATCCCAATTCCATTAATTCACTTTGTGATTTTTCAAGTCCTCCTTCAATGCATTCCGCAAAAGAAGACCCTAAAGCCAAATGGCAAGCAGCATTTTCATCAAATAACGTTTCATAGAAAATTATCTTTGTATTTTGAATTGGTGAATCATATGGAACAAGAGCAACTTCACCTAAATAACGTGCATTTTCATCAATAGATAAAATACTTTCGAGAATTTCTTTTCCTTTTGATGCTCCAAAATCAACGACTTTTCCATTTTCAAAAGTAAACCAGAAATCTTCAATCATACTTCCATTATAGCAAAGAGGTAAAGAAGCGACTACCTTCCCGTTCGCACTTAAACGATCGGGTGATGTAAATAGTTCTTCAGTTGGAATATTTGGAAAATAATAAACTCCATTGATTAATGTTGAGCCTCCGCCCATAAATACATAATGATCTGGAAGCTTAATAGTAAAATCAGTTCCCAATGAATTTTTATAGTGCAGAGATTCAATATGTAAATTATTTATTACATTCATTTTATGAATAAATGACTGTTTGTGTTTTTGCCAATTTTGATTAACGTCAGCATCAACACGACATACATCAAAAATCGTATTCCATAACTTTTCCAGTGCATTATCACATTCTGGATAGACTTTTTCAGCCCATTTTTTTGTTGCAACAGCAGCAATGCACCATGAATTTCTCATGAAGAAACGACCATCACGACATTCTTTTGTAGCTTCGTTTTTAGCTTTAGAAAAAGCCGCAATTTTATTAGCATCGATATCATTCATACATTCTGGATCATCACCAATTAAATATAAATAACAAGCGCCTTGACGAGCTGTCGAATTATACATCAAAGCATCATATTCTGGATACTTATTCCATTGTTCTATACTTCTATTTAAATAACGTGTATGATTTAATATTTCGTCTTCATATCGGACAACTACATCATCGGCTCCTCTTTCAAAAGCAAACTCTCCGATATATCTTACTAGTTCATAGGCTTCAATAGGAGCTTGTATGACAACAATTTGGTTTTCTTGAACATTTAACCCAGATTCAACGATTAATTGAGCATATTGTTTTAATTTCATATTTTCCTCCTGAATTAACTGTTAAATTATACCAAATTAATAAAAAAAAAGGAATCATTTCGATTCCTTATTAAGCATTTAAGCAAGCTTTAGCTTCGTCACATAATTTAGTGAAGCTAGCTGCATCATGGATAGCCATTTCAGATAACATTTTACGGTTGATATCGATATTAGCTAATTTTAACCCGTGCATTAAACGAGAATATGATAAACCGTTCATACGAGCTGCTGCGTTGATACGAGCAATCCATAATTTACGCATATTTCCTTTTAATTTACGACGGTCATTGTAAGCATACTTGAATGAATGCATTACTTGTTCATTTGCTGTTTTGTATAATGTATGTTTAGAACCAAAGTATCCCTTAGCTAATTTTAAAACACGTTTTCTTCTAGCACGAGAAACTGTTCCACCTTTTACTCTAGCCATTTCTTATTCCTCCTATTTTTCTTATTTAACTAACATATTTTTAATACGTTTGTAGTCAGTAGCATGTACCGTAGATGGTTTAGCTAAATGACGTCTTTGTTTTTTAGTTTTTCCGTGGAAACGGTGTGATGTATAAGCGTGAGA
>JAQYFP010000031.1 GCA_028723085.1 Erysipelotrichaceae bacterium | reverse complement strand
TTAATCCTATTGTTAAGGAAATTGCAGCAATAACAACTGACAACAAAGCTCCTTTTCCTAAAAATAGAACATTCTCTATCGTAAAAACTTTATCAATCGCAACAAACATCTTTATTCTCTTTCTATTATTCTGTTACAACTGGTGATAAACCATATTTGCTGCATAAGTCTTGATAATCTTGGCTTGCCAAGAATTTTTCAATGCATTTATTCATTAAATCAATAATTTCTGTGTTACCTTTTTTAGCGATAATGAAATTTTGTTCATCTAATAATGCTTCATCAAGCATAATGAAATCGGCATTGTCAACATAGTTCTTAGCAACTCCACCATCAACAATAGCAGCATCATATTGATGAGCAGCTAAAGCATTCATAATATCTTGTACACTCTTTAAACCACTGATATTCGCGTCCTTAATTTCTTGTGCCGCTTTTTCACCTGTAGAACCAGTTTGAACAGCTACACTTTTTCCTTCTAAGTCAGCTAAAGATTTAATATCACTATCTGCAGGTAATACTGCAACTTGGCTTGATCCTAAATATGGTTCAGACCATTCTACTTCACGTTGTGGATCATAAGAGAATCCAGAGATACCTACATCAATTTGATCTCCTTGAATTTGAGTAATGATATTATCAAAATCCATTTGTTTAAATTCTAATGTATATGTTACATCACTGTCTTCGTTTAAATATTCTTCAAATTTAGCAACCATGTCTGCATCAAATCCGACGATGTTACCATCTGTATCCAATGACTCATATGGAGCATAATCTGGAGATGTTCCAATTGTAATTACTTTTGTGTTCTCTTCACCTTTTGAAGATGAACAACCAAACATAGATGCAGCCAATAAACATGCCATACCAACTTTTACTACTTTTTTCATATTCTTTTCCTCCTTAAAAAAAACGTCCTTTTCATTTTCATGAAAGGACGTTATTGACGCGGTACCACCTAACTTCCACCTGCTCTATGCAGATGACACCTCATTCTTAACGCGAATTAACGATCATTGCCTCACAATTTCGACAACGCAACTCCAAGACACGTTCCAAACTTTTCTCCAACAATTTACACCAACCATTGTCTCTCTATAGAAGAATGATGTTTGTACTTCTTCTTTTCTTTGTTTTTATGATTTAAATTATACTCAAGCTATTAGGCAATGCAAGAGTTTTTTTATTTTCAGAAACTTTTTTTCATTTTATAAAATGTGTATGAATTTGTACAAGTGCTCACGCAATCAAAGAAGAAAGCTACATAATTTGATATAGAAAAATCGTAAATTAGCCAAAGTAATAAAGTTCCAATCACAACAATTTTAAATTGAATAGGGTCCTTACTGTCCATATACCATGTAAAAATAGCCGTTGCGATAATTGGAAGCATGTTAATTAAAGTAATTGAATCAAAATTAAGTGCCAAAACAATTTGTATTAAAATAAAAACAATTTTAACTGGCTTTGTAAACGGTATTTTAAAAGATAATAAATTTCGTAGAATCGTAAAGGAATTAGTAATAAATCCTGTTATTCCGCCCAAAATAAGTTGAGAAATTCCAATTAGACCACATTGAAAACATTGTCCAATTAATATATGTTCTTTTTTCTTTAAAAAACCAATACCAATCATTACAAAAGAGCCAAGTAAAGCTATCGCATTTCCAATAAAAAACGTATTAAAATTCATTTTATCACCTACATTATTCTACAATAAAAAATACCTTTTTCAAAAAAAAAGAGTATGATTAACCTATGCAAAATGATTTTTCAAAAGGTAAAGTATCAAAAATTATATTTTTACAGACAATTCCATTATTAACAGCTCAGTTAGTTCAATTATTTTATAGTGTGATTGATCGCATATACATAGGACACCTACCCACTTATGGCTCGATGGCTCTCACTGGTATTGGTATTGTTTTTCCTTTAACAACTTTAATAGGGGCTTTTACACAATTATATTCTTCAGGAGCAACACCGTTATTTTCTATTGCTCGTGGTCAACAAGACACTGATAAAGCAAGCCATATTTTATCTCAGTGTATTTCATTGCTTGGAATTACTTCCATAATTTTAATGCTTGTTTGCTATGTATTTAAAAGACCTATTTTATATGCCTTTGGAGCTAGTGATTCCTCTTATTTTTATGCCAATCAATATTTAAAAATCTATTTACTAGGAACTTTATTTTCTATGTATGTAACAGGTCTCAACGGTATGATTAATGCCCAAGGATATCCTAAAATTGGTATGTTCACCACTTTGATTGGAGCAATATTAAACTTAATATTAGACCCTATTTTTATTTTTGTTTTGGATTTAGGCGTTGTTGGTGCAGCAATAGCAACCGTAATATCACAGTTTATTTCCTTCATTTGGATTTTCAAATTCTTTGTAGGAAAGAAAAACATTTATCGTATTCGATTGTCTTATTTAAAGCCACAATGGTCATATATAAAAAAAATAATTGAACTTGGTTTATCTGGGTTTATTGTCATGGCAACGAATTGTGGTGTTCAAATTGTATGCAATAACACATTAATGACATATGGCGGTGACTTCTATGTTGGTATTATGACCATCATAAATTCGGTACGAGAAATCTTATCCGTTCCTGTTCAAGCTCTTGGTAATGGTTGTCAACCTGTTAATGGTTATAACTACGGAGCAAGACAATATAAACGCGTAAAAGAAGGAATTCGTTGTAATATTATTGGCGGTGTAGTTTACACATTTATTGCCTGGATGATTTGTTTCTTATTTCCTCAACAGCTTATTTCTTTATTCACAAATGACATTGAAATCATTAAATTAGGTACTCCTTGTCTTCATATTTATTTTTTTGGTTTTTGTTTCATGGCCTTCCAATTCTGTGGACAAAGTACCTTTCAAGCTTTAGGATGTGCCAAACGAGCCATTTTCTTTTCTTTATTACGAAAAGCAATCATCGTTATTCCTTTAACTATTCTTTTACCAAAAGTGATGGGTATAAACGGTGTATTTTGGGCAGAACCGATTTCTAATCTAATCGGTGGTCTTGCTTGTTTTATAACGATGTACATAACTGTATATCGTAAATTACCTATTTAAAAAGGCATGGAGGAAAGACCATGCCTTTGTTCTATCTACTTGTTGAATTCTTCACGTGCTTGTTCAACGCTAATCGCATTCTCATCTGTTTCACTATTATATTCTACACGTGTTCCATCTTCTTTAATTAGTGTCGCTTCTCCTTGTAAGTATCCACCATCAGGCATTTCAATTACTTTCATATCTTTATTCATTGTACTAAAGCAATCACTAACACCAGCTGTAGAATCTTTTTCTGATGCATTGACAATAGTTGGAACCATTGCACAAACACATACAAACAATGCGAATACACTTAATAATTTAACTTTTTTCATAGTTTATCTTCCTTTCACATTTAATATTTTGAACTTTATAATAAGTTCCGGCAATTGGATTATAAGTATAGTAAACATGAGCTAGAGTGGCTTTATTAATATATTTGGATACACCATTATAAATTGGATCTCCTTGAATTGTGCCATGCAAAGTACTATAAGCTTGATCTATACTTCCAACTCTTCTATCATCAACATATGTTGTCCATAATAAATAATATCCCGTATCTGGACGAGGAGAGAACATATATCCTGATAATCTCCAACCTGAACCACTAAATTTACTTGATGTATATTCTGCACCAGGTCCCAAGACTATTGTTTCTGATGGTAAAGTTGTTCCTCTTGGTTCGATTAATTCAGATTTTTCCGATAACAAATCTACTACAACTTTTTCTTTGACTTCTTTAACTGAGATTGCGTTTTCATCAGTTTCACTGTTTAACGATTCCAAAACAACATTCACATCATCTGAAGGAGCTATATAAGCTTCCCCAAATAAGTATCAACCGTTTTCCATTTCTAGAACCTTATCTTCATCATCTAAATCATCAAACATACTCTACGCGATTTCATTTGCCTCATCATTAGATAAAACTTCCTTATCTTGAGCTGAGATAGGCATGATAGGAAATGCAACAAAACAAATAAATAATAGACTTAATGCTTTTCTTAAACTGACATAAATTATAGTTTCCCACCTCTTTTCTAAATAGTTATTTATAGCAAGCTTAATATATAATTTTTATAACACAGTTTTAAAAAACAAGTGAATTACATTAATGATATTGGTTAAATTAAATCTATTAATTCATAAAAAAAACTAGATGAATCAAGTCAATTCATCTAGTTTCAGACTGTTGACAAAGTGGTCGACAGTCTTTTTAAATTCTGATATTATTGTTGTGGCAGAAAGTGACTCCGTTGACCCAAGAAAATGACGAGCTTTCTGCCTTTTATTATGCTTAAAATGGTATAATAGTAGTGGGATCA